>CBDUCL010000243.1:0-4599 GCA_965365625.1 uncultured Chromatiales bacterium | reverse complement strand
GGGCCGCTTCCTCGTGTCGCGACCGAAGGCCGGGCCGGGCGGCCGGGCTAAGTGAGTCCCAGAAAGACGCGGTGCAATCGGCGACGGGGGCCCCGTCCTGAAACCGGGCGGCGCGATCGGCCGGATTGGGCGTGAGCTGGCGGTGAAACGATCGGCTCTCATCCGCAAGCCCTCCACCCTCCTGCCACAGGGACGCCCGCGTGACCGGCGTGCGCTGGCTTTCCCGATACTGGGCTGCGATCCCCGCCGGCAACGGCTCGGCCTGCTCGAATCGAGATCCGATCGGCGGGCCAACCCCACGCCATACCGCGTTGTCGTAAACCGCCGAGATCGAGCCCGACAGGCCGGCGAGCGTACCGGAAACCGCAATATTCCTGCTTGGGATCTCGCTTGGGTCTCCCCCGAATACCAGATCATGGGTACCGGTCCAGACGACATCGAAGACCAGATCCGTGGCCACACTAGGCGTTTCCCTCAGTGAGGGACGCACTGGTCACGATTACTAGCCCGCCGTCTATGATGGTTTCGACGTGCCCCGGGTTCGCGCTGTCCTCTTGCATCTCCACGAAAGCGCCGGAGCCGGTGATACCTACGTCGCCGTCAACGCGGTTGTCGCCAGCCGCATCCTGCAACCGGGCCCAGGTAGGCTCACCCCCGGCTATCGCGTTGGTTTCCTCGGGTAGCGTGATAGTGAGCACCGCGCGGAGGCCAGCACATTGCTGTGCCAAGCCCTGGCCGACGCCCGCCGCCTAGGCATCCCCGAGGCCGGCCAGATCGAGCAGATTCTCGAACAAGCGGGTATGAGCTGCGACGGCCCGGCATGACACGGAATCGGCCCCGCATCGAAACAGGGATCTTTCTCATCCCGAACCTCGACGCCGGTAGACGACCCCGCTTCCCGACCCTGGAGATCGAAACCGATGAAAGACCTGGAGCTGATTATTGACGGCGGCGAGGCCGAAGCCGCAGCCCGCGATCTGGCGGTTGCGCTGGACGATCCGGACCTGGAGCTGGCGGCCCGGCCGCTGGATGCCGAGGCCGCGGCCCGGCCCAAGGCCGTCGATCCGGTGGCCGTCGCGGCCCTGGTGGCGTCCATCCCCTCGGCCGTGCTCGCGGTGCTCGACCTGGCCGACCGGATCAAGAAACGCCGCCGGGCCAAGGCGTTGCTCGAGACCGCCGGGCGGATTCGCATCGAGCGCCGGGTGGAGGTCTTGACCGTCACCGCCGGCGGCCCCAGGCCGCTGGCGGATCTGGACCCTGATGCGTTATTGAACCTGGTGGAGAGGAACTAAGGGGTTGGTTCGTTCCGAGCATCGGCGGCAGGAACCGAGCCAGGCGGCCACAGCGCTGAAGTTGCCTTTTTTTAACTTTCGGATACGGGCTATTGCCGGTCTCCCCAGCAAAGTGGGTGCAGACAATGGCAGCGGGAGATAGCGTTGACGACCGCCTTGCCCAAACCCCAACCCAGGTTGGGTACCGATTAGAGCCCCGAGACTGATGGCAACACCTCGGGGCCTGTTTTTTCGTGGCCTCAACTGGGCGCAAAAAAAGCCAAAGGTAGAAAAAATCTCAAAAGAGCCCGTAACTTGTTTTGATTTGGCGGAGAGGCAGGGATTCGAACCCTGGGAGGGGATCAACCCTCAACGGTTTTCAAGACCGCCGCTTTCGGCCGCTCAGCCACCTCTCCAGTAACTCTCGCATCCGGCTGGGAAGGGGCCCGGAAACCCCGCTGGAAAATCCCCCGGCGCCCTGCCCGGACCGATAATTCAGCGCGCTCAAGCATACCCGAAGCGGGATCGAGAACGCCAGCTTTTGGCCGCAACCAATGCCGATTCAAGCACCTCGCCGATCGACCACACGCCGAAGTTGCTACCCCACGAGAATCGCCGGCAGCTGGATAAGGCGGCCATCCATGCGAGTCTTCGTCTTTCCCGGGGCTATAATCCCGATGGGTTGACATAGGATAAACCGCTGCGGTGAAAGCGGCGAAGTGCGTTCGCGCCAGATCGGGGGCTCATGCGAGGATTCGGTTTTCTCAAGCTACGGCGCGTGGTGCACGTGTTCCGTGTACTGCTGGTGCACGGCATGCGGTTGCTATGGCAAGGGGTGCGCCCCGGCGGCGGCGATGGGCGTGGACCCCAGCGCCTGCGGCAGCTGCTGGAGGACCTCGGGGGGACCTATATCAAATTCGGCCAGGTCCTGTCCCTGCAACCGGATGCCTTGCCGGTGGCCTATTGCGATGCCCTGTTCGATCTGCTCGACCGGGTGCCGCCTTTTGCCTACAGCCATGTAGAGACGACCTTCCGTGAAGACCTGGGCGAGCGGCCCGACCGGGTATTCGACGATTTCGATCCGGTGCCGGTCGCTTCCGCCTCCATCGGCCAGGTGCATGTGGCGTATCTCGACGGCCGCAAGTATGCAGTCAAGGTCCGGCGGCCCACCGTCGAATCGGACTTCGCTGCGGATATCCTGATGATGCGGGCGTTCGCCGCGGCCATTGCCGTGCTGCGCCTGAACCGCTGGATGTGGCTGGTGCGCGCGACGCGGGAGTTCTGCTCCTGGACCCACGAGGAGCTGGATTATCGCTATGAAGCGCGCTTTATGGCCTCGCTCGGATACAACGCCCGCGACAATGCCGAGGAGGCGGTACCGGAGATACGCGACGAGTTCACCACGCCGCGTATCCTGGTGGCGGAGTTCATGGAAGGGCCCATGGTCCTTGATTACATCCGCTCCCTAGGCCGCAGCGACGAGGCGCTCGCGCAACGGCTGCGGGAACTGGGATTCGACCGCGAGGCGTTCGCACGCAATATCGTGCGCAATTTCGTCAGCGATGCCTTCCACCACGGACTCTTCCATGCCGATCTGCATCCGGCAAATCTGTTCATTCTGCGCGACAACACGGTCGGCTACGTTGATTTCGGCATCACCGGATCGCTGTCGCCCCATTTCCGGCGCACCATGGTGTCCATGACCCTGGCCCTCACCCGGGCGGACTCGGAAACCATGATGGTGCATTTCCTGAGCATCGCGGACATCGAGGACGATTCGGATATAGAGGGGTTCCGTCAGGGGCTGGGCGAGCTGATGGACAAATGGTTCGACCGCGGCGGCGCCGAGCCGGAGCCCCAACTCCGGGTCACTTTCAGCATCGTTATGCTGGACATGCTGAAGTTGTCGCGTGTCAACAACCTGTGGCCGGCGCCGGACGTGATCCGCTACCTGCGCTCGGTGATCACCGCGGACGGCCTGATCACCCGCTTCGCTCCAGACCTGGACGTCGGCCGCCACCTGGAGGACGTGTGCAGGAGCTACCTGGAGGCGATCGTACGGCGGGAGTGGCTGTCGCTGGAAAACGTCGCGGACCTGACGGTCGATGGGATCACGCTCCTTGCCGAAGGGCCCGCCGCCACGACCCGGGTGATCGACCGCGAGGCTCGGGACCGCGGAGGGCTATCGCGCAGCGCGGAAGATGACGCAGCGGATTTGCGCCGACGCGCCCTGCTCTACGGGCTGCTTTGCGCCTTCTCTGCGTTTCTGGCCGGCTCCGGGGAGATGCCCATGCAATGGGGTTTCAACCTGTTCAGCGCCCAGTCCATGGTCTCGGCCATTGCCGGCATCCTGATGTTGCGCACCCTGCTGGGGGGCATATACTTAAAGTAGTGATGGCAGACCGAATCAAAGGGTCTTTTGATGCGCGAACTGGTGAAATCGGTTGTCGGCTTCTCTCTTGCCATGTCGCTGCTCGGAATGGAGCAGATGAGAAATATGTTGAGGGAGAAGAAGAACAAGGACGAAAAGCGCGAGGACTGGATCAAGGAGGACCTGGAGGCGGTCTCGGATGCCGCCGGCGAGCGTTTCGGCGAGCGCGCGCAAAAAGTGTTCGATGCGGGCAACCGTTTCCAGCGCGAGACGATCGATCTGCTGTTCGATATCTTCAAATCGGACGACACCAAACCGAAACGCTTCGCCGAGTTGGCTGCGGACATGGCCGAAAAGTCGGCCAGCGCCCTGCGCGAAGCGGTCGAGGAAGAGAAAAAGTGCCCGCCGGAGCAGGAGGCTGGCGGGCAAGGCGAAACCCCTAAGCCAAGCGCCTGATCGGATTCATGGGTTGGCGAGCCGCCAGGTCCGCAGCCGCAGCGCGCCGCCAACGACAACGGGCGCTGCGCGCCAAACTCGAAACCGCCGGACTCTGGCGAAAGCGCATCCGGACCCTCACACCGACCGAAATTCTGGGTAGCGAGACCGCTCCCAGCGCCCGGCTGCGCCAACTGCTCGATGAACTGGGGCCGCTGTTCTCCGCGTTCGGGGAGTTTCTCTCCCTGCGGGCGGACCTGCTCCCCTTGGCGGATTGCTATGAGCTGGCGCCGGAACCGGGCCACATCGCCCCAACCTCGGCTCGCGGCATTCGCGCCCTGCTGCAGCGGGAACTGGGCGCCGACGCCGCGGAGCTGCTGCAGACCCTGGGCGAACCGCTCCGCGCTACCCCCCTGTTTCAGTGGCACCGGGCTGCGCTCGCGGACGGCACCCAGGTATCGGTCAAGATCCTGCGGCCCGAATTCGACCGCCAGCGGCAGCGGGATGCGGACCTGCTGGATC
>CBDUCL010000242.1:0-4601 GCA_965365625.1 uncultured Chromatiales bacterium | reverse complement strand
CGTCACCTTTCGGGGTCGCTTGGTCCGAGGGGGGCATGCCGCTCCAGGAGTGTTGCGAGAGGACGTTAGTACCGGCGCCGGGCCTGCCCCTCTTCAAAGGACACGGTGTCGCCGCACCACAGGGCAACCTCGGGACGGGCCCGGGCCTGTTCCAGCTGCAGGCGCCCATGCTCGACCTCCGTAACCCGCGCATTGATAACCCAGTCGATTCCGCGGCGGGCCATATTCTGCTGCAACAGCGCCCGGGAGTCTCCCACCCCCCCAAGTCCCAGGTGGCCGATATGGGGCTCGCAGGTGACGAAAGTGATGGAATGGCGCTCGCGGAGGTGGCGTTTGCGCAAATCCGCATCCAGCATGAACACGAATTCGTAGGCAGGCACGAAGCAACTCGCGCCCGGCAGGGCCCCGACCACCAAGGGACCCGGCTCGTCGAGCAGGCGCCGGTAGGCGGCCCACGCCCGATCCGCATGGTCCACAGTGCACACCGACTGGCTGTGACCCGCTGCCGGTCCGGCGCCGGGCACCTCGTCGAAGGCCAGTTCGGGGCCGGTGGCAAGCACCAGGAAGTCATACTCCAGGTTCTGACCATCAGCCAGTTCCAGGCACTTGGCTGCGGGGTCGATGCGGGCGACCGCCGCCAGGATCAGACCGATCCCCTTGGCCTCCAGGTGCGGGCGCAGGGCTACCGTGATGCTCTGGCGGTCGCGCCAGCCCACCGCCACCCAGGGATTGGAGGGCACGAACTGGAAGTAATCGAGCCGGCTCACCATGGTGACCTGATGGCGGATGTCCAGCTCGGCACGCAACTGATATGCCGCCGGCATCCCGCCGATACCAGCACCGACCACCACCACGTGCGCCATCGCTGCTCTCCCCCGGTATGCCCGTCCCCGGCCGTTGTCTGCTTACCCTCAGCAGGGAAAGTATAACGCCAACCCGAATCGTCCGCGGAAAAAGCGCCGGATCGTTGATCTATTGCAGTTCGATCTCGAACGACAACTCTTTTGAGCCGAAGAACAGGCGCTGGCGCTCCACCTCCACCTGGACCCGGTCGCCGGGGGCTCGTCCCATCAAGGCGAGGCGAATATCCGAATAGGCGCCAATTTCTTCGCCGTCGATGCGCAAGATACGATCGAGCTTCCGAACCCCGGCCTCGCGCGCCGGGCTATCCGGAACGAAGCCCTGGACCTGCGGCCCCTCGGCCCCGGACGCCAGCCTCACCCCGAGAAAACCGGCGGGCGGCAGTTCCCGGGGCTCGGGCAACAGCAGGTAATCGGCCAGGTCCGGATCCAGCTCGTCGCGCAGGCCATTGATCACCACCGCTTGGGAAGCACCCAGGCGCCGCTGCAGGCGGTCCGGAATGCCGTCCCCGTACTCCAGGTGGCCAGCCCCTGCCAGGATCACCATCCTCTGTTCCGGATGGTCTTCGAGGTAGCGGGCGGCACGTTCGGCCATGCCCTCGTCCCACAGCAGTTGAGCATCGAGGAAGCGTTCGAAGCCGCCTTCATCCACCGACGGATGTTGCTCGTAGACCTCGCGCAACCGCTCCTCGTAGGCCGTATTGCCACGCTCGATCTCCGCCGGCACCCATTGCTGCTGTTCCTCGTCCAGGGACTCCAGCCCCTGGCGCGCCACCTTCGAAGTTACCTCGCCGGGGACGTTGAGGGCCACCAACGGAAGGCCCCGTTCGCGGGCGAAATCCAAAATCGGACGGTACAACCGATAATCGAAGCGCCAGCGTTGAAAGTACTCGGTGCCCCGGAGAAACTCCCGCTCGTCGATTTCCCCGGCCACGAACTGGTCGAGGTACTCTTGGAATGGCTGCTGGAAGAACTCCAGGCCAATCGCCAGCCTCGGGTCTTGCTCATATATGCCGCGGATGATCGCCAGCTGGTTGAGGTGGTGTTCGTAACGATCGTGAGTTTCGCCGACCAGCACCACCCGAGTATCACGCAATGCCTCAACCAGGCGCTCCAAGTCGCTCAGGGCCCCTAGTTCCAACACCGGGCTGTCCCAGTGCGGCTCATCGCCGGAGGGCTCGGCGTGCGGGTGGGCGCTCACGCCCGCGGCCAACAAAAGCCCGAGGGCGCCGGCCAGGCCCAAACAGCGGTGACCCAACCTGGGCCTAACAGCAGTCGTGGTGCTTAGGTTCATTCATTTCTCCCGCTGTACCGGGGCTCGCCCCGACCTGGATTGACGAAAAGGCAGGCCTCCGAGATCTTCTCTGCCTCAGCGCCTTAAGCCCCCCATGCGGGTCATTCGGTGGCTCGATTAAAGGGGAGATTGGGACGAAACGGACGAAACAAAAGCCACCACCAGCCGGCTGCCGAGCGACCAGGGATCCCGGCTAATTGCTGACCGCTACCTCACGTTCTGCTTGAACTCCGGAATCTCTGCGTTGATCGCCTGGGAGAAATTGGCAAAGGTGATATTGACGGTGACCAACGGCACGCCTGCAAAATTGGCCCCGGCCACCTCGGCGTGCCGCAACACCGAGCCCATCAGCAGTGCGTTGCTGAGATCCGCCCGCGTCAGGTTGGCGTGATGCAGGTTGGCATCGCGCAGGGAAACCCCGCGCAGGTCCGCCTCCACCAAGCTGGCCTCGCGCAGGTTGGCCAGATTGAGCACCACCGGCACGCAGCTATCGCCGCCCAATCGGACCCGATCCATTATCGCGCGTACCAACTTGGCCCCATTCATGTGGGTGTGACAGATCACGCTGTCGCTGAGGTCCGCACCACTGAGGTTGGTCTCGATCAACTGGGAATTTTCGATCTCGCAGCCCCGTAGGTTGGCCTCCTGCAGAAAGGCGTCGCTTAGATCTGAGCGGAGGATGCGGGAGCCGGCCAACTGGGCGCCATGCAGCTCGGCGTAGCGCAAATCGCTGCCGTCGATCAGGGCCCGCTGCAGCTGAGCGCCGGCGAGCACCGCACCACTGCCCGGGGAGCCGTCGCTGAGCCGGGCCCCAACCAGACTCACATCCTGCAGCTCGGCCCGATCCAGGCGGGTACGCACCATAATGGCACCGTCCAGCCGGGCCCCGCGCATATCAGCGCCATGCAGATCCGTCTCCTGCAGCCAGGCTCCGCTCAGGTCCTGGCCACTGAGATCGGCACCGTCGAGAATATCATCCCGCAGGTCGGCCCCCACCAGGCTGTCTGCTTCCAGGGTGCGCAGAACCTCGCCGCTGGCGCGGTGACGGATCTCGATCATAGGTCACTCCCTTTCAGCCGAATGCCCCGCCGCTTACTGCGGCCGTTCGGGGCCTCGGCGCCGACCGTCGGCGGGGCAGCCGGCGGCTGATCGCCGTCGACGTCGGCGGTATCATCAGGGGCCCCTGGCGACCGGGAGAAATCATCGTAAGTCTCGGCTGCCGCATCGACCGACGGCTTCGGCTTCTCGGGGACGGATGTCGCCGGGCGGGCCCCGTTGCCGCCGGTGCCCGCAGCATCGGCGCCCGGCCGACGCTGGCCGAATCTCGAGGCGGCGGGGGCGGGCTTCGGGCTGGCCGGGTCCACCCTTCCAGCCGCTCCCGCAGCACCCTTCGCAGCGTCCCCCGCGGACGCAGCTTGAGCGCCCTGGCGGCGGCCCGATCGCGGCTGGGCCGGGTGGGCCGAAGCCGCCTTGTCTGCAGCCGGCTTGGCGGTCGCACGGCGCCTGGCCGTCTTGGCGCTGGCTGCAGCGGCTACGGTTTTCGGGCTGGTCTTGGCCGCCGACTTTTTGGCCGCGGCCTTTCTGGCGGTCGCCTTCTTGACCCGCGACTTTTTGGGAGCCGCAGCGCTGGCTGCCGTCCTTGCAGGGGCAGTTTGCTTGGTACTGTCTGCGGGCGCCTCCGTTGCATTTTCGGTTGCGCTCGCCGCTGCCGCGGCCGGGGGCGACGCCGGCGCCTGGGGGGACGGAGCTGGCGCAGCTTTTTCCGGGACTGCCTCGGCCACTGTTCGCTGGGTGGCGGCCTGGGCGGATGCAGCCGCATCCGGAGCCGCACCCCCTACCGCCGGGCCCGCTGGCGCTGGGGGCGCACCCGGAGCCCCCCCGCCGGGAGTCGCGCTACCGGGTGTGGGCCCGCCACGCGGCGGCAACGGCCGCGGCGCCGGTCGGGGGAGCGGCCGGAACTTGCGGTAAAGTCCCATAATGAGTTGCCAGAGAATGATGCCGATGGCACGCAGGATCTGGAAGGTCCAGCTCAGAATCGTGAAGGTCAGGCTCCAGACCCGCATCCACAACGGGGTGCCCCCGGCCACGCTTGGCTTGGCACCGGCGGTCTCCTCGACCTCGGAGTAGCGGCCACTGAGTTCGATCTCGCCGCTTTCTGTCTCTTCCAGGTAGAACTGCTTGCGGGCGCTGATGCAGCCGAGGGGAATCACGATCACCGCCATCACGGTGGCCACCCCGGCGCCGAACAGCAGGCTCACCGCCATGCCTTGAAAAATGGGGTCGTTGATGATCGCCCAGGCTCCGGCCATCAGGGTGAGCGAGGTGATAAAGATCGGCCGCATGCGAATCTCGGCCCCGGCCACCGCCGCCTCACGCACGCTCTTGCCCTTTTCCACCTCGATCTTGACGAACTCGACGATCAGGATCGACTGGCGCACGATGATGCC
>CBDUCL010000241.1:0-4624 GCA_965365625.1 uncultured Chromatiales bacterium | reverse complement strand
CCATGCGCAGGTATTCCGGATGATCGCGGTCGAAGTAGTGACGGGCAAAACGCTCCACCGGCCCGCCCGCGGTCTCGGCCTGCATACGGGGGTACCAGAAGTATCCGCCGAACACCTCGTCGGCCCCCTGGCCGGACTGCACCACCTTGATCTCCTTGGAAACCTGCTCGGCGAGCAGATAGAAGGCCACCGCGTCCTGGCCGAACATCGGCTCGGCCATGGCGTCCACGGCCTCCGGCAGACGCTCCAGTACTTCGGCGTTGGGGACTTGGATCCTGCGGTGCGCGGTGTCGTACATCGCCACCACCTGATCGGAGTACTCGAACTCGCTGCCGGCCTCCTCCGGAGCGTCTTCGAAGCCGACCGAGAAGGTGCGCAGGTCCTGCATCCCGGCCTCCGCGAGCAGGGCTACCAGCAGGCTGGAATCGAGCCCGCCGGAGAGCAACACCCCTACCGGCACGTCCGCCACCTCATTACGCCGGCGCACCGCCTCGCGCAGGCTGTCGTGGATTGCCTCCAGCCATTCCCCGTCGCTCAGCGAACGCTTGGGGCGGGTTGCGGGAAAACGCCAATAGCGCCGCTCGCTGACACGGCCGTCCGCCTCCAGCAGCAGGCAGGTGCCCGGGGCCAGCTTACGCACCCCGTTGAGAATGGTACGCGGGGCTGGCACCACCCCATGCAGGGTGAACTGGTGGTGCAGGGCCAGGGGGTCGATCGAGGTATCGATGCCGCCCCCGGCCAGCAGCGCCTGCAGAGTGGAAGCGAAGCGCAAGCGCGCGCCGTCGCGGCTGTAGTAAAGCGGCTTGATGCCGAGGCGGTCGCGGGCCAGAAACAGACTTTTGCCGGCGCTGTCCCAAAGCGCGAAGGCGAACATGCCGTGCAGCCGCTCGACGCAGTCCTGCCCCCACTCGGCCCAGGCCTTGAGGATCACCTCGGTATCGCCGCTGGAGAAGAAGTGATGGCCCTTGGCCTGCAGTTCGCGGCGCAGCTCACGGTAGTTGTAGATGGCGCCGTTGAACACCAGGGCCAACCCCAGTTCCTGATCCACCATCGGCTGGTTGGCGTGCTCGGAAAGATCGATAACCGCCAGCCGCCGGTGGCCGAAGCCCAAGGAACCGTCACTGTAGCTGCCGCCGTGGTCCGGACCGCGACGCTCCAGACGCGCAGTCATTTCCTGCAATGCCGCCAAATCGGCGGGCTGGCCGTCGAATCTCAATTCACCGCAAATACCGCACATGACTCATTCCTTCCCGTTTGCATCCGGCCCGGCCTGGCCCCAACCGCCACCCCCCGGAGTCTCAATTCGCAGGCGCTCCCCTGGGCCGCATTCGAGGCTAATCTTGGCCGGCAACTCCCGGCCCTGGTGCAGATTGCGCCCGGGCCGACCAGGGCCGCCGCCGAGCAGACCCCAGGGGGCGTGGCGCCGCCGCTCGGTGAGCAGGGAGACCCGGGTGGGGGTGAGGAACTCAAACTCCCGCACCAAGCCGTCGCCCCCGGGGCGCACCCCGGCGCCGCCGGAGCCGCGACGCAAGGCGTAGCGGGTCACGCGCAAGGGGAAGCGGCTCTCGAGCACCTCGATCGGGGTATTTAAGGTGTTGGTCATGTGGGTTTGCACCCCGCTAAGGCCGCCGCCCCAGGGACCGGCCCCCATCCCGCCGCCGACGGTTTCGTAGTAATCCCAGCTGGCGCCGGAGCGGGCACTTCCCATGGCCAGGTTGTTCATGCTGCCCTGGCTGGCCGCCGGTATCAGCTCCGGCAAGGCCGGTGCCAAAGCCCCCAACACCAGATCCACCACCCGGGTGCTGGTTTCCACGTTGCCGGCCGCCACCGCCGCCGGGCGACGGGCATTGAGCAGGCTGCCGTTCGGGGCCCGCAGGCGGATCGGGCGGAAGCTGCCGGCGCAGGCCGGGGTCTGGGGCGGCATCAGGCAGCGAAACACGTAAAAAACTGCGGCCGCGGCCACCGACAGCGGACAGTTGATATTGCCCTGCACCTGGCCGGAACTGCCCGCAAAGTCCACTTCGACCCGACCCTGGCTCACCTGTATACACACCCGCAGGGGAATATCCTGATTGCCCTGGCCGTCGTCGTCCATGCACTCCCGGAAGCGATACTCGCCGTCGGGCAGCTGACCAAGCGCGGCCAGCGCCAGCTTCTCGCCGTAATCGTTGAGCGCCCGCAGGCCCTCTCGGAAACCCGCGGGGCCAAGCCCTGCGAGCAGTTCCCCGAGCCGGGCCAGACCACTGCGATTAGCACTGATCTGGGCGGCGAAGTCGCCTCGGGATTCGTCCGGGTTGCGGGTCTGGTCGACGATCTCATCCAGCAGCCCTCGGTCCAGCTCGCCGCGGCGCAGGACGTGCACCGGTTCGATCACCAGCCCCTCTTGCTCCAGGCTCGAGGAGATGGGCATGGAGCCCGGCATCTCGGCGCCGATGTCCGCATGGTGGGCCCGGTTGACGACAAAGGCCACGATTTCGTCGTCCTGATGGAGTGGGGCGATGAGGGTCACGTCCGGCAGGTGGGTGCCGCCCAGGTAGGGGTCGTTAAGGATCAGCATGTCGCCGGGCTGCCAGGCGATCCGGGAGACGATACCGCGCATGGCGAAGGCCATGCTGCCGAGGTGGACCGGAATGTGGGCAGCCTGGGCGCAGAGCTCACCGGCGGCATCGAAGATGGCGCAGGAGAAGTCGAGCCGGTCGCGGATATTGGTCGAGAAGGCGGCTTTGCGCAGCACCGCCCCCATCTCATCGCATACCGCTTCCAGGCGGCTGGAGAATATGCTTAGCTCTACCGGGTCCAAGTTTCTCTTCCCCCGCCTGCACGTCGTGGCATATGAATTTACCACACTCGGCTTCTTGCAATGCGGACTGCGGGTGATTAGACTTTGCCCACTAATTTACTCGGTTATTCCCGGCCGCCCATCGGCGGTCTGCTAACCGCATCACCCAAAACCCTAAGGAGTAGCATAACAATGGCACATCAACTTCCCGCTCTGCCCTACGCCAACGACGCCCTGGCTCCCACCATCTCGGCGGAAACCATTGAGTACCACTACGGCAAGCACCACCAGACCTATGTCACCAATCTGAACAACCTGGTGCCCGGAACAGAGTTTGAAAACGCCTCCTTGGAAGACATCATCATGAAGGCCTCCGGCGGTATCTTCAACAACGCCGCCCAGGTCTGGAACCACAGCTTCTACTGGAATTGCCTGAGCCCCAACGGCGGCGGCGCGCCCAGCGGCGCCCTGGCGGACGCCATCAACAGCGCCTTTGGCTCGTTCGACGAATTCAAGCAGAAGTTCTCCGCCTCGGCCGCTACCAACTTCGGCTCTGGCTGGACCTGGCTGGTGAAGAACAGCGATGGTGGGGTGGAGATCGTCAACACCTCCAATGCCGCCAATCCCATGACCGACGGCAAGACTCCGCTCCTAACCATCGACGTCTGGGAGCACGCCTACTACATCGACTACCGCAATGCCCGTCCCAAGTACCTGGAGGCCATCTGGGGCATCGTTAATTGGGACTTTGTGGCCCAGAACTTCGCCGGCTGAAGCCGCGTCGGCGCAAAATAAAACCGGGGCCGGCGAAATGCCGACCCCGGTTTTTTTCCGCACCCGGTTGCGGGTTACTCGATCTTCATACCCGAACTCGTCGTGACGGTCTGCTGGCGCCGTGGCGGAGTGCCTTCCTCCATGTAGCCGACCGGCCTCAAAAACGTGTAGCGCATGGGCTCTTTCACCAATACCTCGCCGGCTTCCTCTACGTTGCCGCCGAGGGCAGTGAACGGCAGCGATATTACCCAACCCACGGCCCCCACGGCCGAGGCGATAAAAGTGGCCGGGCGCACCAGAACCACGTCCGCCAACATTTCGGCGCCATCGGGCTCCTGGTCGTAGCGGCTTTCATAGAGACTGCCGGCCAGCACAGGGGCGGCGGCGCTCAGGGTGATGGCGGCTCCCATCAGGACCGCTACGGCGTTGCTGCGACGATTTCCCATTTCTTTTACCTTCTTGGTCGGTTCCAAAGCGCGTGTAGTTCTGAGTATAGTCGAGAGATTTCAATCGGCACAACCGCTTAGCGCGGTCCTGTGATTGTTGATTCAAACTTTAGCCGCCCCTTTCGGAAGGACTGAGAAGTCAGTCACAGCCACCAACCGACCTGCCTCCCTCCGGCGCCGGCTCGACCTCTATACACCGCTTTGCCCTGCTGGTGTTGGTCGTTCGCGTCTGCAAGAAAGTCGCCGTCCCCAACTCTGAGATCCTAATAGGCAACAGCGGCGGGGCGTAGGCTGTTGCCTCTACGCAATCGCGCCGAGTCGACCTCTCCCCATGCTCCCTGTCGCGGCCTCGAGTTGGCTGAGGAATCCTATGGAAAGAAACCTTATTGTCATGGTAATCGCTTAAATTCAGATCATCTGGCCAGGATTTCGTTTGCTGGAAACGAAGTTGGCCGCCAATGGATGATGGCCATGCGCGCCTACACAACCAAAACCTGCTCTGACTTACGGGAGATCAAGGGGATCGCTTATCCCCGCTCGGTGCGGTTTTCCCAGATTCTGGTTACGGGTCCCTCGGGAAGCGGCAAGAGCACCCATGTGCGCCGGCTCGGGGGCTGGCCGGAAG
>CBDUCL010000240.1:0-4634 GCA_965365625.1 uncultured Chromatiales bacterium | reverse complement strand
CTGATCGGCTGTCTGGACCGGCCGACCGCCGGCAGCCTGAACGTGCTGGATACCGAGGTCGGCGGCCTGGACCGACGCCGGGCGGCGGCCTTTCGCGGCGAGCACATCGGCTTCGTATTTCAGGACTTCAACCTGATCCCGGTGCTTACCGCCCATGAAAACGTCGAATACCCGCTGATCATGGTCCAGCACTGGCCCCCCGCGGAGCGCCGCGAGCGGGTGCGCAGCCTGCTGGCGGCGGCCGGCATCGAGGCGCAGGCGGACAAACGCCCGGACCAGCTCTCCGGCGGCCAGAAGCAGCGAGTAGCGGTGGCCCGGGCCCTGGTCACCCAGCCCAAGCTGGTGCTGGCAGACGAACCCACCGCCAACCTGGACCACGATACCGCTTACCGCATTATCGAGCTGATGCGCCGTTTGCGCGACGAGTTCGGCACCAGCTTCCTGTTCTCCACCCATGACCCCAAGATCATGGGCGAGGCGGAGCTGACTTTCGAGCTGGAAGACGGCCGCCTAGGACCGCCGAGCGAGGGGGCAGGGCCATGATCGACATCCTCAAGCTGGCCGCCCGCAATCTGTTGCGTTACAAGCGGCGCACGCTGCTCACCTCGCTGCTGATCACCGTTGGCCTGACCGCGGTGTTGTTGTTCGTGGCGGTGGCGGGCTCGTTCAAGTCGATGATGGTGGCTCAGTTCACCGACTCCATGGTGGGCCATGTGCAGGTGCACCGGCGCGGCTACGTAGGGGCCATGGAGAGCCTGCCGGTGGACCGCAATATGCGCCCGCGCATGCTGGTAAAGCTCAATGAGGTGCTGAACGCGGCGGAGGGCATCGAGGCCTGGTCGCCGCGGGTCAAGCTGATGGCCATGTTCAGCAACTTCGCCAATACCACCAGCATCCGCCTCAATGGGGTGGACCCGGAGCGGGAGCTGGCCACCGTACCGCTAGTGGCCAACCGGGTGCTGGAAGGGGGCCAGGTAACGCCCCTGGTGGAGCCGGGCAAGATCCAGGTGCCGGAGCTGATCGCCAAGGGCATGAAGGTCAAGGTGGGCGACACCGTGGTGCTGGTGGCCACCAACAAGGCCGGGTCCGTGAACGGCAAGACCTTCGAGGTGCAGGGTATCCTGGAGAGCATCTCCGGTCCCGGCGGCCGCGACGGCTATCTCCACATCGACGACGCGCGCGACCTGTTGCGCATCGAGGACGAAGAGGTGGAGGCCGAGGTACTGGCCAAACACGGCTATGTGACCCTGGCACCGGAGCCCGACGAGCCCGATGCCCTGAGGGCGGCGGAGCCGCTCAAGGCCCCGGACCCGCTGAAACTGGATCCGCTCAAGGCGCCACCCAAGCCGGAGCCGGAAACCGAGGAGCCCGAGCTGGATCTGGACAGCCTGTTGGCCGGCGCTCCGCCCGGACCGCCCGAGCGTGCCGGCTACCTGGCCGAGACCCGCGAGCTTTACGCCGCCAACGGCTGGGGGCGCCCATCGGAGGTGAGCGAGATCGCGATCCGGCTCAAAGACCCCGCCGATCAGGTAAAGGTGCTAGCCGAACTGGAGGCCCAGGTGGCAGACCTCAAGAATCGGCGCGGTTTGAGCATCTTCCAACTCCACCCTTGGGAGAAGTTCGTGCCGTTTTCCAAGATCGCCAAAATGATCGACATGATGACCCTGTTCATCCAGATCATCCTGGTCTCGGTGGTGCTGATCAGCATTATGAACGTGCTGCTGATGGCGGTGTACGAGCGCATCCGCGAGATCGGTACCATGTCCGCCATCGGCACCCGTCCCGGTCGGGTGCTGGCCCTGTTCCTGAGCGAGGGCCTATTGCTGGGGCTGCTCGGCACCCTGGTGGGCGTCGTCATCAGCCTGTCGGCAGTGGCGGTGCTCAATTCCGTGACCCTGACCTTCTCCTTCGGCCGCCAGGAAAACCTGATTCTGGTGCCGACCCTGGCCGCGGGCGATGTCATCGCCACCGCCGTGCTCACCATCGCGGTAGCGGTGCTGGCCAGCCTGCAGCCGGCCTGGAAGGCCTCGCGCATGGACCCGATCACGGCCCTGCGGCATGTCTGACCACCTTAGGAGGCGGAAGATGATCAAGACCCCACGCCTGTTGCTGCTGCGCCTGTCGCTGACGCTGCCCGCCTTGGGTATGGCCGGCGACAAGTTCGCCATCGCCGCCGACGGCGACCAGACCAGCGCCGAGATCGCCAAGCTGGCGGGCATCGCCCCTTTCTTCCATATCTATGACGGCGAGGGCCAACTGCTGGAGGTGCTGCCCAATCCGCACCTGGATATGGAGTACGGCATCGGCCCCGCCTGCGCCGCCACCCTGGCAGACATGGGGGTAGGCGTGCTGGTGGCGCGCAAGATACCCGGCCCGAAGATGGAAGACGTCCTCAACGAACGCGGGGTGCGCATTGTGCGGCGCATAGGTACGGTGGAGGATGTGGCCAACGAGCTGAGGCAATAGCCATGCGCCTGCTGATCCTCTGCCTGCTGCTGGCTGCAGGCCCGGCCTGGGGCTTGGACGGCAACGCCATCCTGGCCCAGGTGGACCGCAACCTGACCCCGGACTCCTACGAAATGTACCGCAAGCTGATCAACCGGGAGCCCGACGGCAGCAAAAAAGAGTTCGTACTCTACACCGCCAAGCAGGGCCGCGAAAGCATGGTAGCCCTGTTCCTGGCCCCGGCCAGCGACCTTGGCCGCACCACCCTGCGCCTGGGCGATAACATGTGGCTGTATATTCCCGAGGTCGGCAAACCTCTGCGCATCACCAGCCTGCAATCGGTGGTCGGGGGCATCTTCAACAATTCCGACCTGATGCGCCTGGAGTTCAGCGAAGAATACGACGTCCAGGGCATCGAGGAACAAGGCGAAGAATACCTTCTCGAACTCAAGGCCAAGACCGGAGCGGTCGCCTACGACCGCCTCAAGATGCGGGTCGACCGCGAGCGTCTGCTGCCGACGGTTATCGAGGCCTATGCCGCCAGCGGACTGCTGATCAAAACCCTGAGCTACAAGAAAATCAAGGACTTTGGCGACGGCCTGGTGCGGCCCTCGGTACTGGAGACCGAAAGCCCGCTGTACAAGGGCTACAAGGCGGTGATGCTGTTCGCCAAGATCCGCCCGCGAAGCTTTCCCGACGAGGTATTCAGCCTCAACTACATGCCGCGGGTGCAGGAGCTGAGGTAAGCTAGCTTACATGCAGCTGCCGCGGACCTCCCTTATGATGCTCGCAGGCCTGGCCCTGAGCGCCGGCGCCCAGGAGGAGGAGTACAGCTTCGACGTCGAGGAGTTCGAACCCAAGACGTTCGAATTCACCGGCTACGTCGAAGGCCTGCCCGAGCATGCCAGGGCCAATCAGGACGGAGCCCTTTACCAGCTGCAGTTCTTCGACCGCGACCCCAAGAGCGAGATCAATCGCTTTACCGGCACTCTGGAGCTGGAGGGGCGGCTGCGCCGGGGCATAACCAGCTTCAACTTTCAGACCCACTCGGAAGCGGTCTGGGACTACCTGGGCGAGGACCAGGAACACAAGCTGTTTCAAGGCTTCCTGAGCCTGCAACCCGACCCGGGCTTCGCTCTCGACCTGGGGAAAAAGGCTTCACGCTGGGGCAAGGGCTATGCCTGGAATCCGGTGGCCTTCGTCGAGCGAGCCAAGGACGCCGGCGACCCTGACCTGGCCCGCGAAGGCTTCTGGATCGCCGCCGCCGACTGGATCTACCGTTTCGACGGCCCGCTGCAAACACTGGCGGTCACCCCCCTGATCCTGCCCGTTAGCGACGGTATCAACCAGGATTTCGGCGAGCCCGGGCACACCAACCTGGCGGCCAAAGTCTACTTGCTCTACCGAGACATCGACTTCGACTTCATGTTTCTCAGCAACGGCAGCCGCAGCGCCCGGCTGGGGATGGACTTCTCGAAAAATCTGGCGCCCAACTTCGAGCTCCACGGCGAATTCGCCTATGTCAATGACGCCGTACACCGCACCATTACCCCGGACTGCCGGCCCGGTACGCCGCGGGTCGAGGACGAAGTCAGCTACCTGCTCGGCACCCGCTACCGCACCGCCAACGACATCACGCTGATCTGGGAGTACTACTACAACGGCCTGGGCAACGACAAAGACCAACAGCAGCAATTCTACCGTTGTGTCCACCAGGCGTGGGATACGGGCGACCAGGACCTGATCGACCGCCTGCCGGTCGGCAGGGACCTGGACAAAGGCCCCTTTAGCAAACCCAACCCGATGCAACGCTACATGAACTTTAGGGTCTGGTGGGAAGAACCGCGGAATATCCTTTACCTGACACCTGGCCTGCAAGTGCTCTACAACCTGCAAGACCAGAGCTTCTCGGTCTCTCCAGAGATCAGCTATACGGGCTGGGAGGATTTAGAGCTGCGTCTGCGCGCAACGGTGCCGGTGGGCGATACGCTCACCGAGTGGGGCGAGAAGCCCAATCAGTACAAGATCGAGCTGCGGGCAAGGTACTACTTTTGAACCTAGAGAGCAGTTGGACAGGGTGGAGGGTGCGCTTGGGGTGGCTCAGGGCAACGACTGCATGGATGCAGGAGGTAGAGCGACGCAGGAAGCCAAAGCCGAGGCGCAACGACGCGGAATAGCCGAGCTATTCC
>CBDUCL010000239.1:0-4687 GCA_965365625.1 uncultured Chromatiales bacterium | reverse complement strand
CTAATCGCGGCTACAAGCCGCTCCCACAGGGGCTCTGCCGGGCTCCCGGGGTGATATTCGGTCGCCGTCATTTTTCAGCCTTGGCGGATGCGCTGCGCTTCATCCGCCCTACGAAGGGGATGCCGCAAAAAGACTTCCCTGGCTTTTTGCAGCACGGCTTTCGAAAACGCGGTTTCCGAAAGCCTTCATTTTCAGGCGGTTGGACGCCCGAAAATGGCGGGTGTCCTGCCCCGCACGGGAAACGCTATTTGATCGTTTCCCTAACGGCGGTTGCCGGCCGGTGCCCTGCTGATCGGGGCGCATACACAGTTTTTCACCCCCGCAGCTAGCCTAAACCCCGGTATTTGTAGTAAAATGCAACCGCCATAGTTTCCGCTCTCGGAGCGGGCCGCCAACAGTACAATGAAAAGGCGGAGTGGCGCCCATTTCCCGAACCAGTAGTACCCCATCCCACCCGGGGGAGAGTGCGTGGCGGCGGAGTATATCGGCATGAGCAGTGTGTTCCAAGACTTCTTGCCTAGCATTTTCAAACAGCACAAGAACAATGGCGCGGATTCCAAGTTCTCGGAGGCCGAGATCGAGGCCGCCACCGAGGCCGCGGTCCAGGGGGTCGACGCGGGCATCCGCCTGTTGAGCGGTTATCAGGCACGGCTGCGTCCGGCCGTGGAGTCGGCCCTGAGCTACGTCAATTGCCTGGTGGAGCACATTCCGGGCGTGTTGGAGGTGAACAGTCGCAGCTTTTCCACCGATCCCCGGGTGAACGCCTTCTTCGTTGATGTCAACGACCTGCGCACCGTGTTCAGCCGCAGCGCAGAGCTGCGGAGTTTCCTCAGCAACGGCCACAGCCCGGGCCTGGAGCGATGCTGCGCCCTGTTGTGCATGAAGAAGACCGAGCGCAGCGTGCTCGGCGTGGAGCTTCAGGGCGACCAGGTGCGGCGCGACGTCAAGCAGGTTACGGTGAGTTTTGACGACCATCAGATCATCTCGCCGGCGGCCAGCGAAACGGAGGTGCGGCAGGGGCTAAAGACCTGCCTGTTTCAGGGGCTGATTACCAATGCCCTGGCGCGTCTGACGAGCTGTCACGTCTCGGTGCAGCACATGGACGCCGAGCGACGCAGCCTATCGGCTCGGGTGCGATCGCTGGAGAGCGCCGCGGAGACCGGTGCCGAGATTGGGCAGGAACTCGAGCAACTGCGGGCGCGTCTGGCCGGCATCGAATCGACCCGAGGCCAGGCCCCTTGCCTGAGTCCGGAGCACAGCCTGCGCCAGCTGTTGGAGGTGTTCGGAGCCCCCGAGCAGTTTGTGCGCTTGAACTCGGATCGGCTAAGCCTCGATCGACTAGGCGTCAAGCTGAGCGAGGAAAGCGGCTCCGAACCCATCGAGCTGGCGGAAGTGGACCTGGGTGGCGGCAATCGCCGGGTGGTCGTTCTGACCAGCTTCCCATTGGAGGAAATGCTGCCACAGCAAGACCTGCTGGAGAATATGAGCCGCTTTTTGCAGATTTAGCGAATCCCTGATTCAATAGTCCTTCCTATGCAGCGGAGCGCGGCAACCGCCGCGCGGCTGCCGCGTCAGCGTTGTTTCTCAAGGTTCCATGTATCTCAAGTATTTTGGATTGACGGAATCCGGGTTTTCCATTACCCCGGACCCTCAGTATCTGTTTCTCAGCGACCAGCATCGGGAGGCCCTGTTCCACCTGCAGTTCGGCGCCGGTGAGGGCGGAGGCTTCGTTTTGCTGACTGGCGAGGTCGGCACCGGCAAGACCACGGTCTGCCGGGCCTTTCTCGAACAGCGTCCGGAACAGGTGGATCTGGCGTTGATCTTCAATCCAGCCCTCGACAGCCGGGAACTGCTGCAGGCCGTTTGTTCCGAATTCCGTATACCGGTGGCGCTGGAGGCCAGTTCTACCCGGCAGTTGGTCGGCGCGCTCAACGAATACCTGCTGCGTGCCCACGCGGCCGGGCGGCGGCCGCTGCTGATGATCGACGAGGCGCAAAACCTCAGTCCCGAGGTGCTGGAGCAGGTGCGTTTGCTGACCAACCTGGAGACCGAAAAGCACAAGTTACTGCAAATCTTTCTGGTCGGTCAGCCGGAACTGCGGGAACTGCTTCGACAGCGCGGCCTGCGTCAGTTGGCGCAGCGTATTACCGCCCGTTACCACCTGGGCCCGCTCAAACGGCGGGAGACCCGGGCCTACGTGCGGCATCGGATGCGGGTGGCGGGCGCTCAGCGGGAGTTGTTCACCGGTCCGGCCCTGGGCCTGGTGCATCGCAAGACCGGTGGGGTCCCGCGGCTGATCAACATCCTCTGCGAGCGGGCCCTGCTCGGCGCTTATGCCACCGGCCGCCATCAGGTGACTTGGGCCGTGGTCGCCCGTGCCGCCCGCGAGCTGGCCGGGAACCGCAGCCGTGCCTCGGCGCGGATGACCGGGCTGGGGCGTTTGGGCGCATGGACCCTGGCGGCTTGCGCCGGGCTGAGCCTGGGATTCGCCGGATATTGGCTGGGTCTGGCCGAGTCCGTGAATCCGGTTACGGCCCTTCCCCGGCCGGCCCCGGTTCCGGCGGAGACCGCTTCGATCTCGCCCCTTTTTGTGTCTGCTGTCGAGCCGCGCGGGGCCGTCGCGTCCCCCCTGGCAACCGAATCTCCTCCTCTCCCCCAGATAGATGCCCGGCCCTCGCCTGAGTCAGAGGTGGCGCTATCGGCTGCACAGGACCCGGGAACTCAGTCCGAGGAGCCTAAAGTCGCCACGGCCCAGCCGGAGACGGTGAAGCCGCCCCTGCTAGCCCCGCTGGCAGCGGATTCCGAGCGGGCCGAGAGCGCTGATCCGGAATGGCGGGAGTTCCGCAACCAAGCCCTGGATCTGCCTTTGGCCGGCCGCAGATTGGCGATGCAGCGCTTGCTGGCGCTCTGGGGCATCGCCTTTTCAGAGCAGGATCCGCGCGACCCCTGTCAGGTTGCAGAAGCGGAATTTGCGGCCTGCCTGGTGCGCAACGGCGGCTGGGCGCGGCTGGTGGGGTTTGACCGGCCGGCGCTGGTGCGCTTGGATGTCGATCCGCGCCAGCCCTTGTATGCCCTGGTGATTGGGTTTCGCGGCGATGCCGCAGTCGTCGATCTCGGCGATCGGGAGGAATTGGTGCCGTTGGAGCAGCTCGACCGCCATTGGTCTGGTGATTTGCTGCTGCTGTGGCGGATGCCGCCGGGCGGAGAGAGGCTGGTGAGCGCTCGGGCCTCCAGCCGCTCCCGGGAATGGCTGGCCGAGCAGATGAAAACCTGGGTGGACGCCGGGCCGGAGGCCGACCTGGGGGTAATTACCAGGCGCTTTCAGGAGCAGCAGGGGCTGCAGGTGGATGGCATCGCGGGACCCGAGACCATGATGCGGCTGAATACCTTGTCTGAGCGTCGGGGCATCCCGAAGCTGCGAAGGGAGGGGTAGGGGCGTGTCGTATATTCTCGAAGCGCTGAAGAAATCCCAACAGGAGCGTGAGCTTGGCCTAGTGCCGGCAGCGCCGGCGGAGACGCCGCCGTTGGGCCGTTCGCGGTCAGCCCTGGGCCGCCACACCTGGGGTTATTTCTCCCTGGCATTGGCGGTCGTAGCCATACTGATTTCTTTGTATGGGCTCGTCCAGGGGCGGTTTTCGGAGCCTTCGGGGGCTTCCGGCTCAGTGCCGAGAGAGGCCTCGGTCGCTCCTGCGGACGCCGAGCCACCAGGGTCGGCGCCGGCCTTGCAGCCGGCTCCGGCGCCTGGCGTCGACGCGAGCGCGGACCAGGTGCGGGCGGCGAAGCCAGGGCGGCGCGGTTCCGTGCCCCCGGCCCCGGCTGATCCCGAACCGGCGCTCGCCAAGGGGCTCGCGACCGGTTCCCAGGGAACGCCTCAAGGGCAAGCCGCTCCGCCCCCAGCGGCCCCTGGGGCAGAGCTGCTTGCCCCGCCCGGCGCGGCTCGGGACGGGTCGGGCGGCGGTGTGGTGGTGTCCGAGGAGGCGCCGACACCGGTGACAGGGGGAGGGGCTTCGAGCCCGCGACCCAATGTGCCGCGAACGCCTCGGCCGGCGCCGAAGCGCGCCGAAACAGCGGCGTCCCGACCGGCGCCCGGGGACTCCAAGCCCGTAGCTCCCTCCGCGAGCGAGGTCGGCGCTTCGGCAACAACCGATGCGCTGGAGCAGCGGGTAAAGGAATTGGCCGCCGCCGCAGAGCGCCAGATCGCGGTCGCGTCTGCTCCGGCAGCGGCGACGGACTCGGGCCTGGACCGAGCGCCGCCGGTTCGGCCACCCCGGAAGCTGCCCCCAGGCCCGAGCCGGTTGCCCCCCGCGGTGTTCCGAGCGTTGCCGGAAACGCGGGTGCTGGTGCATGTCTATGTGGACCAGCCGGGGCAGCGATTTGTGATATTGAACTCCCGCAAGCTGCGGGAGGGCGACACCAGCCCCGAAGGCCTGGGGATGCAGGAGATCCTGCCGAACGGCGTCATCCTGAGTTTCCAGGGTCACCGCTTCTTCATTCCGCGCTAGGCCGGATATTTCTACCGGTGTCGCCTGGACATATCCCCGGCGCCTGGCAGAGTCCCTGTGGGAGCGGCTTGTAGCCGCGATTGGGCGCAGTGACGACTGCTTTTGGCCGTTCGCGGCTGCAAGCCGCTCCCACAGACTAGGGAAGCGCTTTCATAGCGTTTCCCGTGCGGGGCAGGACGCCCCGC
>CBDUCL010000238.1:0-4745 GCA_965365625.1 uncultured Chromatiales bacterium | reverse complement strand
GCCGTCCTCGATCTCGCTCAACCCCAAGTCGAAACCGGTCTCCAAGCCGGGTCCATCGCCGGTGGAAACGCAGAAGCAGGTGTCCGCCGGATGGCTGCAGTCGACGCCGATCAGCAGCAGCGCCTGGCGCCGCCGCGCGTACCAGGGGTCCGGATTCGGGCGCTGCAGGAAGTGGCGGTCCAGCAATTTCAGGGCCGCCAGGTCGCAGGCCCGCACCCCAAGCACCGCCAGGGGCTCGGGCTCGGGCAGCAGGGCGGTGAACGCCAGCGGCCCGTCGGCGCCGCGCTCGGCGCGCCAAAGGGGTTCTTCGGGGGCGAACAGCAGCGGCTTCAGGGCCTGGGGGCCGTTGGCCCAGGCGAATAGGCGCTCGCCTTCGCCCTCGAGCAGGCGGTAGCGGCCCGGCTGTTGGATCTGGGTCAGCCCCCGGGGCAATTGCTCGACCCGGCTCACGGATCGGTAGACGATGGCCCCGTCCGCCGCCACCGGCCCCAGGCAGGGGTATCCCCGCTCACCCAGCAGGTCGAGCAGGCGCTGCAGCTCGCCCCGGGGCAAGAAGCCCGGGCGCAGGGCGGTGCGATCGGAATCGTCGGCAGACAAGCTCAAGCTCCTGACATCGGGGAGGGGAAACTGCCTCTATGCAAGGTTAGCCGGAAATTCGCCGCTTGGCTGCGGCCCCGGGCGCGGAGCCACTACCCCATGCCGTTGCGATCGGCTCAGTCGCCGGGGAGGCCGTCGAAAAAGCTGCTCAGGCCTTTTAGATAAGGTTCGCGGCTGACCAGAAAACCGTCGTTGTGGCCACCCCGCAGCTCCAGAAACCGCTTCGGCGGGTTGGCGACGGCGAACAGGGCCTGGCCGTGGGTGAAGGGGATAATCTCGTCGTCCCGGCTGTGCACCAGCAGCAGCGGGACGCGCACCTGGGCGATGCGACTGCGGGAATCGAACCGCAGGCGGCTGAGCCAACGCACCGGCAGCCAGGGGTAGAGTTCGGCCCCCAGGTCCGGCACCGAAGTAAAGCTGGACTCGACGATCAGCCCCGCCGGCCGTTCCTTCGCCGCCAGCCAGACCGCCAGGGCGCCGCCCAGGGAGCGGCCGAACAGGACGATCTGCCCAGGCGCCAGGCCGCGCTCCCCGGTCAGGTAGTCCCAGGCCGCCTGGGCGTCCCTATACAGCCCGGCCTCCGACGGCCGGCCGCTGCTGCGGCCATAACCCCGGTAATCCAGGATCAGCTGGCTCAGCCCAAGCTGGCGGAACAGCAGCAGGCTGTCCAGGCGGTGGGAGATATTGCCCGCATTGCCATGGAAAAACAGCAGCGTATGCCGCGCCCCCGGGGCCGGCAGGTACCAGCCGTGCAGGCTTTCGCCGTCGCTGGTGGTCAGCGTCACCTCCTGGTATTCCAGGCCGAAGCGTTGCGGGGTCGTGGCCAGGTCCCGACCGCCGATATCGGGCAGGAACAATAACGAGTTCTGGGTGAAAAACATGAACCCCAGCAGCGCCAGATAGCCCAGGGCCAAAGGCCCGACCAGGCCGAGCAGCGTGGACACGGACTCAGGGCGCCAGGCCATCGGCGCCCTCCCCCGGTTCCGGGTGGATGTGCACCGCCAACCACAGGCAATGGGGCTCGGGCCAGGTGGCGATTACACGGTGCGGGGTGCGGGCGGGGATGAACAGCCAGTCGCCGGGGCCCAGGTCCCGGGGTTGGCCGTCCAGTTCCAGACGGGCCCGCCCCTCTAACAGCAGCACCCACTCGTCCTGGGCCTGATCGTATTCGGTCGGGCTCGGGAGCCGCGAGCTGAGTATGCGCTCGATACGCACCCGTCTACAGCGCAGCAGCTCCTCGAAGCGCTCGCCGCTGGGCGGACAGGCGCGGTCCCGCAGCAGATTGCCGCCCCGGGGCTCGATGCGGGCGGCGGCCCAATCTAGGGCCCTGCGCACCCGGTCGTTCAGCAATCCCGCCGCCTCGGTGCGGGACAGCCAGCGGTACTCATGGTGTTCCGGCTGCCCCAGCTCAGGGCTTACGCCAAGCACCACCTCGCCTGCCCGGCTCAGGGCCAGGTAATAGCGGGCCCGCTTGCCGCCCCGGTAGGCTTCGGTCTGGTAGTAGTCCCGCCCCCAGGCCAGCTCCAGCCCGCTCAGTCCGGTCTCCTCTGCGGCCTCGCGGTGGGCGGCGGCCAGGGGTGCCTCCCCCGGCTCCAATTCGCCCTTGGCGAAGTCCCAGTAGCCGAAGCAGCGCAGCAGCAGATAGCACCAGCCGTCGGTGGCACGGCGCACAATGATCAAACCTGCCGACAGTCGCTCCAATACCCTATCGACTCCAAATCCGGTTCCCCCGCGCCGAACCCTATGGGGCCCCGCATCTGGGCAGAAAACAACTAATGACAGTCATGCTAGCAGCAGTCGGCGGCCCCGTCACAAATGACGTACAATCCCGGTTTTCGAGCACCGCCGGGAGTTGGCCGTGAAGCTGAGTATCGAAGAGTTCCGAGCCTGGGAGCACAAATGCATCACTCTGCTCGGGATGTCCGGGGTGGGCAAGACCTATCTCTCCACCCTGCTGCGGCGCTTCGACTGGTTCCACTATTCGGGCGATTACCGTATCGGGACCCGCTACCTCTACGAGCCAATCCTGGATCTGGTCAAACAGCAGGCGATGCAGCAGCCGTTCCTGCGCGATCTGTTGCGCCGGGATTGGATCTCGATCCGCAACAATATCAAAGTCGATGACCTGGGGCCGGTGCTTAGCTACGTCGGCAAACTGGGCAATCCGGAGCTGGGCGGAGTGCCGCTGGAGGACTTCCGGCAGCGCCAGGCCAAGTATAGGGAGGGCGAGATCGAGGCCATGTACGACGTGCCCGAGTTCGTGCGCAAGGCCCAGGAGATCTATGGCTACAAGCACTTCGTCAACGACGTGGGCGGCAGCCTGTGCGAGCTGGAGGAACCGGGGGTGATCGACTTGCTGGTCGGGCACAGCCTGATCCTCTATATCCAGGTAACCGACCGCGAGGAAGAGGACAAGCTGATCCGCCGTGCCCAATCCGACCCCAAGCCCTTGTACTACCGCCCGACGTTTCTCGACGAGCAGTTGGCGGCCTACCTGCGGGAGCAGGGCCTGGAATACGCCGCCGAGATGGACCCGGACGCCTTCACCCGCTGGGTGTTTCCGCGCCTGTTCCGCTCCCGGGTGCCGCGCTATGAGGCGATCGCTGGGCCCCACGGCTATACCGTGACCTCGCGCGAGGTGGCGGCGGTGCGCGACGAGGCGGACTTTCTCGCCCTGTTGGAGGCCGCCATCGCCCGCACCCCCGCCCGTTGATAGGAGGAGCCGTCCATGCCCCTGGTCGCCCACAACGCCCTGCCGACCTTTGAACGCCTGCGCGAAGAGGGGCAAATCGTACTCGACCCCGCACGCGCCGCCCATCAGGACATCCGCGAGCTGCACATCGGCCTGCTCAATATGATGCCGGACGCGGCCCTAGCCGCCACCGAACGCCAGTTCTACCGCCTGGTGGGGGAGAGCAACCCGATTGCCCAGTTCTATATGCACCCGTTCACCCTGCCCGAGCTGCCGCGGGGGAACAGGGCGCAGGCCCATATCGAGCGCTACTACGACCGCTTCGAAACGCTGCGCGAGGAAGGGCTTGACGCCCTGATCATCACCGGCGCCAATGTCACCCACCCCGACCTGTCCCTGGAGCCGTTCTGGCAGCCCCTGAACCGGGTCGTCGACTGGGCGATGGACAGCGTCACCTCGGTACTCTGCTCCTGTCTGGCTACCCATGCGGTGCTGCAATTCCGCTACGGGCAAAAGCGTCGGCCCCTCGGCTTCAAACGTTGGGGGGTGTTCTCGCACCAGGTTACCGACCGCCTCCACCCGCTGGTAAACGACGTCAACACCCACTTCGACGTGCCCCATTCGCGCTTTAACGACATCAGCCGCGCCCAGTTCGAAGCCGCCGGCCTGCGGGTGCTGGCGGAAAGCGAGGAGGCCGGCGTGCACCTGGCAGTGAGTGCCGACGGCTTCCGCGTGGTGTTCTTCCAGGGCCACCCGGAGTACGACACCATCAGCCTGCTCAAAGAGTACAAACGGGAGGTGGCGCGCTACGCCGCCGGCGCCCGGGCGGACTATCCGCCGTTTCCCGATCACTATTTCGGGGTCCAGGCGCGAGCCCTGATGGACGAATACCGCGGGCGCCTGCTGCGGGCGCTGGAGCGCGGCGAGCCGGGTCCGGACTTCCCGGAGGCTCTGGTGGCCGCCCGGTTGCCCAATACCTGGCACGACACCGCCGAAGCCATCGTCGGCAACTGGGTGGGCAAGGTATACCAGACCACCAATCAGGACCGGCGGCTGGTGTTCATGGATGAGATCGATCCCAAGGACCCGTTGGGGTTGGGTGATCGGGTACGGTCGCAGGGGGCTGGGGACTGAGTACGCGAGTTGAAATGTCGGGACGATGACCGCATTTCCCTGGCACCCCTGTCAGGAGACCCTTTGATGGCTAGCAATCCCCGGCCTACCGATATCCAACTGCACCAGAAATCGAGAGTGCTGGAGATCCGTTATGACGACGGCGCCCACTTCGAGCTGCCCTGCGAATACCTTCGAGTGCTGTCGCCATCGGCGGAGGTAAGGGGACACTTGCCGGGTCAGGAGAAACTGCAAGTGGGCAAGGAGGAGGTGAATATCACCGATCTTCAGCCGGTCGGGAACTACGCCGTCAAGATCTTCTTCGACGACGGCCACAAATCGG
>CBDUCL010000237.1:0-4761 GCA_965365625.1 uncultured Chromatiales bacterium | reverse complement strand
CTCGCCCTCCTGGGCCAGTACCGCGTCGCCCAGGTCCTGGGTCCAGTCCAGGTTCTCGTTCATCCGGCCCAACACCTCGGCGAAGTTGGTCAGGGCCTTGACGCTGGGATCCCAGCTCTGGTCGGCCAGCGCCAGCTCCAACTCGTCGCCTTCCAGATCCGCGTTGTCCTGGCGCCAGCGCGCCGCCTGCACGATCTCCAGCGGGTAAGTGGAGGCCATAAGGATCTGAGCCACCAGGCTGTCGGGGTAGAGGGCGATGGGGGCCACCAACTGCTCCAGTTGGTCCGCGGAGAACAGGGGTTCTGCAGCGACCGCCGGTTCTTCGGCGCGCAGGTTCCCAGCGGCAAAAAGCCATGCACATCCCAGCATGGCCAGGATCCAAAGGGGCGAGCGGGGCATGAACGATCCTCCGTCAGGCGGGAAAGCGGGACGGCGCCAGGTCGCCCCGAGGTTGTGCCGCAAAGCAAGCGGTACAGCCGAACATATAGGCTGCCGGCGGCAGCCGGTCAAGCGCGGACGCCGATTCATAACGAAGCTGGGCCGGCTGCTGCCCAGTCGCGGCCCTCCATCTGACTGATGTATGCTCTAATCTAGCCCCGCCCGCAGCCGGCTTTCGGATAGAGGCGGACCCTCAACCGTCCACGGAATCAGCACCATGCCCAAAAAACTGTCCCTGTCACGGGCCGCCCGGCTGGCGGGCGTATCCCGGGGAGACCTGCAGGCGCGACTGCGGGATCTCGAGCTGAATATGTTCGAGGGCGAGATCAGCGTCGCCGATCTGCTCGAGGCCTATCCGGAGATCGATATGGAGCGGGACCCGGTGCTGGAGCGGGTGGCGCTGGTGCGCGAGGAGGCGTTCGCCAAACGCGGGCGCAAGGACAGCGCCCTGCCGGACCCGGAAGTGTTGATGGCACGGCTGCACGATTTCCAGACCGTGCTGATGAAGACCAAGGCCTCGCTCGACTCGACCGAGGAACTGGTGCGGGAACTCCGCCGCGGGCTGGAGCAGGCGCTACAAGCAGACGCCGCCGGCCTCCGCGATCGGATCGAGGGGCTGTCCCAGCGCCTGGGCCGGGCCCTGCCGGCGCCGAACCCGGCGCGGGAGCGGGAGGCGGCCCTGTTCGCCAAGGACGCACTGCTGAGCCTGATCAGCGCCACGGTGAAGCTGCTGCCGAGCGGCCACGATTTCTTCGTTGCCGGCCAGGACTCGATCCTGGAGTCCGCCGTCAAGTCCGGCCTGCACTTGAAATACGGCTGCGCCAGCGGCAATTGCGGCAGCTGCAAGGTCAAGCTGCTGTCGGGCCGGGTACGCAAGATCCGCGATTACGACTATGTACTGAGTGCGGCGGAGCAGGAGCAGGGCTATCTCCTGTCGTGCTCCCACACGGCGGTCACGGACCTGCTGATCGAGGCCCAAGAGGCCCATGCGCCGGAGGACCTGCCGCACCAGAGCGTGCGCGCGGTGGTGCGCAAGCAGGTGCCCATCGACGACGAGCTGACCCTGCTGCAGGTGCAGACGCCGCGCACCCAGACCGTGCGATCGACCTGTTCCCGCGCACGAGATTACGGCTGACCAGCGACGACGGCATCAACCGGGAACTGCCGATAGCCAGCTGCCCCTGCGACGCCCGCAACCTGCAATTCCTGTTGCGGGGCGGGGCAGACGACCCGCTGCGCGCGAGCCTGGCGGTCCACCAAACGCCCACCCTGCTGATCGAGGGCCCCTTCGGTGATTTTCTGCTGCAGGAGGAATCCAGTGCCCCGGCGATCTTCCTTTCGGTGGGTGACGGGGTGGCCCCGATCAAGAGCCTGGTCGAGCACGCCATCGCTATCGACCGCGCGGTGACCCTGCACCTGTTCCGGATCGACGATATACCGGCCGGGAGCCAGATCGGCAACCTCTACCGCTCCTGGCACGATGCCCTGGATAATCTCAGCTACACTCGGCTGCCACAGGACACGGCTCCGAAGGACGCCTTGGAGGCTCTGCTGCAACGTTTTCCTCGATTATCCGGCTGCCGGCTCTACGTGGCCGCGCCGGAATCCTGGCTGGCGGAGTTTCGCCAGGCACTGGAGTCAACAGCGGATCTCGCCCCCGAGGGTTTGCATCTAGCTACGGTGGACTGAAAAGCGGGCGCAGCCAGCCCGACCCTACCGACGACCGTCACTGAGACGAAAAAAGGGGGCTTGCGCCCCCTTTTTCGTTAGAAGCTCACCCTGTCGGCGGCTGTCGCGGAAACTCAGGCAGCTTCGGACTTGCCTTCGATCAGGCGCTCGCTATCGCTGCCGCTGCCGATTTCGATCCGGCGAGCCCGCATGGCCTCGGGGATCTCCCGCGCCAGCACGATGTGGAGCAAGCCGTTCTTCAGCTCGGCCCCTTCCACCCGCACGTAATCGGCGAGCTGGAAGCGACGTTCGAAGCTGCGGTTGGCGATGCCTCGATAGAGGTACTTACCGTCCTCCTTGCCCTCTTCGTTGCGGCCTCCGGCGACGCTCAACACGCCTTCCTTGACTTGAATATCCAAGTCGTCCTCGGAGAAGCCGGCCACCGCCATCGTGATGCGATAGTGGTCTTCGCCCAACAGCTCGATGTTGTAAGGCGGATAGGCAGTGGGCTCGCCCCGGTAGGCGGCCTCCAGGGTGTTGGCCAGGCGGTCGAAGCCGATAGCGGTACGGAACAGGGGAGAGAAGTCAATGGTCGTCATGATCATATCCTCGCTTTGAAGCAATATGAGTGTTGGTTGCGCGTTCAAATGAACCGCGCGTTCTTGCGAACCCTTTCGGCGTCCGCAATAGGAATACTATGGCCCCCTTCATGCCTTTTCAAGGGGGCGCCAAGACGTTTTTTTGCTCCTCACTCCACTTCGATGATTCCGCGCATGGACGGGTGGATGCTGCAGACGTATTCGTAGGTACCGGCATCATCAAAGCGCTGGCTATAGCTTTGGCCGCGCCCCATCGTGGGAGAATTGACCGTTTCTCCGTCACTCGAGATCAACCGGTGCGGCATGGAATCCTGCTGGGTCCAGACCACCTCGTCCCCAGCCTTCACCTTGAGGACAGCTGGCGAGAAGCGCATACCGCTGATGTCGATCTGGTGGCCCTCATCGGCTGCGGCCTGATCGTTGGCCGGGGCCGGATTCTGGGCTTGGGGCCGAGCCGGCTGGCCGTAGCCCGGGTAAGCGGGATAACCCTGAGGGCGCTGGCCGGGAGCGGGATAGGCCACGCCGGGATGGCCATATCCGTAGCCATAGGCGTAGGGGCTCTGGGCCCAGGCCGCGGTCCCGGCGAGTAGCAGGCAGGCGGCGGCGATCGAAGGGGTCAGGCGTATATTCATTGATTTTCCTCCTGGCGAAACGGGTTGCTTGAAACCTGTATGTTGGCACGATGTACAGTTTTTCAAGCGTTTTTCTATACAGTTGTACAGAAATACCGCCGCCCCGCCCGACCCCGGGGGACCCGACTACACGGCCGGACCGGCGTTGCGCACCGCCTCCGACACCTCGTCGGCGTACTTGGAGAAGTTCTCGTGGAACATGCCCGCCAACTTGCGCGCCTGGGCGTCGTAGGCGGCGCCGTCTGGCCAGGTATCCCGAGGGCGCAGCACCTCGGGCGGTACACCCGGGCAGCTTTCCGGCACCTCGACCCCGAACACCGGATCGCGCCAGGTGGGCACGTCGTCGAGTTTGCCGTCCAGAGCCGCGTTGACCATGGCCCGGGTGTGGGGGATATCGATACGCTTGCCGGTGCCGTAGGGGCCGCCGCTCCAGCCGGTGTTGATCAGCCACACCTTGGAACCGTGGCGGGCGATGCGCTCGCCCAAGAGTTCCGCGTAGCGGCGCGGGTGCAGGGGCATAAACGGGGCGCCATAACAGGCGCTGAACACCGGCGAGGGCTCGGTGACGCCCTTCTCGGTGCCCGCCACCCGGGCGGTGTAGCCGGAGATAAAGTGGTACATGGCCTGCTCCGGTGTCAGGCGCGACAATGGCGGCAAGACACCGAAGGCGTCGGCGGTGAGAAAGATGACGTTTTCCGGCTGGCCGCCGCGCCCGTCTAGGGTGGCATTGGGAATAGCGCTAATATGGTAGGCACCGCGGGTGTTTTCGGTCAGGGAATCATCGTCCAGGTCGAGACGTCGGGTCAGGCTATCGACAGTGACATTCTCCAGCACGGTGCCGAAACGCTCGGTGGTGCCGTAGATCTCCGGCTCGTTCTCCCGCGACAGTTTGATCATCTTGGCGTAGCAACCACCCTCGAAGTTGAAGATGCCATTGTCGCTCCAGCCGTGCTCGTCGTCGCCGATCAGGGTGCGCGAGGCGTCCGCCGACAGGGTGGTCTTGCCGGTGCCGCTGAGGCCGAAGAACAGCGCGGTCTTGCCGTCCGGCCCTACATTGGCCGAGCAATGCATGGGCAACACACCTTTGTCCGGCAGCAGGTAGTTCATCACCGAGAAGATGGACTTCTTGATCTCCCCCGCATAGCTGGTGCCGCCGATCAGCACCAGGCGCTGGTGGAAGTTGACCAGGATGAAGGTCTCGCTGCGGGTGTGGTCGTGGGCCGGAATGGCGTGGAAACGCGGGGAATTGATGACGGTGAAGGCGGGCTGATGGTTCTGCAACTCCTCCGGGCTACCCTGGATGAACAGGTTGCGGGCGAACAGGCTGTGCCAGGCATACTCGGTGATGATGCGGATCGGCATTCGGTAGTCCGGGTCGGCCCCGGCGAAGCAGTCCTGCACGTAGACGTCCTTCATCTGCAGGT
>CBDUCL010000236.1:0-4779 GCA_965365625.1 uncultured Chromatiales bacterium | reverse complement strand
TCTCCTCTGTCCTGTTGTTGAAATCCTGCCGTGGTGCGGGAGAATAGGAGACGGGGAGGACGGCTTGACGACAAGCCTGTGAAGAGATCATGACAGGCCCCGCAAACTGCCGGGGCAAGGGTCGCGGACCCCACAACCGGGGCCCGGACCGCGCCAGACCGGAAGCAGCGGAGCACAATCGGGGGGCTGGCCTATCCCTGGGCCGAAGGCGGGACGGATCCCTAGTTGTCTGTTAAACGCCCAGCAGCGGGCGGGAATCCCCGGAACCGGCCCCAGCGGCGGGAAGGTCGGCTGCCACCCGCTGCACCGGTATGCGGCTGTGGCGGCTCAGCCAGTCCCCTACCGAACCTAACATCAGATCCAACACGCCGCTGCGTCCCGGGGTGCTGTCACCCACCAGGATCTGCTGGACGCCGCGGAGCTTGGCCAGTTCGAGGATGCGATGGTCGGGCACACCGTTCACCAGCACGCGTTCGGCCTCGGCGATGGCCGTCCACTGGGGATACTTGGCGCTCATTTTCTGCATGAAGCAGTCGAGCATCTCGGCAGCGATATCACTGATCGGCCGCACGTCGTCGGGGCGCCGGGCTTTGCAGTAAAAACCGGGGTATTTCCCGCTCTCATGCACGACGTGCACGACCAGCAAAGGTGCGTGGGCGGCCTCGGCACGGCGGGCCCCAGCTACCAACGCGGCCTCACAGGCGGGGGTGAAGTCCACGGCGACTAACAGCGGGCGGCCGGGGGCGAGTTCGGTTGCGGCTTCCAAAGACATGTTGAGTTTCCCCTTTGATGATTGGGACGCCTCAACAGTCTGAACCCAAATTGTTGCACTGCCGTGACAATTACCTCAACAATTTCCAGCCGTCATGCGATCGGCCGGCCGCAGCGGGCCGGAAGCGGCCGCAAGTTCCGAGTACAACCGCTGCTGGGACTCCACGAACAGTAGGCCGATGCCCGGGCTATCGCTATGCACTACCAGGGCCTCGATCTGCCAGTCCCTTCCGCCCGCGGCCAATTGCAGCGACACCAGTATTCCGCTGGGCACCTGCGGGTCCACCCCGCTCAGATACATGCCTTCGGCAGAGAGGTTGCGGGCAAGGGTGGAGATTTTCGCCTGCTTTCGATAGCCTACGCTGACCGGAAGATTCACCGGAATGCGCTGCGTATATCGTCGCTCGACGCTCATAAAGCCCCCCCCATTGCTTTACCTCGGTTGACAGTCCACCGGCCCCGCAAAGCAGCCGGTGCATTGTCGGTAGGGAAACTATAGCAATCAGCGGGCGGCCCATTGAGACCTGGCTCACGAATCAGGCAGCACCCTCAAAGCGCTGGAGATCGACCGCGATCTCGATCTCCTTCAACAGCAGGGACCGGTGAGTCATGCCCTCGGGCCTGGGTAGCCCCATCAAGTGCAGCGCGGTGGGGGCGATATTGGCCAGGCCACCGCCGCAGCTAAGCTGCCAGGTGCTGCTGTCGATGATCATGCAAGGCACCGGATACGAGGTGTGTTGGGTGTGAGGCGCATCGGTGGTGGGGTCCACCAGCTCCTCGCAGTTACCGTGATCGGCGGTCAGGATCACCGAATAGTCGGCGGCCACCGCCGCCTCAAGCAGCCGCCCAACTTCCCGATCCAAGGACTCCACCGCGGCGATCACCGCCGAGCGCACGGCCGTATGCCCCACCATGTCTCCGTTGGCAAAGTTGACCAGGATAAAGGCGTACTCGTCACGCCCGATTGCTTCGATCACCTCGTCCGCAACCCGCCCGGCGCTCATCTCCGGGGCCAGGTCGTACGTGGCGACCTTGGGCGAGGGGACCATCACCCGGTCCTCTCCGGGCCAGGGCTCACGCCGGCCGCCGTTGAAGAAGTAGGTGACATGGGCGTACTTCTCGGTCTCTGCACAGTGCAACTGGCGCAGTCCCGCCGCGCTCACCGCCTCGGCCAGGGTGGCCGCCGGGGCCTCGGGTATGAAGGCAAAAGGCATGCGGAACTGGGGGTCGTACTGCATCATGCAGGTAACATCCAATAGCGGCGTGCCGCCGCGGTCGAAGACGGCGAATTCCGCTTGGCCCAGGGCGGCAACGATCTGGCGCGGCCGGTCCTTGCGGAAATTGAACGAGATAATGGGGTCGTCGGCCTCGGGCGGTTGCCAGGCGGGCAATATGCAGGGTTTGATGAATTCGTCGTTCTCGCCCAACGCATAGGCGGATTCGATGGCTGCCCGAGCCGAACTCGCCCGACGGCCCTTGCCCAACAGAATCGCCCGCCAGGCGCGCTCGGTGCGTTCCCATCGATTGTCGCGGTCCATGCTGTAGTAGCGGCCGCTTACGCTGGCAATGGCCCCGTCGGCGGCCTGCAGGGCCGACTCCACCGCTTCCAGATAGCCCAGGGCCGAGCGTGGAGGGGTATCCCGGCCGTCGGTGATCATGTGCAGCAGTGGGCGCACCCCCCAACGCCGGCTGAGTTCGATCAGGGCCAGTAGATGCCCGAGTTGGCTGTGCACCCCGCCATCCGATACCAACCCAAGCAGCTGCATCGGCCGGCCTAGCTCCTTGGCGCTACGCATCGCCCCGACCAGGGTGGGATTCTCGAAAAAGGAGCCGTCGGCTATGGCATCATCGATGCGCACTAGATCCTGGCGCACAATGGAGCCGCTACCCAGGGTGAGATGGCCGACCTCCGAATTGCCCATCTGGCCGTCGGGCAGGCCAACGGCATGCCCGGAGGCCTGGATCAGGGCGTGCGGATAGCGCGAGAAGTAGGCGTCCAGATGCGGCGTATCCGCCAGAGCGATCCCGTTGTTGCGCTTGCTCGGGTTGGTACCGAATCCATCTAGGATCACGAGGATAACCGGGCGCCTGGGCGCCGAATGCTTGGCGTTCATACTTTGCCTATCGTTGGCCGTTGGAAAAACCGGGCAAGGCCCGCTGACCTACCCCTTACAGCGCGCACGCGCTCCGTGCTGTCGAACCGCTGAAACCAATCTCTCCCGGCGTCCTAGCTGAGCGAAACCGGATCAATCGGCATTTCTACATACATTTTAGAGGAAAATTCCCCTCCGATCGCCAACTTCCTGCCGGCACCGGGATTGCTCGGAGCCGAGCCGGCGACGCCAGCCGCACCGGATCGAGGCCACACTTACTCGATCACGATCAGCAGATCGGTATTGCCGCGCCTGAGGTTGAGGGCAACCGCGCGGCCTGCCCGCTCGAGGCCGGCGCGCAACTCGGCGAGACTCCCGACCGGTCGCCGATTCACCCCGCGGATCAAGTCGTTCGGGCGCAGCCCGAGCCGCCAGGCTCGGCTGCCGGCGTCTACCTCGGTGACCCGCACCCCGTCTGCGCCCTCTTCCCGCAACAGGGCGCCCGCCAGCAGGGGCACCCCGGCCCGAACGGCTTCGATGCCGGCAGCCACCGGGGCCACCTCCGCCCGCAGGGTCTTCTCCCGGCCTTCGCGCAGCAGGGTGATACGTACCTCCTCACCGATGGGTTTCAGCCCGATGGCATTGCGCAGGTCACCGGCGTCGCCCACCGGCCGGCCGTCGATCGACACCACCACATCGCCGATGCGCACCCCGGCGCGCTCTGCCGGCGAGCCGCTCTCCACCTGACTGATCACCGCCCCCTGCACCACGCCAATGCCCAGGGCCTCGCCGATTTCCGGGGTGAGGTCCTGCACCGCCACACCCAGGCGGCCACGCCGAACCTCCCCGTAGCGTTGCAACTGGGTCAGCACCGACTTGGCCATGTTGCTCGGCACGGCGAAGCCGATACCCACGTTGCCGCCGCTGGGGCCGATGATGGCGGTACTCATGCCGACCATCTCGCCGCGCAGATTGACCAGAGGGCCGCCGGAGTTGCCCGGGTTGATGGAGGCATCGGTCTGGATGAAGTCTTCATAACCCTCGATGTCCAGGCCGCTGCGCCCGAGGGCGCTGACGATGCCGGAGGTAACTGTCTGGCCGAGCCCGAACGGATTACCGATCGCCACCACAAAGTCGCCCACCTCCAGCAAGTCCGAATCCCCCAGAGGCACGGAGGTCAGGCCCTTGGCGGCAATGCGCAGCAGGGCCACGTCGGTCTCCGGATCGCTGCCCACCAATTGGGCCTCCAGGCTGCGGCGGTCCTTCAGGGTGACCAGAATCCGGTCGGCATTCTCAATCACGTGATGGTTGGTGAGCACCAGGCCCTGATCCGCATCCACGATCACCCCGGACCCGGCGCTGCGCTGGGGGCGAGCCTGGCGGGTCTCCGGCAGATCGAAGAAGTAGCGGAAAAACGGGTCCGAGAACAAGGGGTTGGACTCCACCGGTGCGCGGCTGAGCACCGAGATATTAACCACCGCCGGGGTGATATCCCGCAGCAGCGGGGCCAGACTCGGCAGGCCGGCTGCGTTGTGCATCAAGGGCAGGGCGCCGGCCTGGGCCAGACCGGCTGCCAGCAGCAGCATTATCGCTGCAAGAGCGCGTCGTTGGAGTCTGATCAGCGGGTTTCTATTCATCGCGTTCACCCCGGGCTCGAGAATTCGCAGCATCGCCATGGCGCCAGACCGTTTCGCTTTGGATCGCCGGCGGCTAGCTTCCGCTTATGCCTGTCGCTCGGCGTTCCCCTGAAGAAAATGTGGCAAAAGGAGCGAATATCAAGCCCAAGCGGCTTCGGGGGGCGCTTAGAGTAGGCGCTAGGTCAGACGAAAAAATTTCACAATGGTCGGTTATGCTTTAGAGTTAGTGATTAGCCCTCTAATTCAGCTGTACGCCCGTAGGAGCGCCGCCCTCGGCG
>CBDUCL010000235.1:0-4815 GCA_965365625.1 uncultured Chromatiales bacterium | reverse complement strand
TTTCAATATGGGCCCCCGATTCACGAACGAGATTGCCGACGATATTGCCGCGCGAAACTGGCTTGCTGTGGCGGACGCGCTGGAGGCTAAGGCGCGAGACCCGATTTATCGTAGATTCCCGAGCCTTGTGGATCGACGCGAGGAGGAGGCTTCGCTCATCAGGGCAGCCGTCGCGCCCTGAACACCCCTCCTTTGCAGGGTCGATGTATCTAAGCAATTCCAGAAGACCAGGTTGAGGCCTTCCGGGGCAACGGCAAGCTGCCGCGAAGCAGGATATGAGCCGCCGCATTTGCGTGGGGAAAACACGCGGTTGAAACTTGGGCGATCCCCGTCCAAGGTCAGAATGTGACGCGCAGAAACTCGGCGAGTTGCCCGGTAGTGCGTCACGCTAGTTCGTGACCTGGTGGGTTGTTTCCGCAACTATTTGATTTGTATGGAGCCGGTGCGCGGATTCGAACCGCGGACCTACGCATTACGAATGCGTTGCTCTACCGACTGAGCTACACCGGCTAGGCGAGAGGGCTGAAGTATAAGGAATCGCCCCGGCGTCGACAAGCGGCCTTCTAAACGCGGCCGGGAAAACCGAGTACTCGCCCTGCTCGGCATTCTTCGACCAGGCTCGCGAGCGCTGTTCCCCACAGTCTGCCCGCGCAAACGCCTCGATCAATTCAAGATCATGAACATCGTAGGCGGAAGTGTGGGAGTATCCGGCGAAGCAAGGCCGAGGCGGCCTTGTCTCCACCTTTGCCTAGGTGGCGTGGCGGGGGGCGTCCAGCGCATAGGCGGCGCTGGGGAGGATGGGTTCGCGCCCGAGCAGAATGTCGGCCAGCAGGCGCGCCGAGCCGGGGGCCAGCACTACGCCATTGCGGAAGTGGCCGGCATTGATGTACACGCCTTCGGCCATCGGGTAGGCGCCGATATAGGGCACGCCGTGGGGAGAGCCCGGGCGCAGGCCGGCCCAATGGTTCTCGATCGGGTAGTCGCCCAGGACCGGAAACATCTCCAGGGCCACCGCCAACAATTCCTCCCGAGCACTTTCCGTGGGGTGCTTTTCGAACCCGGTGTGCTCCAGCGTGCTGCCCATCAGCACCCGCCCGTCGAGGCGCGGGATGACGTAGCGGTCCCGGTACAGCACGATGCGCCGGATCAGCCCCGGGCGCGCGCGGAACAGGATCATCTGACCATGCACTGGCTCGATCTCGGGTGCGCTTCCCATGCCGGCCAACAGGTTGCGCGACCAGGCACCGGCGCAGACTACCACTTTCGGAGCGGAGAGGTGCCCGGCGGTGGTGCGTACCCCCTGGACCCGGCCGTTCACCACCGACAGCTCCTGCACCTCGGTCTGTTCACGCACCTCCACCTTGCCCTCGATGGCAGCCCGCAGGGCTTTGACCAGGCGCGGGTTGCGCACCTGGGCCACGTAATCCAGGCGCAGGGCTTGCTCCGGGGGGTGTTCTAGGCTCGGCTCGTAGGCGGCGATCTCGGCGCGCTCGATCGGCTCCAGCCGGTTGCCCGACTGCTCGGCCCAGGCCAGGGCCCTGGCCTGCTCCTCGGTGTCCAGGATTAGCAGTCCGGAGCGGGTGTACTCGGGGTCGATGCCGCTTTCCGCTTGGAGCTGCTCCGCCAGCTCGGGGTAGGCGGCCTGGCTCCAGCTGGCCAGCGCGGTGACCGCCGGAGAATAACGCCAGGGGTAGAGAGGGGAGATAATGCCGCCGCCGGCCCAGGAGGATTCGCGGCCGGTCTGGGTGCGCTCCAGCAGCGTTACCTGCAGTCCGGCCTGGGCCAGTTCGCGGGCGGTCAGCATGCCGAGGATGCCGCCGCCAATGACGATGCAGTCGGTCATCGGGTGCCTCTTTAAACTCGAGTCAGGGGGTCAGCCGGCGTCGGCCAGGGCCTTGGGCAGGGCGAATACCACCTGCTCCTGGATGCCGGAACTCTCGCGCACCGCCCGCGCACCCCATTCCCGCAGTCGGTCCAGCACCTGCGCCACCAGGACCTCCGGGGCCGAGGCGCCGGCGGTCACGCCGATCTGGCCGGCTCGCTCGATCCACTCCCGACGGATGTCCTCCGGGCCGTCGATCAGATGGGCCGGGGTGCCGCTCTTCTCGGCGATCTCGCGCAGGCGGTTGGAGTTGGAACTGTTGGGGGAACCCACCACCAGCACTAGATCGCAGCGGCCGGCCAGGTCCTTGACCGCGTCCTGGCGATTCTGGGTGGCGTAGCAGATGTCGTTTTTCTTCGGCCCGGCGATATTCGGAAAGCGCCGCCTTAGCGCGTCGATGACCTGCCGGGTGTCGTCCATGGAAAGGGTGGTCTGGGTGACGAAGGCCACTCGATCCGGTTGGCCGATGTCGAGCTGGTCGACGTCCGCCGCGGTTTCCACCAGATGGATCTGGCCCTGACCGCCCCGGTACTGGCCCATGGTGCCTTCCACCTCGGGGTGGCCCCGGTGCCCGATCAGGATCACCTCATAGTTGTCCCGGCAGTAGCGGGCCACCTCCAGATGCACTTTGGTGACCAGGGGGCAGGTAGCGTCAAAGATGCTGAGGTCGCGCTGCTCGGCCTCTTCGCGCACCCCTTTGGATACCCCGTGGGCGCTGAAGATCACGGTGCTGCCGTCCGGGATCTCGGACAGCTCGTCGACGAATACCGCGCCGCGGGCGCGCAGGCTCTCCACCACAAAGCGATTGTGCACCACCTCGTGGCGCACGTAGATAGGTGCGCCAAAGCGGTCGAGCGCACGTTCGACAATCTCGATCGCTCGGTCGACGCCGGCGCAGAAGCCCCGGGGGTTGGCTAATAGTACGTCCATGCGCGGCAAGATACCGGAATCGCCGGTTGCGACTCAAGCGCTAATCTTGCGGGCTCGGCGCGGGGTCCGGCGGCTCGACGGCGAGGATCTTCGCCCGGTACCAGAGTTCGCGTCCGGCCAGGGGGTGATTGAAGTCGACCCTAGCCTGCTCGGCCCCGACCTCCAGAATGCTCCCGGCCAGCTCCTGGCCGCCTGGGGTGGTGAAATGCACGATGCTGCCGGGGGCCAGTTCCAGTTCCGGGGGGAATTCGGCCAGTGGCAGCCAGTGGATATTGCTCTCGTCACGCGGCCCGTAGGCCTGGCCGGCGGGCAGCAGCATATCGAAGCCGGTGCCGGGGCCCAGGCCGATCAGGGGTTCTTCCAGCCCGGGGTCCAGCGTGCCGTCTCCGATGCGCAGGCGCAAGGGGGCCTCGCCGAAGGTGGATAGGGCCTCGGTGCCGTCGCCCAGGGTCAGGGCCAGGTGCAGTTCCACCAGGCTGCCGCGGGCAATCTGCGTCTTGGGCTCAGCCCCCATGCCGGGCCTGCAGATCACGCAGTGTCGGCAGGTCCAGGTCCTGGGCGGCGGCCTGCTCCAGGGCCCGAGCCAGGCGGGCGGGGGCGCTGCGGCCCATGCACTGGTGTTCCGGATCGCCTTCGAAGGCCGCCAGCATCCCCTGGATCAGGGATTCGCGCTCGAATTGCTTGCCGGTCAGGGCCTCCTGCAGCGTGACGACCTCACCGGCCACGCGGCTCGCGAGGTCCTGATGCCGGGCCCAGAGTTCGCCCACGCTGCCGCCTACCTCCAGGCCGCAGATATTGCTGGTCAGGATATACAGGTTTTTGATCACCAGCTCGACTACCAGGGCCTCGGGGTCGTCCAGCTCTCGGGTCGGGATGTCCAGCGCGCTTAGGGCCTGGGCCACCAGACCGGCATGCGGGCCATACACGGGAGAGGGAACGATCGGTTTGGAGTCCATGCCCTTTTTCTTCTCAAACCAGACCGAGATCACGGTGGGGTTGTCGAAGGCGGCCCAGTCCCGGGGCAGTAGCTCGTTCTGCAGCAGGCACAGCCGGTCTTCCCAGGCCACCGGGATCTGGTCCAGCACCGACTGCAGATCGCCCTCGGCGACCGCTACCAACACCAGTTCGGGATCCGGGCAGTTGGCGGCGCAGACGCCCAGGTCGGTGTCCCGGGTTACGGGGTATACCGGGTAGCCGAGGCGCAGAAACCCGCGGGCGAAGACGCTGCCCATTTCGCCGATGCCGATCACTATCACTGGTGGTTTCATGCTGGTTTCTCCGGGGCTTGCCACAAGGCTTCGTCCGGGTTTGCCCCGCGGCTCAGGGTGCGGGCGAGCACGAACAGGAGGTCGGACAAGCGGTTGAAATATTGCAGGAGGGCAGAGTGTACCCGTTCCTGGCGCGAAAGTTGAACCAACCGCCGTTCGGCGCGCCGGCACTGGGCGCGGGCCAGGTGACAGGCGGCCGCGGCCGGCGGACCCCCGGGGAGCACGAATTCTCTTAGCGGCGGCAGCTCGGCATTGAGCCGCTCCAGGGCTCGGTCCAGCTCTACCACCGCGGCCGGTTGCAGCAGCTGCTCGCCGGGCAGGGCCAGCTCGCCGCCGCAGTCGAATAGGCGTTGCTGGATCTTCTCCAGCAGCTGGTCCAGGGTCGCAGGCAGGCCCAGGGCGCGGGCCATGCCGATTTGGCTGTTGAGTTCGTCGATGGCGCCCATGGCCTCGATGCGGGGGCTGTCCTTGCCCAGGCGGCTGCCGTCGGCCAGGCCGGTGCTGCCGTCGTCGCCGCTGCGGGTCACGATCTTGCTCAGGCGGTTGCCCATGTGGAGTTCCTGTTCAGGGCCGGTTGCTGAGACGCAGCGCAGAGCGATCTTCGCTCATGGCAGCCGCCGGTAGCGCAGTCCTAGGTAGGCGATGCGCGGCTGGGCCTGGAAGCCGCCGGCCGTCTCGTAGTCTTTGTCGAACAGGTTCTCCACCTGGGCCTCGAGGGTCCAGCGGCGGCCCAGG
>CBDUCL010000234.1:0-4840 GCA_965365625.1 uncultured Chromatiales bacterium | reverse complement strand
AATGGTGGCCAGGGACAGAATCGAACTGCCGACACGGGGATTTTCAGTCCCCTGCTCTACCAACTGAGCTACCTGGCCTTCGGAGAAGGCGGTATTAAAGCCAGATGAAGGGCCCAAGTCAAGGCCCAGGGGCGGGAAACCGCTATTTGGGCGGGACGAAATCCGCGGGCAGCTCGGCGCCTTCGCCAAAGAAGAACTTCTCCATCTGCTCTTCCAGGAACTTGCGGGCCTTGGGGTCGATCGGGCTTAGGCGGTTCTCGTTGATCAGCATGGTCTGGTGCTGCAGCCACTGCTGCCAGGCCTCTTTGGAGACATTGTCGAAGATGCGCTTACCCAGGTCTCCCGGATAGGTCTGGCGCTCCAGCCCTTCGGCCTCGCGGTTTAGTTTGACGCAGTGTACGACCCGGCTCATGGGTTCTCTCCTCGGAGTCTCTGGTTCAGCTCTGTAATCAGTCGCTCGACCGGCGCCGCCAGGCCCAGCCGCTCAGGTTGGGCCAAGTTATACCAGAGTCGCCGCTCCGGCTCCATGACCGAACAACCCGGCTCTGGAAGCAGGATTTCCACTGGCCGCATCTGCAACTGGAAGTGGGTGAAGCTGTGGCGACGTTGCGGCCAGTGGCCAAGCAAGCGGGCCCCGGGGCCCACGCGTTCGTGGCACCACTCCAGAGGGTCGGCCTCGGGGGAACACTCGGGCAGACTCCAAAGGCCGCCCCAGATACCGACCGGGGGACGCTTTTCCAGCAGCAGTTCGTCGCTGCCGGTGCGAATCAGCAACAACTGGGTATGCCGCTCCGGCAGCGGACGACCCGGCTTGGGCCCGGGGTACAGGTCCTGCTCACCCTTGGCCCGGGCCTGGCAGGGTTCCGCCAGCGGGCAGCGCCCGCAGTCCGGCCGGCTGCGAGTGCAAAGGGTCGCGCCCAGATCCATCATCGCCTGATTGTACGCCCCCACCCGTTGCTCGGGGGTGTGGCGCTCGGCCAGCGCCCAGAGGCGCTTGGCCACAGCGCTCCGGCCCGGCCAGCCCGGCACCGCAAAGCAGCGCGCCAGCACCCGTTTGACATTGCCGTCGAGGATCGGCTGGCGCTGACCCAGGGCCAGGGAGAGGATGGCCCCGGCGGTGGAACGGCCGATGCCGGGCAAGGCCAGGACCTGCTCCAGCTCGGCCGGGAAGCGGCCGCCGTATTGGTCGCGGACGATACGGGCTGCCCGGTGCAGGTTGCGGGCCCGGGCGTAGTAACCGAGGCCGGACCAGTGGTGCAGCAGTTCGTCCTCGGCGGCATCGGCCAGGGTCTGAAGGTCGGGGAAGCGTTGCATGAAGCCCTGGTAGTAGGGGATCACGGTATTGACCCGGGTCTGCTGCAGCATGATCTCGGAGACCCAGACCTGGTAGGGGCCGGGGTCCTGCTGCCAAGGCAGATCGGTGCGGCCGTGCAGATCGAACCAGGTCAGGGCCCGCTGCGCGAACTCCAGCTCGTTCATAGGCGCAGGGGCTCCAGAGCGAGGCGCTCCAGATTGACGGCGCTGGCGCGCGCTTCCTGCTCCAAGGCGCGCTTGATCAGCCAGGGGCCGAGCAGGGGCGGGACCCAGAACTTGGGCTCCAACTCCGCTTCGAAGCGCAGTTCGGTGGCGTCCGCGAACGGGGTCAGCCTCCAGTGGGCACGGCCGTAGCGGAAATCGCTGCCGGTCGGCTCGATCTCGGCCAGCAGCTCGCCGAAGCCGAGTCGATGGACCCGTTGTACCTGGCGCACCTCTTTGCAGAAGCCGATTACGCAGGCGCGGGCCCGGGTGAGCACCAAGTCGCCGCCCGCCGCAGCCGGGCCTACGCGCTCGCAGCTGTCGATCGCGGGGCTGATGCTCGGGTAACTCGGATAGTGGGTAATGCGGGCCCAGATGGCGTCCGCCGGGGCGCCGAGCCGGGCCTGCACCAGTACCCGGTAGCGGTCGCCTCGCTGCTCCACCAACAGTTGCTCGATCTCGGCTGCCACGGCCGAAACAGCGAGCAGCGCAAGCACCGGACCGGCCAGGCGCCGCGCGACGCTCACTAGCGCAGGAAGCCCTTCAGCAGGCCCTTGACCTGATCCTTAGTCTGCTCGTCGACCTTGTCGCCCAGGGCCTTGTCCAGCTGATCGTCTATCTTTTCGTCGATCTTGGCCCCCTGGGTCTCCACCAGCACGGTCTTGATGTCGACCTCATAGTCGATGTCGCTGAACGGGCCGCGCATACGCACCGGGATCGGTACCCCTTTGAGTTCTTCCAGGCCCTCGCCCCCCTGGCCCTTTTCGGTCGAGACCACCACCGCCTTGACGGTGTAGTCGAGCTGCTCGGCGGGCAGGTCCGCCTCACCCTCGCCGGTGACCCGCAGGAACGGCGACTTGGCCAGCAGGTCCTGGTTGACCACCACCCCCTTGGTGATCACGGCACTGCCCGTGAGTTCGGAGAAATCCGTCTGGTTGGGCTGGTTGTCCGGCGGCAGCGCCTCACCCTTGACCCGGGCCTTCACCTCGCGGACGGTTCGCGCCAGGTTGAACCCCTTGACCGCACCCTTAAGAAAGGCTAAGTCCAGCTTACCCCCGAGGCTCTGCATCAGGGCCTGCTGATGTTGGCCGCTGGCGCTCAGATTGGCGCTGAAGCGGGCGGTGCCGGTGAGCTGCTCCTTGCCGCTGAGATCCGCCAGCAGGGGCCCGGCCTGCACCTTGTCGAGCCGCTGGACGATACTCAGTTTGGGGGTCGCGCCCCGCACGTCGAGGCCAAAGCTGCCTTTGAGGCTACCGTCGTAGAAGCGCTGCACCTGGTCCTCGAGCTTGAGCTGGCCGCCCTTGGATTCCAGGCTCAGGGAAACGTCCTGGGCCTTGAGCTTCTGGATGATCAGTTGGCCGATGCGGAACACCCCCTGCACGTCGAGTTGGCGCAGGGTCTCCACCGGGAACAGGGGCGCCGGCTGGGGCGCTCCCGCCGGTAGTTCATCCGCGGGCTGCCCTGCTGGCGGCAGCGGCGCCTTGGGACCTTCTTCCGCCGCCGGCGGCAGATAGCGGTCCAGGTCTATAGCGTCCACCTTGAAGTCGAATCGGATCGCCGGCCGGGCCGGGTCGAGCAGCTTGAGCTGGCCGTCCAGCCGGCTGTCGTCGAGCACCATGGCGACCCGTTCCAGGTTTACTGCATCTGGGGTGGAGCTGAGGTGGAAGCTGGCGGCGGCCTTGTTGAGCACCGCCGGATCGCTGGTCTCGGGGGCATCCAGTCCGAGGTCTTGCAGCAGGGCCCGCGGGCTGAATTCTGCGAGTTCCAGGTCGCCCTGGAAGGCGGGGGCAGTCTGGATCTGGGTGCCGTGGGCCTCGCCGCTCAGCGCCAGGCGCCCGGACGTGAGTTGCATACCGGTCAGGTCCAAGGTCTGGGCGGCCAGGTCGAGGGCCAGATCGGCCAGCAGTTCCAGGGCCGCGCCGGCCGGCGGTAGGCCCTCGCCTGCTACCCGGGCAGTGAACTTAAGGCCCTCTACCGAGAAACGCTGGGTACTTAGGTCGGCCCGGACCTGGCCGATCAGACCCATGTCACCGTTTATGCCCTCAGCCTCGATCTGGGTCAGCTCGAGGTTGAGCGGCAACAGATCGATCTGCTTGAGGCCGGCGTCGGTCTGCACCTGAGTATCGAGATCGACCCGTGCCTTGAGCGCCGGCTGGCTGCCGGTGATCCGGAAACCCAGCGCGAGGTCTAGGGGCTGTCCCGGCACGAAGGCCTCGGTGTCCAGGCTGAGTTCCGCGATCTCGTAGCGCTGGCCGGCGGCCTGGTCGTCCCACACCACCCGCGAGTCCTGCAGCTCCACGCCGCCGATGGCAAGCCCGCCCAGCACCTGCTTGGCCCCGATCTCTTGCTGATCGCCGGTCTCGGGTGCCGCCGCTGCTGGCTCCGCCGCCTCTGCCTCGCCGGCGCCGGCCAAGTCGTCCCAATTGCTGCGGCCGTCAGCGGCCCGGGCCAAGTTCAGCTCTAGACCCTGGATGCGTATCTTGTCTACCTCGACTTGCTTTTGCAGCAGGGGCAGAAGTTTGGCCCGCACCTGCACATAATCGAGGGCGGCAAAGGGGGCGTCGCCAAAGCCGGGGGCGTTGCTCAGCCGGACCTGGTTGAGCTCCAAGCCTAGCCAGGGAAAGACCGAAAGGCCGATTTCCCCACCCATCTCCAGGTCGCGCCCGGTGGCCTTCTTTACCTCGGCGGCGATCTCTGCCTTGTAGTCGTTCGGATCCACCAGCATGGGGATCAGGATGACCGCGGCCACCACCAGAATCACCAAGAAGATCAGCAGGGAAAACAGGAATTTGAACAAACGGCCCATGGCCCAGCCTCCTAAGTCCTAAATCGTATTTGTCATGGGCCCCGGTTTCGCGGGGAACCGCCCAATTTGGCTACAGCATGTCGGAATCCTGACCCGATTACCAGAACCGTTGGCCAGGGTTTCGAAAAGCTCAATCGGTGCGCGGTCTGCCGCAGCGCCAGCAGCTGAGGAACTGGCCCTCCAGGCGCTCGCCGCAACCAGCACACACCCAATCGGCGCTGCGCTCGGTCGGCGCCGGAGTGCGCTCGAGCCGGCGCAGCAGTTCCCGGGCCGGCTCCAAGTCATCCTCGTCGAGCACCCACAGGGCCGGACCGATGTCCGCCGGCAACTCGCCGGCGCCGCCGCTCAGGTAGTCTCTCAGGATCACGCTCTGGATACCCCGCTCGCGCAGATAGTCCAGAAACATCTGGGCCTGGATCCGGTCGCGGGCTTCGTAGACCTTGTGCATGGCGGAAGGGGAAGGATTGGAGCGGGTGATGGGAATCGAACCCACGTCATCAGCTTGGGAAGCTGAGGTTC
>CBDUCL010000233.1:0-4862 GCA_965365625.1 uncultured Chromatiales bacterium | reverse complement strand
GTGTTCGCCGAGTTGCGGCTGATGCCGGTGGAAAAGATCGATTCCGAATAGGGTTAGAACCACCTCGGGCCCGCAATCAGGAACACCAGGGCGGCCTGCAGGGTGAAAAGGGTGGCGAACCCAACTGCCTTCCAACGGTGTCCGGGTCGAAGTCCGAGCAGCACCAGCAGCAGGCCGATCAGGGCAATGCCGGGAATCAGAATATGGCCCGGGGCGGTAATCCCGACGTGGTAGTCCAGAGGGCCGGGCAGATCCCGCCATTCGGCGAATTGGCGCGCCGGCAATTCCGGGTCGAAGCGGCGGTAGAGATCCAGGGCCAGGCCCAGCTGCAATAGGGCGGTGGCCAGTGCCGGTCCGGCCAGCCGGTGTGCGCGCCCGAAGCCCAGCATCCAGACCGCCGTCAACAGGGGCAGTCCCAACAGGCTCGCGAGTATGGGGTAGCCGGCCTGCAGCGACCAGTGGAACTCGATCGGGGGCATCAGCGTTAGGATCTGCAGCGGTCAATCGAGACGGGGGGTGGCGCAAATCGCTCCACAATGCCCGACGCCACGCCCGCCACGAAGGTGCGCTGCTGGCCGAGCCAGAGCGCCACCGCCAGAAAAAAGCGGCTGACCGGGCTACGCAGCACCTTTGGGGGCCTCCGGCGCATTCGTGGGCGGCAGGAACCGCAGCCAGATCAGAAACACGATAAGCACGTCGAGCATGATCAGGGCCTGCCAGATATAGAGATGCCCCCACTCGAAGGCGGTCCGGTTCCATTGGCCGAGGTAGAAAAGGGTAATGATGCGCAGCAGGTTCATCGCCTGCACCGCGACGAAGCCGACCGCGATCCCGGCCATCCGATGGCGCCAGGGGGCGGGAAAGGCAAGGATGGCGGCAATTAGCACGATGATGGCTTCGACTCCGTTGCAGCCGGCCTGGATGGATACCGCAAAGCCGCTGTCCAGGTCCCGGATGACGACGCCGTAGGTATGCACTCGGTCGTCGAAGCGCTGAATCAGCCAGGCGCTGGTTTTGGCAATGCCCTCGGTGAACGGGATCACCAAGTGCTGCTGCACCGGGCGCGTCAGCTCGGCGGTGAACATTAGGCCTTGCAGCAGAAGAAACAGTAGGAAGAAGCGAATCATCGTGCGCGCTCACGTAGGGTGCTCGGAATATAGCATCACCCGGCAGTGGCCACCATGCGGGGCGGTGCCGCAGAAGCCGCTGGGGGTGCGGCTGCAATTTCGGGGCGGGGTTTCGGAGGCGTTGGCGTCGGCGGGCGAAGCCAGGGACGCAGATAAACCGACGCCTTCCTAAGCCGCTTCTTCCGCCTCGTCGTCGCGAACGTGGCGGGCCAGATAGAACGCCTGGCCAATAACGAAGGCGAGGGTAAGCCCCATCATGCCGAACAGCTTAAAGTTGACCCAGGTCTCCTCCTGGGCGCGGGCGGTCTGGCACAGGGTCAGCAGCTCGCCGCTGAACAGGGTCGAGCACTGCTCGAAGTCAATCTCGCTTAGACCGCTGGCGCCGAGCAGGACGCCCTCGCTGACGAAGAACTGGTTCGCCACGTACAGATTGGCTGCGCCCATGGCCAAAAAGAACAGCACCCAGAGGTAATTGAGACGCCGCCAGATGGGGGGTGGCACCTCGATGGCGTGGCTCATCATGCGCTCTATCAGGGGCTTTTCGCCGACGAATTGGCTGCCGAAGAAGACCGCTGCGAACAACCAATTGACCACCGACGGCTTCCACATAATAAAGGCCCGGTCCTGCAGCGCAATGGTCAGCCCCCCGAACACCACCAGGATGCCCAGGGTCACCAGGTGCATGGTCTCTACCTTACGGGTACGCAGCCAGTGCCAGCCCACCTGGAGCAGGGAGGCGGCGATGGCCACCGCCGTCGCCGCATAGATGCCGTACAGCTTGTAGGCGATAAAGAACAGCAGGATCGGGAAGAAGTCGGCGAGGAATTTCATCGGTTTCTCAGTTTCTGAGACGGCTCAGTGAAGGGTCTTTTTCAGACTCCAGGTCTCGAAGTAGGTCTCCATGACTTCCCGCACGTGGGGCGGATAGTCGAGGGCGTCCATCTGGCCCATCCCTTCGCGGAAGAAGCCCGACGCGTCCTCGGGAAGGTGCTCCAGTAGGCGGTCGAAGGCGTCGCGCATCAGGGCGGGACGCAGGCTGCGGGTGGCTACTATGCCCCAATTGAGCAGCAGCACGCGCCAGGGGCGCGCCAGGTTGGCGCGGTTTCGGTCCTCGCTGATGCCGGGGCTGACCGCTTCCACCAGCTCACCGATCTGTAGGCACAGCTGCTCCAGGTAGACCGGGTCTTTACTCCGGTTAGCCAGCTTGGCCACGCTGTTGACCACCGGTTCCAAACTGGTGATCTCGCCGTCGTTGCGAGCCAGCCAGAGTCCCAGCGGAAAGGCCAGCAGCTCCAGCTCCGCGCTTGCGGCGCCCAGGCCCTGGCCGCGGGCCATTTGAGCCAGCCTGTTCAGTAGATCGAGCCCGTAGTTGCCAAGCTCCGAGAGTTCGTGTCCGCTCAGGGGCTGAATCTGCTCGCCTTCATAACAGGGGCCGGGATCCGGGCCTTGGTTTTCATACACCTGCAGCAGGTCCAGGAGCTGCTCGGTGGCGTTGTATACCAATTCCGGGGGCTCCTCCTCCGCCGGCGCGTCCGCTTCGCTGTCTTCCCAAGCGTCCAGCAACTCCCGGGCAGCGCCATCCAGGCGCTCGCGGATCGAGGCGATTTCGGCAGGTGGGATCTTCATCGGCACGGCATTCTGGGACCAGGGGTTGAGTTCTTCAGCCCGCCGCCTCGGCGCGCGCGGCTGTCGCGTGTTCCGTATGGGTAAACCGCGTTATTCTACATCGGATTGGGGTACAATGCCCTGATGCCAAGCAAGCACGATCTACATAGCCATTCCACCGCGTCCGACGGCACCTTGGCGCCCCGCGAGCTGGTGCGGCGTGCCGCCGCCCAGGGGGTCGAGGTCCTGGCGCTCACCGACCACGATATCACCGAGGGCCTCGCCGAGGCGACCCGGGCCGCGGCGGACGTCGGCATCCGGCTGGTGCCCGGGGTCGAGATCTCGGTCAGTTGGAATCGCCAGACCGTGCATATCGTCGGCCTGCAGATCGACCCCGAGCAGCCGGAGCTGGCGGCCGGGCTGGCAGGGCTGCGCGAATTCAGGGACTGGCGGGCCGAGGAGATTGGGCGCCGTCTGGCCCGGGCCGGCATCGACGGTGCCTACGAAGGCGCTCGGGCGCGCTCCAACGGGCGCCTGATCAGCCGCACCCATTTCGCTCGTTTCCTGGTTGACTGCGGCCATTTCGACGACGTGCGAAAGGTGTTCAAGCATTATCTGGTGGCCGGCAAGCCGGGCCACGTGGCCGGGGAGTGGGCCAGTCTGGAGCAGGCTCTGGGCTGGATTCACGCCGCCGGCGGCCAGGCCGTGGTGGCTCATCCGGCCCGCTACAAGATGACCCGCAGCAAGCGCCTGCGCCTGCTGGGTGAATTCCGGGAACTCGGGGGGGCGGCACTGGAGGTGGTCTCCGGCAGCCACAGCCGGGATGACTGCTTCGTCATGGGCCGGCACGCCCGAGACCTGGGGCTGCTGGCTTCCGCCGGCTCCGATTATCACGGCCCGGAGCATCCCTGGCTGGAACTTGGGCGGATGCCGCCGCTGCCGGAGGGCTGCACCCCGGTATGGGCGGACTGGCCGGCCCCGGCAGGACTTCAATAAGCAGCACGGCAAGCGATGGCGCAGTTCTTTCAGATCCATCCCGACAACCCCCAGGTCCGCCTCATCCGCCGCACGGTGGAGATCGTGCGCGACGGCGGAGTAATCGTCTATCCTACCGATTCGAGCTATGCCTTGGGCTGCCTGATCGGCGACAAGGCGGCCATGGACCGCATCCGGCGCATCCGCCAGGTCGACGATAGCCACAACTTTACCCTGGTATGCCGTGATCTCTCGGAGATTGCTACCTATGCCCGGGTCGACAATCGGGACTACCGGCTGTTGAGGAGCCTGACCCCCGGCGCCTACACCTTTATCCATAAGGCCACCAAACAAGTGCCGCGCCGGCTGCAGCACCCGAAGCGCAAGACCATCGGCATCCGGGTGCCGGATAACCGGATCAGCCAGGATTTGCTGGCGGAACTGGGTGAGCCCCTGATGAGCAGCACCCTGATCCTGCCCGGCGACGACCAGCCGCTGACCGATCCCTACGAGATGCGCGAGCTGCTCGACCACTCGGTCGACCTGGTGATCGACGGCGGCTACTGCGGTCTGGAAGCCACCAGTGTGGTGGACATGACCGGCGACGCGCCCGAGGTGGTGCGCGCCGGCAAGGGTGACGTGAGCCTGCTGGAGGAGTGACCGCGACCCCGTGGCGACCGCTATACTCTGTCGATGAATGATCTGACCACACTGCAACAAATCAGCGTGCTGGTGCTACCGGTGCTGTTCGCCATTACCGTGCACGAGGCGGCCCACGGCTGGATGGCCGGGCGCCTGGGCGATGCTACCGCGCGAATGCTGGGGCGGGTGACGCTGAACCCGATTCGCCATATCGACCCGGTCGGCACCCTGTTGGTCCCCCTGGGCACCTTCCTGCTGACAGGTTTTCTATTCGGTTGGGCCAAGCCAGTGCCGGTGACCTGGAAGAACCTGCGCCAGCCGCGGCGGGACATGGCCCTGGTGGCCTTTGCCGGCCCCGCAGCCAACCTGGTGATGATGCTGATCTGGGCGCTGGTGCTCAAGTTCGCCAGCATGCTGGTCGGCGGCTCGGAATGGATCGCCATGCCGCTGATCTATATGGGCAGTGCCGGGGTGCTGATCAATGCCCTATTGATGGTGCTCAATCTGTTGCCC
>CBDUCL010000232.1:0-4870 GCA_965365625.1 uncultured Chromatiales bacterium | reverse complement strand
GTATTAATCTACACGCGATAGGTTTCATCATAGCCTGATACTCGTCATTGGCGGAATTGCGTTGGGAGTTGACTCCGACAGGCTCGATTATAGCCTACCGTCGAATATCCGTAGATCTCCTTCAGCTTCTCGGTGGTGAGAAACTGATCCAGCCAGGCCCAGGCTTCGGCCTCGACCGGCAGTCGCGGCGCGGCCAGGGCGGCCAGATAGCCGTCCGCCGGGCACCAATGGCGCACCGGCCAGTCGGCCTCACCGCCACTGCGAAGCTGCTGAAATACGCCGTCTCCGCGCGCCTTAACCCGAGCCTCCATGGCCGTCCAGTCTCGGTAGAAACCTTGCACGCGCCGCTCCCCGTCCAACGCCTCCAGTTCGCGGCAGCGTGCGGCCGGAAACACCCGGCGCGCAATCGCCGACAACTGCTTGCCGGCGTCCAGCCGCTCCAGGTCGACGCCGAGGGGCCAGTCGCGGGCCACCCCCAGCAGGGCCAGCTCGCCGGAGTGGCTGAGATTGAACTGGAGTTCGTCCTCGGCCAGGGCCGGCTTTCCCTGGCCCCCGTAGCGGAACGCCAACTGCCCCGGCGGCCGCCCCAGGTAACCCGCCAGCACCCAGCGCAGCAGTCCCCGGGTGCGCCGAAAGCGCTCGCCAGCCGCGGGCACCAGATACCGTGCGGCCCGCGCCCGCTCGTCCGCGCTGAGCCAATGGGTAACGCCCGCTTCGATCCCGAGATCGAAGCGCCATAGGTGGATCTGGCCCGCCGCTAACGGTGGCGGAGCCGCCACCCGGCGCCAAGTCGGCCGCTCAGGCATCGACGCCCGAGGCCAATCGCGGTTTGCAGCCAGGGCTCGGAATCAACTACAGTCCCCCCTCTCTCTAATGAAGCAACGAAAGCGCCGAGCGCTACCCTGAAGCAAAAACCAAACCGCCGCAAGGGCCCCAGCCCGACACGCCGACCCGGAATCCCGATGCCCTCACCCGAGCCGCCCCTGCTGCAGGAACTGCCCTATGGGCCGAGCGGCGCCGAGCTGTTCGGCACCCTGGCGGGCAGGCCCTGGGCGGTGCTGCTCGACAGCGGGCGTCCGGATAGCAGTCATGGCCGCTTCGACATCCTGAGCTGCGATCCCATGGCCACCCTGGTGACCCGCGGCGACTGGACCGAGATTCACGACCCGCACGGCACGCTACGCAGCCGGGAAGACCCCTTCGCCCTGCTCCAATCCAGCCTCGGGCCCGCGGCCCCGGACGCCGCCGTCGGACTGCCTTTCAGCGGCGGCGCCCTGGGCTGCTTCGGCTACGATCTGGGGCGGCGTCTGGAGCGGTTGCCCGAACTGGCCGCTCCTGGTGACGGTCTGCCGGAATTGGCGGTGGGCATTTACGACTGGGCCCTGGTGGTAGACCACGACGAGCGCCGCACCTGGCTCGTCGGCCAGGGCCGCGACCCCAGAACCCGCGAGCGCTGGGCCCGGCTGGTGGCTAATTTCGGCGCCGGGCCGAGTACCGAAACGGGCCCGGCCTGCCGCGCCCTGGGCCCGCTCCAGGCCGGCTTCAGCTACCCGGAATACGCTGCGCGCTTCGCCCGCATCCAGCGCTATATCCAGGACGGAGACTGCTACCAGGTCAACTTCGCCCAGCGTTTTACCCTGGCGGTGACCGGCGACCCCTGGGCCAGCTACCTGGAGCTGCGGCGGCTCAACCCGGCGCCCTTCGGCGCCTACCTGAATCTGCCTGGCGGGCAGGTGCTCAGCGCGTCCCCGGAGCGCTTTCTGCACCTCAGGGAGGGGGTGGTGGAGACCCGCCCGATCAAGGGCACCTGCCCCCGAGGCCCGGATCCCGAGCGCGATCGCGAGCGTGCGGCGGAACTCCAGGCCAGCCCCAAGAACCGGGCCGAGAACCTGATGATCGTCGACCTGCTGCGCAACGACCTGGGCAAGACCTGCGCCCCGGGCAGCATCCAGGTGCCGGGGCTGTTCGAGCTGGAGAGCTTTGCCAGCGTGCATCACCTGGTGAGCACGGTGCGGGGACGCCTGGCCCCGGGCCGGAGCACGCTGGACCTGTTGCGCGGCTGCTTTCCCGGCGGCTCGATCACGGGCGCCCCCAAAATCCGCGCCATGCAGATCATCGAAGAGCTGGAGCCCCACCGACGCGGCGTCTACTGCGGTAGCATCGGCTACCTCGGCTTCGACGGCGCCATGGACAGCAATATCGCCATCCGCACCCTGGTGCTGAGCGGCGGTCAGGCCAGCTTTTGGGCCGGCGGGGGCATCGTGGCGGATTCCACCGCTAAGGCGGAATACCTCGAAACCCTGGACAAGGCAGCCCCCCTATTCCGGCTATTCGGGCAGGAGGCGGCGCTGCGGGAACTGGAGGCGGCGGCGGGTCCGGGGGCGATCGCTACCGGCCGCTGACGGCTTCTGCTAGAGTGATGCGCCGCCCACCGCGAAGCCCGAAGTCCCGAGCCCCCATGGAGCCAGACGCCAGCCCCCCGACCGATCGCAAGCCCCAGCCGGGTCGCGGGCGGCTGTGGATCGTCGTCCTCTCCTATCTGCTGTTTTTCGCGCTGCTGGCCTATGTCGTGTATCAGAAGCGCTCGGCCTTCGCCGCGCTGGGATGGGACAATGCGGGCAGCTTCCTGCTGGTGGTCCTGCTGGCCCTGGCCACCACGGTACTGCGCGGGGCACTGAATCAGGTCTCCTTCTCGCTCGAGCACCGCATTTCCCTGCTGGTCGGCACCCGCCTTGCGGTAGTGAACACCCTGGGCAACTATCTGCCGCTGTCCGGCGGGCTGATCGCCAAGGGCGTGCTGTTGGCCCGCCACTATGGCATCGGGTACGGGTTCTACGCGGGAGTCAGCCTCTACACCTTCCTCCTCAGCATCTCCGCCAACGGTCTGCTGGGCATGGTCGGGGCCCTGTTCACCGGCCAGCCCGCCTGGTTGAGCGGCGCCCTCGCCCTGGTCATGCTGAGCGGCATTTTCACCCTGGTACCCGTCCCGGCAGGGCTCCGACGGCAACTACGCGGCCTGGGCGGCAAACTGGAGTACGCCCGCACCCATTTCGCCGGCCTGCTGCCGCCTTTGTCTGGTGTGGTGCTGGTCCTGTTCCTGACCGCCGGGCTGCGCCTGCAGTGCGCCTTTGCCGTCCTGCAGGTCGAGGTGGCCTTTCTCGCCTGCCTGCTGATCAATTCGGCCACCATCTTTGCCCGGCTGGCCAGCTTCGTGCCCGGGGCCATTGGGGTGCGGGAGTTCCTGGTGGCCACCATGGCCCACCTGGCGGGGCTGGACTTCCAGATGACCATCCTGGTGGTGGGCCTGGATCGCCTGGGAGAGGTCATCGTCAACTTCGCCCTCGGCGGCCTGCTGGTAGGGCGCAATCCGTTCGGCGCCGAACCGACCCAGGAGGCAGGGGATGCCCGAAGCGACCGCAGCTAAGCGGGCCGGCGGTGCCCCGAAGCCCCCGGGCGCCTGCTACCTGGGCACCTACGATCTGGGCAAGCCGCGCAACCGGGTCATGCTCCGGGGCCTGCGCGAGGCCGGCTACGCAGTGACCGAGATACACCGGGAGGTCTGGGCCGGGGTCGAAGACAAGAGCCAGGCCGGCGGCCTGGTGAACCGGGTAAAGTATCCGCTGCTGCTCGCCTGGGGCAGCCTCAGCACGAGCCTGCGCTATCTGCTGCGCCGGCCCCGGGGGCCCATTGTGGTGGCCTATTTCGGGCACCTGGACCTGTTGCCGGCCAAGCTGCTGGCGTTGCTGTTGCGCCGACCGCTGGTATTCGACCTGTTTCTGTCGATGTACGACACCCTGGTGCTGGACCGCCGGCTGTTCGCACCGGATTCCCTGCCGGCCCGCCTGATCCGGACCCTGGAGGGCTGGCTGCTGCGCCTGCCCGACGCGGTAATCTGCGACACCGGCGCCAACTGCGAGTTTCTGCGCCGGACCTACGGGCTGCCCAGCGCCCGCCTGTGGTCGGTGCCGGTCGGCTGCGAGCGGGAATTCTTCCACCCGCCGGAGCAACCGCCGCCGAGAGACCCGCAGGCGCCTCTGGAACTGCTGTTTTACGGCCAGTACATCCCCCTGCACGGCATCGAGCATATCCTGGACGCCGCCGCCGAGCTGCGCGACGACCCGGGGGTGCATTTCACCCTGGTCGGGCGCGGCCAGGAGTACCCCCGCATCCAGGCCCGGGCGCAACGGCTCGAGCTGAGCAATCTCAGCCTGATCGAGTGGCTGCCCTACGAGGAACTGCGGGAACGCATCTACCGCGCCGATATCGGCCTCGGCATCTTCGGCACCAGCGACAAGGCCCAGCGGGTGATCCCGAACAAGGTATTCCAGATCATGGCCTGCGGCACCACGCCGATCCTCACCGGCCGCACGCCGGCGATCGGCGAACTGCTGGAGGACGGCCGGGATGCGATCCTCTGCGACTGCGGCAGCGGCCGGGCGATCGCCGCGGCGGTGCAACGACTGCGCGACCCGGCCGAGCGGGCGCGCATCGCCGCCAATGCACTGACGCGCTTCGAGCGCGAGGCCGGTTACGAGGTGATCGGCCGCCGCTTCGCCCAGGTCCTGCGAGCGGCGGGTGCGAGACAATAGGGAAAGGCCAATTCGTTCACGGCCTCGGGGAATCCGCCCTACCGCGAATCCGAAAAAGCGGTATCAGTCGGACTTGGGCTCGCCGCAGCGGGCCCCCTCGGAGGCGGCATCGCTTTCGAACTTGCGGATGCGGTACTGGATATCCTCCAGCAGCTTGCGGTTGACCGCCAGCAGGTCGGCGATAAAGGCGATCAGGGCGGTCTGGAACCCGATCGTGAGCAGCAACCCGGCCAGGATTACCGACTGCACATGGCCCGCGCCCTCGCCGATCAGCAGGAAAT
>CBDUCL010000231.1:0-4876 GCA_965365625.1 uncultured Chromatiales bacterium | reverse complement strand
GCACCATCGCCGCCTGCCTGGAACTGAAGCTGCCGCTCAACGTGATCGGCGTTGTGCCCGCCTCCGAGAACCTGCCGGACGGCGATGCCAACAAGCCCGGCGACATCGTCACCAGCATGTCCGGCCAGACCATCGAAGTGCTCAACACCGACGCCGAGGGACGGCTGATCCTTTGCGACGCCTTGACCTACAGCGAGCGCTTCAAGCCCGAGCTGGTGGTGGACATGGCCACCCTCACCGGCGCCTGCGTGGTGGCCCTGGGCCAGCATGCCTCGGGACTGTTCAGCGCCGACGACGAACTGGCCGAGGAACTGCTGGCGGCCGGTCAGCACAGTGGCGACCGCGCCTGGCGTCTGCCGCTGTGGGACGACTACCAGAAGCAGCTCGACAGCAACTTCGCCGACATGGCCAATATCGGCGGTAAATACGCCGGCGCCATCACCGCCGCCTGCTTCCTGGCCCGCTACGCCAAGAAGTTCCGCTGGGCGCACCTGGACATCGCCGGAGCGGCCTGGCTAACGGGCGAGGAGAAGGGCGCCACTGGCCGCCCGGTGCCCCTGCTGACCCAGTTCTTGTTGCAGCGCTGCGGCAAGGCTGGCTGAGCGAACGCAGGACATGACCCAGGTCGACTTCTACCTGCCTGGAGCCGGCGCTCGGGACAACCGGTTCGGCCTCGCCTGCCGACTCGCGGACAAGGCCTACCGCCAGGGCCGCCGGGTCTACCTGCACGCGGCCTCCGCCGAGCAGGCCCAACACCTCGACCGGCTGCTGTGGACCTTCCGCGACCAGAGCTTCGTGCCCCACGGCCTGGCCGGCCAGGCCGACCCGGCCCTGACCCCAGTGCTGCTGGGCTGGCAACCGCCGCCGGAGGGCGAGAACGACGTGCTGATCAACCTGGCGCCGGAGGTGCCGGCCTTCTTCAGCCGCTTCCGCCGGCTCGCCGAGCCCCTGGACGACGAACCCGGCATCCGCGAGGCCGGACGCGAGCGCTACCGCTTCTACCGCGACCGGGGCTATCCCTTGAAATCCCACCAGATCGGCGCCTGAGACAGCGCGATCCGACCCCGAGGCCGCCATGAGCGACGAACAACCCAAGGTCCCGATACTCACCGAGGTGCTGCCCGAGGCATCGACATCGAACGCCGCTGCGGAGGCGGATCTGAGCCGCCTGAGCGGGGGCGCTGAAGATCTCGGGCAGCTGCTGGCGCCGGTTGTCGAGGCGGCTACCCAGGCTGCCACCGAGCGAGCAATGTCGGAGATGAAGCGGGCGCTCGAAGAGGAACTTGAAGTCGAATTGCAGCGCCGACTGGCGGAGCTGATCAAGCAGTTGGCGCCGGACCAGCCCCCCGACCCTTCGACCGACTCCGAGGCCTGAGCCCGGCGCACCGCTCCCGGTGGAACGCCTGCTGCGCAGCCCGCGGGCCCTGCTCGCCCTGATCGGCGGCTACCTGCTGTGGCAGGTGGTACTGCGCCTGCTGATCGGCGGCGGCCTGGAGTTGGACGAGGGCGAGCAGCTGATCCTCGGCCAGCGGCTGCAACCCGGCTACGGGCCCCAACCGCCGCTCTACACCTGGTTGCAGATTGGCCTGCTGCGGTTCGGCGACAATCCCCGGTTGGCACTGAGCCTGCTGAAGAACGGCCTGTTGTTCGTCACTTACGCCGCGGTCTACCTGGCGGCGCGCCGCCTCTGCCCAAGCCCGCAGAGCGCGGCCCTGGCGGCCCTGTCCCTGCTGCTGCTGCCGCAAATCGGCTGGGAGTCCCAGCGCGACCTCACCCACTCCGTGCTGGTAACTGCAGTCAGCGCACTGACCCTGTGGCTGGTGCTCGGCATGGCAGCGCGCCGGGCGCAATGGGCGGACTATGTCTGGCTCGGTATCCTGCTTGGCCTCGGGGTACTGTCCAAGCTCAACTACCTGCTGTTCTTCACCGCATTGCTGCTGGCTCTGGCCAGCCTGGACCGTTGCAAGCTGCTGCGCCCGGGCCTGCTGTTGAGCCTGTTTATCGGCCTGCTGATCGCCAGCCCCTACCTGCTGTGGCTGCTCGACAGCCTGGAAGCGGCCGGCGCCAGCTTGGGCAAGTTCGAGACCGAGGCCGGCGGCCTGGCCGCCCGCGCTGCCGGAATCTGGGCCTTGGCTCGAGCCCTGGTCTCGTTCGTCGCCCTGCCGCTGCTGGTGTACTGGCTGGTGTTTCGGACCTGGCCGGACTGGCATCAGATCGGCCAGGACCCGGCGCGCCGGGACATGTGGCTGCTGCTGGTGCGCACCCTCTGGATCGGACTCGGGTTGCTGCTGCTGTTCATGCTCTTCAGCGGCGCCGAGCGCCTCAAGGACCGTTGGCTGCTGCCCCTGCTGTTCTATCTGCCGCTGCTGCTGTTCGCCCCGGGGCTGCCCGCGGGACCACCAAAGCGCTCGCGCCGCTATCTGGCGGTGCTGCTGAGCGCCATGTTGCTGATCCCGGCCGGGCTGGCGGCGCGGGTTTGGGTCGGCCCCCTGTTTGACAAATACAGCAAGCCCCACTTCCCGGCCGAACTGCTGGCCCAGGGGGTGCGCCAGGCGTTCCCGGCGCCGGCCCTGGTGCTGGCCGAAGACAGCCTGATTGCCGGCAACCTCAAGCTCTACCTGGACCAGGCGTTCATCAGCTTCCCGCCCCAGGACTTCCCGTTGGCGGCAATCGCCGGCCGCCGCGAGCTGCTGCTGGCCTGGGACGCGGGCAAGCGCCCGGCCCCGCCGCCGGAACTGCTCGCCTACCTGGAACGGCATTTTCCAGAACGCCCCCCCGACGCCGAGCCGATTCTGCTGCGGGCGCCGCTGCTCCACTCCGACGACCGCAGCTTCCGCCTCGGCCTGCTGCGGGTGCCAGCGGCACCCTGGGACGCCGGGGCCGCGGTGCCGGTGCCGGAAGATCGCTGATTGGGGTGATTCGGCCCTAGCCGTCCGCGCCCGGCAATTCTACCTCCAACCCATCCACCCGCTGGAAGCCCCGAGGCAGTTTGTTGCCGCGGCGCCCGCGCTCGCCTTGATAATGGTCCAGATCGGCGGCCTTGAAGGTGACGTGGCGCTTGCCGGAGCGGGCGATCAGCTTGGCCCCGTCCGGCACACAGGTGATGGCCGCAACGTACTCCTCCCGCGCCGCCACCCGCTTGGCGGGTATGCCGATGATCTTGTTGCCCTTGCCGCGGCTCAACGCCGGCAGCTCGGAGACCGGGAACACCAGCATCCTGCCCTCGTTGCTGACCGCCACGATGCGGTCGCTGGCCGGATCCGTCACCGGCGCCGGCTTCAGCAGGCGGGCTCCGGCGGGCAGAGTCAGTACCGCCTTGCCGGTCTTGTTCTTGGTCTCCAGGTCCTTGAGTTGGGCCAAAAAGCCGTAGCCCGCATCCGAGGCCATCAACAGCCACTGGGCCGGCTCGCCGCCCAATACCGCGGCAAAGGTGGCGCCCTGGGGCGGACTCAAGCGCCCGGTGAGCGGCTCGCCCTGGCTGCGCGCCGAGGGCAGGCTGTGGGCCGGCAGGGCATAGCTGCGGCCACTGGAATCGAGGAACAGGGCGTTTTGGTTGCTGCGCAGGCGGGCGGCGTCCGAGAAGCGGTCTCCTGCCCGGTAGCTGAGCCCCTCGGCGTCGATCTCGTGGCCCTTGGCGGACCGGGCCCAGCCCTTCTCCGAGAGGATCACGGTGACCGGCTCGCTGGGGCTGAGTTCGCTCTCGTCGAGGGCCTCGGCGGCGGAGCGCTCGACGATGGGCGAGCGCCGGTCGTCGCCGTACTTCTGAGCATCCGCCTCGATTTCCTTGCGGATCAGGGTCTTCATGCGGCGCTGCGACCCTAGGGTCGTTTCCAGCCAGTCGCGCTCCTTCTCCAGCTCCGCCTGCTCGGCGCGGATCTTCATCTCCTCCAGCCGCGCCAGCTGCCGCAGTTTGGTATCGAGCACATAGTCGGCCTGCACCGCGGTCAGGACGAAGCGCGCCATGAGCACCGGTTTCGGCTCGTCCTCGCTGCGGATGATGCGGATCACCTCGTCGATATTGAGGAAGGCGATCAACAGGCCCTCCAATAGGTGGAGCCGCTCGCGCACCTTGCCCAGGCGATGCTCCAGGCGCCGGCGCACGGTGGCGAAGCGGAACTCCAGCCACTCCGCCAGCAGGTCCCGCAGGTTCTTGACCTGGGGCCGGCCGTTGAGTCCGATCATGTTCAGATTGACCCGGTAGCTGCGTTCCAGGTCGGTGCTGGCGAACAGGTGCGACATCAGCCGCTCGGCATCGACCCGGTTGGAGCGCGGCACGATCACCAGGCGAGTCGGGTTCTCGTGGTCGGATTCGTCGCGCAGATCCTCCACCATCGGCAGCTTCTTGGCCCGCATCTGCTGGGCGACCTGCTCCAGTATGCGGTTACCCGACACTTGGTGCGGCAGGGCGGTGATCACGATATCGCCCTGCTCGCGTTCGTAGCGGGCCCGCGCCCGTACGCTGCCGTGCCCCGTGCGGTACATCTTCAGCAACTCCTCACGCGGGGTGACGATCTCGGCCTCGGTCGGATAGTCCGGGCCCGGCACCAGCTCGCACAGCTCCTCCAGCGTCGACTTGGGGGCCTCCAGCAGGCGCACGCAGGCGGCGGCCACCTCGCGCAGGTTGTGGGGCGGAATGTCGGTGGCCATCCCCACCGCAATCCCGGCGGCACCATTGAGCAGCACGTTCGGCAGGCGCGCCGGCAGCAGAGCCGGCTCGCGCAGGGTGCCGTCGAAGTTGGGCACCCAGTCCACCGTGCCCTGGGCCAGCTCGCTCAGCAGCACCTGGGCATAGGGGGTCAGGCGCGACTCGGTGTAGCGCATGGCGGCGAACGACTTGGGATCGTCCGGCGAGCCCCAGTTCCCCTGGCCGTCGACC
>CBDUCL010000230.1:0-4914 GCA_965365625.1 uncultured Chromatiales bacterium | reverse complement strand
ACCCCGTCGGCGGCCTGGCAGGCGACATGTTCTGCGCCGCCCTGCTCGACCTGCAACCGGCGATGCTCCACGAGCTGCACCAACTGCTTGCCTTGCTGCAACCACCGCCCGGCCTGGCGGTGGAACTGACCCCGGCCCCGGGCCCGTTGCACGGCCGCCGCTTCGAAGTCCTGCTGCCGGAGGTACCTCACCAGGACCATCACCACACCCATTACAACGAGATTCGGACCCTGCTGGATCAGGCGGGCCTGCCGGTCGGGGTACGGGACCGGGCCCAGGCGATCTTTCTCAAGCTGGCCAGAGCAGAAGCCCGGGTGCACGGTACCGAGCTGGAGCGGGTAGCCTTTCACGAAGTGGGGAACTGGGACTCCATTGTCGATATCGTGGCCGCGGCCTTCCTGCTCGAGCGGCTGCAGGTGACCAGCTGTAGTTGTGATCCCCTGCCCCGGGGTGGCGGCCGGGTCTATACCCAACACGGCTGGTTGCCGGTACCGGCACCGGCCACCGCTTATCTGCTCGAAGGTCTGCCGCTGTGGGACGACGGTGTCGGCGGTGAGCGGATTACCCCCACCGGGGCGGCGATTCTGCGTAGCCTGCAACCCGGGCACATGCCCAAGGGGCGCCTGATTGCCAGCGGCTATGGCTTCGGCAACCGCGAACTGGAAGGCATTCCCAACTGCCTGCAGGCCCAGCTGCTGGAGACCGACAAAGGAGAGGGATACCGGCCGGATCAGGTGCTGGAAATCGCCTTCGAACTGGACGACCAGACCCCGGAAGACCTGGCCATCGCCCTGGACAAGCTTCGGGAGCAGCCCGGCGTGCTGAGCGTGCTGCAGCTCGAAGGCAGCAGCAAGCAGGGACGCAGTACCCAACAGATCCAGATTTTGACCCAGCGATCGGAAAAACAGGCGGTGATCGACGCCTGCTTTCGCGAAACCCGCACCCTGGGTCTGCGCTACCGCCAGACCGAGCGCTGGACCTTGGAGCGGCGGCAATTGCAGGTCGAGCTGCCCGAAGGCCCAATCGGGGTAAAGTTGAGCCGAGGCCCCGGCGGCTGGCAGGCGAAAGCCGAAGACCGGGATCTACGCCGGTTTTCCGGACATCAGGAACGGCGACGCATCGCCCGGCTGGCAGAAGCCGCCGCTTTACAGCAAAATCAGGCCCATGACCGCGACGACTGATGCCATCGATAGATTGACCGGCCTGCTGCGGGCCGTCCGGCCCTTGCGGGTGGCGGTGAGCGGAGGCGTGGACAGCATGACCCTGGGCCTGCTGGCCGCTCGTACCCTGGAGAACGATGCCCTGATTTGTCACGCCGTCTCACCGGCGGTGACCGGCCAAGCGACCGAGCGTGTGCAGCGGATCGCCGCAATCGAGGGGTGGCGGCTGCGGCTGCTGGAGGCCGGGGAGTTCGCCAACTCCGACTACCTGCGCAACCCCTACGACCGTTGTTTCTACTGCAAGGACAGCCTCTACAGGGCTATGGCGGATGCCGTCGGCAAGGCTGGTATCCTGGTCTCCGGCACCAATCAAGACGACCTGGACGATTACCGGCCAGGCCTGATCGCCGCCCGTCACCACGGGGTGCGCCATCCTTTTGTCGAATGTGGCGTCGGCAAGTCCGAAATCCGCCGCATTGCCCGCCACCTGGGTTACCCGGATCTGGCCGAGCTGCCCGCCTCACCCTGCCTCTCGAGCCGCATTCAGACCGGTCTGCCCATTCGGGCCGACCAGCTGGTTTTCGTGCACCGGGTCGAGCGCCGCCTGCAGCAAGCGCTGCAACCGGAAGTCGTACGCTGCCGCATCCAGGCCGACGGCATCGCGATACAGCTCGACCGCGACAGCCTGCAACGGCTGAACGGAGCCCAATCCCGTTGGCAGTCTATGGTGACCGGCATGGCCCAGGAACACGGACTGTCCGGCAGCGTGCGCTTCGAGCCCTACCGCATGGGGAGCGCCTTTGTCGCCCCCCGGTGATCCCGCCGCCCAGGTCCTGCTGGATTTTCAGCGCGAGGCCCGCACCGGCTTGGCCGAAGCGGTGTTCTGTGCCCGCAAGAACCCTCAGCAGATCGGCGAGATCCTGGAACGTTTCCGGGATCGAGACCTGCCCTGCCTGTTGACCCGCCTGGCCCCGGAAAAATACCACCAACTACCGGCGGACTGGCAAACGCAGCTGGACTTCGACGAACTCTCGCACACCGCCGTCCTGGGCCAACCGGCCCCGGCCCGGCCTTACCGTGTGGCCATCGTCAGCGGCGGCACATCGGACGCCCCGGTCTGCGCCGAAGCGGCCCGCACCCTGGCGTTTTACGGCGTCGACAGCGAGCAGTTCCAAGACGTGGGGGTGACGGGTCTCTGGCGCCTGCTGGAGCGGCTGGAGGAGATCCGCGGCTATCCCATCGTCATCGTCGTGGCCGGCATGGAAGGAGCGATCTTTTCTGTCCTGGGCGGGCTCGTGGAGGCGGTGCTGATCGCGGTTCCCACCTCCGTCTCCTATGGCGCTGGTCCCGACGGGCAGTTGGCCCTGCATGCCGCCCTTGGCTCCTGCGCCCCCGGCATCGTTACGGTCAATATCGACAACGGCTACGGGGCCGCCTGTGCCGCCATTCGGGTCATGAACCACTGGGAAAAAGCGCGGCGTATAACGTGACGGCAATGCCGATGTTCTGGGTTGCTGGCACTACCACTGATTCCTATGCGCAATCCACCGCATCCCGGCGAGTTCATCCGTGAGGTTCAGTTGAAGCCCAATGGCATCACGGGGCGACCGGCTTGCTTCGAAACTTGGCGTCTCTACCTCCACGCTCAATCGCGTGCTGCAGGGGAATAACAGCATCAGCGCTGAAATGGCACTGCGCCTATCCAAAGCGCTGGGACGCTCGCCTGAGAGTTTGCTGGCAATGCTGGATAACCGTGATCTGTGGCAGGCACGCCAGAAGGTGAACCTCGACAACCTGGAGCGAATCGATTTTCGGGCGGCGTAAGAGCTTATTCCGCCAAAAATTACCAAAGAGGACTGAAGCACTTCGTCCGTGTTTCAGCCCATCGGGACCGGAGTGGCGCCGGCAACTTCGCCCAGACGCTCGTCGAACGGGTGTAGAGTTCGAGACCTCGCGTCCGGCATCCGGCGAGGATGACACAGTCGGAGAAATCGCCGTTACAGGACTGAAAAAGGGCTAGGGCCCGATGGCTGAGGTCTTCGTCTTGCCTCACGAACGCCGGATTCACTTCGAGGTGCTCCAGCGCCCGGATAACGTTTTTCTTGTCCGGCCCGTAGCCGCTTTCCAGCACCCAGACCGTCTCTAACCTGCACCACCAAGAGCACGAACACCTGCTTGGCCTCGCTGGCCAGAGCATGGGCCGCGGCGACCTACCCGGGTTGCCCCGGATCATCGGTGAGAATCCGCACCAGGTTATCGAGTTGCGGATGGCTCATGTTCGTTGCCTATCAGGACCAGGTGTTCACCAGCCAGCACCTGGGTAGGAAACGGGTTGTTGGCTGCCTTCCGACGTGCAAACTCGTCTGGCGTATAGATGGTCGGGCTGATCCTGCGGCCCAGTCCCTTTTCCACGGGGCCCAGGGCCGAGTAGACATCCTCCAACGTTATACCCTCGGCCACGATCAGGGCGTCGATGTCACTCCTGGTCGTGTCCGTACCCTTGGCGACCGAACCGTAGCCTCACGCGATCCACCAGCGGCGCGAGCGATTCGCCGATCGGCTCGGCCAGCGCCAAGGTCTTTTTGACCAGGCCGCACAGCTCCTCGAAGACCGGAGAGGCGGGGTTCGCCTGATAGTGCCCCTGATTGCCGATGCTTTTGACGGTCACCAGGCCGCTCGATGCCAGCCGCTTGACTCCGCTGCACCGCACCGGACCCGGAACCGGTCCGCTCGATCATTTCGGAGGCATAAAAACTGCGGTTGGGCTGTCCGAACAACAACGCCAGGACCCGCTGCTGGGTGGTTGTGAAAAGCGCGTCCGCCAGACTGTTGGGCGCGCCCTCCCGCGCCACACCCGCCTCGCGGCGTGCGGGACGAGTATTTTTGGTAGCGGCGGTATTGGCCATTTAGGGTATTTTTCGTACCCATTTTGGGCAGGTAGCAAGATCGAGCCCTAGGTTATGTTCCGGGCGCTCCAAATCGGGCTGCCTGAAGACCGGGGTTTGACTGAAGCCAGGATACAATTAGGGGGCGCTTCGTGGACAAAGCGGTCGCCGTACTTCCGAGAACCCCCGTCTCCTCTGCATCACCTCTGCGGGAAGACGTCTTCGACGGTCTGATGCTACAACGCGCCACGCTGAAGCGAGACCAGCAACTTCGGGAGTGGATAGGTTGCTGAGAGGCGCCGTCGTCTATGCATGAGTTGGTGGCAGAGGCCCGTTTCTGGAGGCCGGCGAAGGGGTCGTTCTGTTGAATGAGATCGAGAGCATACACGCCAGTGAGCAGGCCTCGCTGTTGGGGGTACTGGACCCGCCGCATCGGGTCACGCGGGTCGGGAGAAGGGCCGCGGTTGCCGTGACCGCGATGCTGGTGGCCTGCACCAATGTGGAGCCGATGCAGCTGGTCGCCGACGCCAGACTGCGATCCGATCTGTTTGCGAGATTACGGATTCATACGCTGGTGATTCCGCCATTGCGCGAGCGTAGGGAGGATATTCCGGCGTTGTTGGCATTCCTGGCTGGTGGCGCAATACAGATCGACCTGTCGGCCCTGACGGCGTTGATACTGCACGGTCATCCCCTCAACGTTCGTGGACTGCTTGCGGTGGTGGAACGGCCTTGTCGGCGCCACGATTTGGCCGGGGAGATCGGCACATCGGGCGACGTGGACCCGATCCGCATCGTCAAGGACGATCTGGACGACGAGCTTATCGACATCGCCGACGACCTGTTCCGGGAATCCGCCAGAGACGCGG
>CBDUCL010000229.1:0-4935 GCA_965365625.1 uncultured Chromatiales bacterium | reverse complement strand
ATCTTCGGGAATCCATACTAGGGGAGGAAGCAATGAAAATTCTCCGACATGCGTCGTTTTTACTAGCATTTTGGATAATCGTGACGCCAGCCTGGGCGGCAGACGATGCGGCTATAGAAGGGCTTCAATCCGATGCCAATGTTACCAAGAACAAGGCCGATCAGAACGCTCAAGACATCAACAGCCTGAAGAACGGATTGCCAGCGGTTGAAGCCCGAGTCGCGGCTCTCGAAGCCGCACTCGATGGGGCTGGCGGCACAATAGGCAAGCTGCAGGCGGATCTGACCGCGGCAAAGGGCTGGGGCGTGACGGGCCACTACCACGAATACGCATATGGTCCCAAGCTCGACGGCGACGGTAATCTTTGGATCACCGATCCCCGAGACGAGGGATCGCCCTACGGGAGCGCCTTCTGCCATGTCAACGAACTGGCCGACGACGTCAGCCAGGAGGACCTGCTCCATCGCGAAACCATCGTCGAATTCTATCTCAAGGAGAGCGAGCAGAAGGATGACGGCCTGATCGCCACCAACGTGCGCATGGTGCAGCCGGTCGGGCGCTGAATCGGAATCGGCTCAGGGAGCCAACCGCTGCGAGTGCTCCAGCACGCAGCGGGCGATGAACTCGGCCAACATCCGGTTGCCGCGGCGGTTGAGGTGGCAACAGGCGTCCTCGTACAGGGTCTCGGGCTCCGCTGCGAACAGGGCGGTGGCATCGAAATACTGAATTCTCGCCAGCCCTTGGTCGGCGGCGGCCTGCAGAAGCCCGGGGTAGCCGGCCCGGGCATAGCGTCCGTAGCGACCCTCGGGCCGGTAGAAATGGGCCCGTTCCTCGGCCGACAACGGTTTGCTGCCCTCCAGATACTGATTCGGCTGCAGGAAATGGAAATACTCGATCTCCCGCTGCGCCAGCAGGTCCGCCAGCAGCAGCGAGGCGCGGGCCCATAACCGGGCCGATTCGGCCAGCACCTGCTCGGGCTCCCAGTCCCTATTCGCGCCCCCCCGCTGCTCCAAAGACAGTTCGCCGGCCGGCGGGCTCAGGCGCTCCTGGAGCGCGAGGATGCGGGTCTCGGCGTCGCTGTAGCTGAGGGCCGCCGCCAGGCGCACCGTGGCCAGAACGCCGAGGGGACTGGCGGCCACCAAGCCGAGCATACTGCGCTGGCGCTCCCGCAGCCCGGCGATTTCGCCGACCACCAGAGGGTCCAACTCGCCACTGCGCATGGCCAGCCGCTTGGACCAGGCTCGCGGATAGAAGGGGTCCACTCCCAGACGCGCATTGTCCGCATAGGGCAACACCACTTCGTTGAAGCCGTCGAGGTTGATCACCAGGTCGATGGGGGCGTCCAGGGCCAGCAGATAACTGACCAAAAGCAGCTGCTGCGGTTGCTTGTAACCGCCGTTGGCCCCGTTAAACAGTCGCAGGCGGCGGCCATTGCCGACTGTCGTCTGCTGCGTCTCGAACGCCGCCTCCAACTGACCCCACCGGTTCAACCCGTCGGCCACCGAGCCGCCTACCACCAGCGCCCAGCGCTCACCGTCGGGCTTGGCTCCCGCCAGGGCGGCGAACAACTCTTGAAATGCCTCGCGCTTCAGATACCCCACATAGGGATGGAGCGCATCGTCCCCCAACACACCGGCCTTGCGGGTCTGCCGATCCGCCGTCGTCGCCGCCTCCAGCCGCTGTGCCGCGAAGGCCTGCACGTCGAGCCCGCCGAACAGCAGGCGCAGGGCCGCCCAGGCCCCCAACTCGAGGACGCCGAACACCAGCAGCGCCAACAGGGCCGTGTAGATCAGCCTTCTCAGCTTGCTGCGGCGCGGCGCGCCGCTCTCCCCCACAGACAGCCTCAGGCCTGATAGGTGGAGGAGGCCGCCCCGGCCCCGCCCTCGATCCAATCGGTGTGGAAGAACTCGCCCCGGGGCCGGTCTACCCGTTCGTAGCTGTGGGCGCCGAAATAATCGCGCTGGGCCTGCAGCAGATTGGCCGGCAGGCGGCCGCAGCGGTAGCCGTCATAGAAGCTGAGCGCAGCTCCGAAGGCCGGGGCCGGCAGCCCCAGTTGCACCGCCAGCCCCACCGCCCGCCGCCAGCCCGGCAAGGCAGCGCCGACGGCTTGGCGGAAAAACGGGGCCAACAGCAGATTGTCCAGATCCGGCTCGGCGGCATAGGCCTGGTGGATATCGTTGAGAAAGCGCGAGCGGATGATGCAGCCGCCGCGCCAGATCAAGGCGATCGCCCCGTAGTCGAGGGCCCAGCCGTGCGCCTTGGCGGCCTCGCGCATCAACATATAGCCCTGGGCATAGGAGACGATCTTGGAGGCATAGAGCGCATCGCGAATCGCGTCGATATAGGCCCCGCGGTCGCCCTCGAAGCGGGCTTCGGGCGCGGGCAACAGCTCGGCGGCGCGGACGCGCTCCGCTTTCATCGCCGACAGGCAGCGAGCGAATACCGCTTCGGCGATCAGGGTCAGCGGAACGCCAAGCTCCAGGGCGCTCACCCCGGTCCACTTGCCGGTACCTTTCTGCCCTGCCGCATCGAGGATCTTGTCCAGCAAGGGCTCGCCGTCGACGTCCTTGCGGGCCAGGATGTCGGCGGTGATTTCAATCAGGTAGGAATCCAGCTGCCCACGATTCCATTCGGCGAAAACGGCCTGGATCTCGTCCACCTCCATGCCCAGGCCCTCACGCATCAGAAAGTAGGCCTCGGCGATCAACTGCATGTCGCCGTATTCGATGCCGTTGTGCACCATCTTCACATAATGCCCGGCACCGCCGTCGCCCACCCACTGGCAGCAGGGCACCCCGTCCACCTCTGCGGCGATTGATTGGAACAGGGGCCGCACCAGAGGCCAGGCCTCCGGGTCGCCGCCAGGCATGATGGCTGGGCCGTGGCGCGCCCCTTCCTCGCCGCCGGAGATGCCGGTGCCGAGAAAACGCAGCCCCGCCGACGCCAGGCGCTCGGCCCGACGCACCGTGTCCGTGTAGCGGGAGTTGCCTCCATCGATGATCAGATCGCCAGGGCTGAGAAGGGGCACCAGGGCGTCGATGAACCGGTCCACCACCTCGCCGGCCCGCACCATCAGCATCAGCTTGCGCGGCGGCTCCAGAGCCGCCACCAGTTGTTCCAGGGAGTGGCAGCCCAGCACCCGGGTGCCCGCCGCCGGTCCGGCCAGAAAGGCGTCGACCTTGCTTGTGGTGCGGTTGTAGACGGCGACCCGGTAACCGTGGTCATCCATATTCAGCACCAGATTCTGGCCCATCACCGCCAGTCCGATCAGCCCGATGTCCGCTTGCGCCATACCGCTCTCCCGCTCGATTCGATTGCCTCCGGCCGCGCCGGTTCCAGAGGCGGACCTTACCCCATGGCGCCGCCGTCTGCTAGAGTAGCGCCAAGCCAACCCCCGAGCCGCGCCCAATGGACGAGCTGCACGACCTGCAACTGATGCTGAGCGGGCATGTCCCGATCATCGCCATCGAGACCCTGGAAGAGCCTCGCCTGCTGCAACAACTCACCCGTCTGGGCTTGCGCCTGCCCCACCCGATGTACCAATGGAGCCTGACCGAGGGCATCAGCCCCTTGGGGGCCGCACTGGAGGCCCAGCCCCAGACCGCCGAGCCCCGCGACGCCCTGGGCCATATCAAGGCAATGTCGCGGCCCGGCTATTTTGTGCTGCTCGACCTGCACCCGTTTCTCGGCGATCCGCTGCACGTGCGCCTGCTCAAGGAGATCGCCCAGCAACACCCGCTGCTGGCCAAGACCCTGGTACTGGTCAGCCACCGACTGGAAATCCCGGCGGAGCTGCGCCACCTGAGCGCGCGCTTCGAGCTGCACTTGCCGGATCGGGCCGGCCTGCTGCACCTGATCCGGGAGGAGGCCGAGGCCTGGCGCACCCGCAATCAGCGTCCGCCCCGGGTCGACCAGGCGGCGGTGGATCTGCTGGCGGACAACCTGCTCGGGGTCAGCGCCACCGACGCCCGGCGCATCGTGCGCAGCGCGATCGAGAACGACGGAGCCATAACCCGCAGCGACCTCCCCGAGGTAACCAAGGCGAAGTACGAACTGATTGGGCAGGACGGCCTGATCTCGTTCGAATACGACACCGCCCGCTTCAAGGACGTAGCCGGTCTGCAGCACCTCAAGGAATGGCTGCTGCAGCGCCGCCAGGCCCTGCTCGGCCCGCGCGGGGCGCTCGAGCCGCCGCGGGGCATCATGCTGCTCGGGGTCCAGGGCTGCGGCAAGAGCCTGGCGGCCAAAGCGGTGGCCGGCACCTTTGGCCTGCCCCTGCTGCGACTGGACTTCGCCGGGCTCTACGACAAGTACATCGGCGAGACCGAAAAGAACCTACGCCGGGCCCTGCAGACCGCCGAGGTGATGGCCCCCTGCGTGCTCTGGCTGGACGAGATGGAGAAAGGCATCGCCAGCGGCAGCGCCGACGAGGGCTTGTCCCGGCGCATCCTCGGCACCCTGCTCACCTGGATGGCCGAGCGCAGCGGCAACGTATTCATGGTCGCCACCTCCAACGCCATCGAGCAACTTCCTCCGGAGCTGGTACGCAAGGGCCGGTTGGACGAAATCTTCTTCGTCGACTTGCCGGACCAGGCGACCCGGGAGGCCGTCTTCTCCATCCACCTGCGGCGCCGCAACCTGGCACCGAGCGGCTTCGCCCTGGCCGAGCTGGCCGCCGTCGCCGAGGGTTTCAGCGGTGCGGAGATCGAGCAGGCCATCGTCTCCGGCCTTTACCTGGCCCAGTCGCGCAACGACCGCCTCGACGACCGCCACCTGCGCGAGGAACTGGAACGCACCCGCCCGCTCTCCGTTACCATGGCCGAGCGCATCGCACGACTGCGCGCCTGGGCCGCGGAGCGCACGGTGCCGGCGGGCTAAGCCCTTGTCATCCCCCGCTCCAGCCCCAATCTCGCTGGGGTAATCAAACAGGGCACA
>CBDUCL010000228.1:0-4944 GCA_965365625.1 uncultured Chromatiales bacterium | reverse complement strand
CCGATTACACCGCCCGCAGCAACCTGGTGGCGGTGATCACCAACGGCACCGCGGTGCTCGGCCTGGGCGCCATCGGCGGTCTGGCGGCGAAGCCGGTGATGGAAGGCAAGGCGGTACTGTTCAAACAGTTTGCCGACGTGGACGTGTTCGACATCGAGATCGACGAACGGGACCCGCAGCGGCTGATCGAAACCGTCGCCCGCCTGGAGCCGAGCTTCGGCGCCATCAACCTGGAGGACATCAAGGCCCCCGAGTGCTTCATCGTCGAGCAGGGGCTGAAGGAGCGGATGAATATCCCGGTGTTCCACGATGACCAGCATGGAACGGCCATCGTGGTGTGCGCCGCGATCCTCAACGGGCTCGAGGTCGTCGGCAAGGAGCTGGGCGAAGCGAAGCTGGTCACCGCGGGCGCGGGCGCCGCCGCCCTCGCCTGTCTCACTCTGCTGATAGAGCTCGGTCTCAAGCGCGAGAACGTCATCGTCACCGACCTGGCCGGCGTAATCTACGCCGGCCGCGGCGAGCAGATGGACCCGTACAAATCCCGCTTCGCGGCGGAGACGCCCCACCGCAGCCTGGCGCAGGCCCTGGAGGGCGCGGACATATTCCTCGGCCTGTCCGCCGCCGGTGTGCTCAAGCCCGAGTGGCTTACCCGCATGGCCGAGCGCCCGTTGGTCCTGGCGCTCGCCAACCCGGATCCGGAAATCGAGCCGGAAGCCGCGAAAGCGGTGCGCCCCGACGCAATCATCGCGACGGGCCGCTCCGACTATCCCAACCAGGTCAACAACGTGCTCTGCTTCCCGTTCCTGTTCCGCGGGGCGCTGGACGTGGGGGCCACCGAGATCAACAGCGCCATGAAGATGGCCTGCGTGCGGGCGATCGCCGCCCTGGCGCGAGCCGAGCCCTCGGACGCGGTGCGCTCCGCCTACGGCGGCGGGCACCTGCGCTTCGGCACGGAGTACCTGATCCCGAAACCGTTCGACCCGCGGCTGATGGAGACGGTCCCGCCGGCGGTGGCCCAGGCGGCCATGGACTCGGGGGTTGCCCGACGTCCGCTGGCCGACGTTCAGGCCTACCGGGAGCGGCTGCAGAACCACGTGTTCCGCACGGGCATGACCATGAAGCCGGTGTTTGAGCGGGCCCGGGAGAACCCGCGCCGTGTGGTCTTCGCGGAGGGGGAAGAGGAGAAAGTATTGCAGGTGACCCAGCAGGTGCTGGAGCAAGGCATCGCCCGGCCCATCCTCATCGGGCGCCCGGGGGTGGTGTCCCAGCGACTCGCGAAGCTGGGCCTGGAAATCCGGGCGCAGCAGGACTTCGACCTCGTCGACCCGCTCGACAACCCCCGCTTCGAGGCCCACTGCGAGGCCTTCTTCGAGCGGGTGCAGCGCCGCGGCTACTCCCCGGGGGATGCCGCCGAGTACGTCCGGTACAACCCGACGGTCCTCGCCGGCGCCCTGCTCGCCTGTGGGGATGCTGACGCCATGATCTGCGGCACGGTTGGACGTTTCCAGCGCCAGCTGGCGCACGTGGACGAGGTGATCGGCCCGGCCCCGGGAGTCAGGAAGCTTGCCGCCATGAACGCCCTCGTGCTTCGCCGGGGCACCTTCTTCATCGCCGATACCTTCGTTCAGGAAGCGCCCGAGGTCGAGGACATCGCAGAGATCGTCCGCCTCTGTGCAGCCGAGGTGCGCTGGTTCGGGATAACGCCCAAGGTCGCCCTGTTGTCTCACTCCAACTTCGGCAGTCACGACACCGCCTCCGCCGCCAAGATGCGGGCCGCCCTCGCGCGCATCCGTGCACAGAGTCCCGAGCTGGAGGTCGAGGGCGAGATGCACGCCGACTTAGCCCTCTCGGAGACCCTGCGCAGCGCCCGTTACCCGGGCTCGCGCCTCGCCGGTCAGGCAAACCTCCTGGTGATGCCGAACCAGGACGCCGCCAACATCGCCTTCAACCTGCTCAAATCCCTGGGCGAGGGGATCGCCATCGGGCCCATCCTGGTGGGTGCGGCGAAATCCGCCCACGTGGTGACCCCGAGCATCACCGTGCGCGGCCTGCTCAACATGACGGCCCTGGCCGCGGTGCGAACGATATAATCCGAGCTTCGACGAGGCCCCGGGCAGTGAAAGCTTCGATAAGCTACCCGAGGCCCTGCGCAAGGTGGGGCGTTTGGGAAGACGCCGCTGCGCGGCGTCTTCAATGGTCACGATCCGGTGTTACCACCAGGTGTCTTTGAGCCTCTGCTGGGTGGCGCTGAACACCGCCATCAGCTTGGCCCGCAGCACCTCCTCGCGGGTGCTGATTTCCAGCGCCAGATTGCCGAACAGGCAACCGCGCACCCGCCCCTCGATATCCTTGGCCGCCTTCTGCCAGTAGCAGGCGGCATCCACCATGTAATCCAGGCGCTCCAGCGGCGGCAGGCTGGGATCGAAGGCCTCGGCCACAAAACCCTGGGCCCAGTCACTGGCCATGTCGTCGATCACCGCCAGGGCGAGATCACGCTTGGAGGGGAAGTAGTGATAGAAGCTCCCCTTGGGCACCGCTGCCAGGTCACAGATCTCTTTAACACCTTCGTCGGCATAACTGCGGCCGTGGTACAGGTGCCTGGCGGTGACCAGAATGCGGGTTCGGGTGTGGCTTTCAAACTGCATGGGGTCAGTCGTATTAGACCGGTCGTTCTATTTCAAGACCTGTCGCAGAGAGGGCACCAAGAATTGAGGGATCGCGGCCACCGAGACGTCATTCCTCTTCCGGTTTCAGTGGCAATCCAAAGCCCAGCTTACCGCGTCCGAAGCGCTCGCCGACCCGGTCCAGGGCTGCGTACAAGCGACGCTCCCGCTCCTGGTGCTCGGGATCCGTGAACAGATCCTTTGAGTCCCCAAGTACCGTCACATTGGAGAGAACAGCCAATTGGATTCCGCTGCGGCTTCAGTGCCCAAACCGGAGATAGGCCGGATTTCTCCGAGGCGAACCGCCTCCACTCTATGTAAAAGTCAGGGAATTCCGGAGACTGATTCATTCGAGTCCGGCCATTCTGGCTGACTCTTCCTATTCGCGACAGTCAGCCTGCTTTGTCTCTTTTGGCCGGGTATTGCCGGTCGGCCTCGGCCAACGGCTGGTTTTGGGCCGGTCGACCCACCCCGGAGAGGCAAACTCCAACCCGCCCGGTTTCACCGGACGCCGTGCCGAAGATCGCCCTGTATCCCCGGCTGCCGGGCGGGATAGCCCGGCGGGATCCGCCAGAATCGCAGCCCAATGGGCTCCAGCGGCCGGCCGGAGGATCCCGGATCGAGATCGTCGCGCAGCATCAGCACCAGATCCGAACTCACCGGCGGGGCATCTCGAAAATAGCTGTGACCATAGCGGTCGCGTTGCGAACCCTCCGCTTCCGCGGCGGCCGCGAAATTCACGACTGCAAAGTTGGTCGGGTTATGGGCCATGGCGAATTCCATCCCTGCTCTCACGGTCTCGTCCACATCCTCCAGGCCGACGGTACCAACCCGTCCGCGGGGACTCTGAAACAAGGTCCTGGCGACACCTATAGCCTTGTCCGCCGGTGATGAGTAGATAGTAAAACGCTTCACACTCAGACCGAGCAGGTCACCGGAGATGCGCTGCGCCGCTACCTGCACATCCAGATCCGGTGCGGCAAGGACCAGATTATGGATCTTCAATTTTTCGATCGGATCGATCCCTGCGGCTCGTGCCTCGATGGTGAGCTCGCGCAGCGCAGCGATTGCGACGTCGGTGCCACGGCTGTGCGCAATCAGGTGGACCTTTTCTACCTGCGGCAGCTCGGCGATCCTTCGCAGGGCCTCGCGCAGGTGATAAATGGTGAACTCGCCAGACTCGCGGTCATAGGTGTAGCCGAACAGCCCGGGGTAGCCCGCGGGCCAGGTGTATATGATAGGCACGCCAACCCGCCCTAGAAAATGCCAGAGCTCGGCCATCGCGAAAGCAGCGTCGTCAAAGGTGTTGTGATAGCCGTGGACATAGACGAATACCTCCTTGCGCGGCGTCAACTCGAGCTGCCGTGCCAGCGCGCGGTGGAACACCTGGTTCCCTGCCTCGATCTGCGCAACCAGACCGGGTTCCCGAACGACCTTGCCGTCGACCAAGGCATACGGCAGGGGCAAACCCGGGCCACGCGCCAGCTCCGTGACCTCACGCACCTCAAGCTTGACCGGCCTGAGCCGCTGCTGCGTCCGGCTTGCCTGTAGCAATTCGTCCCAGGTGATGTCGACGCCGAGATCCACCACAGTGGTACCGAAGGCCATGGAGGCGGAGCGACCGAAGCCATAGCGGAGATCCCCGTTTTCGTCCTGCTCCGGCACGCGGTCCGTGATGTAAAAGAGGCGAACCTCGGTAGTCTTGAACTCGCCGGGAAGATCAGCGAACAAATCCCGCTTCGGGTCGAGGTGCACGTTGGGTGTTGGCATCATCAGGCGCGGGCCCGCAGCGCAACCCGCGAGCAAAAACACAGCCATTAGGAGGTAACCACGATAGCGCTTAGGTATGGACAATCTTCAAGCCCTCCAGGGGTTTAGCCTTGCCAACCGTAGCACAATTGGGCAGCTTTGAATTCTATACCAAGTACATTCAGGCCGAGAACGCCGGCCTTGATCTCGCGTGACATTATCCGGCTGTCGTTTTTGTTGAATTGCACTGGAATCTTCGAAATTGGCCGCTTTAAACTTCATACGCGCTCGGTTCTGGCGGCCTGCTGCCTGCGTTTACGGAGGCGACGGGGTAGCTCGATCCGGAGATGGCGGTGTTCGACACCTTCGGTCTTCCCGTCGGCGGCGTGCTCGTTTTCGATTGCGGTTTCGGGCGCTTCGCTTAAAGGCTGAACCGCTGTTTGCCCCACCAGGCGAACTGCTCCAGCAGCGGCGCTTGGCCTAAGGGGCTATAATGCCCCTTGCCGCCGAACTGCGAAGCAGCCCGCCGTGC
>CBDUCL010000227.1:0-4971 GCA_965365625.1 uncultured Chromatiales bacterium | reverse complement strand
TTCAGCCAGAAGAAGGGGCGCGGGCAGGCCTAGCCAAGCCTGTCCAGGATAGCCGTATCACCTACCCACCTTGCCTGCGCCTTCATCCCGCATATCCGCAGCCGCTCGCAAATTCGCTGTGCGAGGGCCGAGCTGACTGCCGCATTTGAGAGCCCGCTCTCCTCTAAACCCGGTTCCAAAGCCGAATCTTCGGCGATCGATATCAATCACCGCCAACCGACCACACATGCACCACCGCGGCGTTATCGCCCGCATAGCCCCCGAGTCCCCGTTCCACCATAAACAGGCGTCCGCCGACGCTGTCGAAGGCCATGCCGCCGAGGTCCCCACAGGTGTTTCCGTCTACAGGCTCCAGATAGAACTCGGTCGGTTCCCAGGTCTCGTAGGGCAGCGGGGTCCAGGGCATGCGCTCGCCGAGAGCGGCCTGGCCCAGCTCGTCGACATCATAGAAGATCACCTGCCGGCGGTAGGGACCGCAATGGAAGCCGCGGCCCTCGTCGCAGAAGCGGTCGCACTCCCCGGGCAACGGAGTTGCGTGGCACTCCGGATCGGCGGCGGTTTCGTCGCAGTAGTAGCAGTTGGTGCACCCCTTGTGACCGAGGATCATGACGGCGCGATTCTCGCCTGCTGCGACGAAGCTGGCCCCGGTCCAGTCGTCACACATGCTAAAGCCCGGATAGTCGCAGCTGACAAATGCCCCGCCGACACCGATGTCCGGCCCCGCGCACTCGGGATACCTGGCTCGATAGTAGAGCATGGCAAGGGCGTCGAGTTCACCGCTCGGAGTGTCAGTCTGCCAAGGTCGAAAGGCGAAGAGGGTCGGACCCTGAGAACCCCCGGCGGTCGGATCCTCGCCACTCAACGGCGTTCCCCGAGACCGGCCAGTAACCAGGGTGCGGCCCCCAAGATAACGGTCCGCATACCACTGGGGCACCCTGAACAGGTACTCGCCCATCTTGCGCCCGTGATAGACCGGATCGGAGGCGGGCCCTACGTGGAATGCGCCCCGAGGATCGGATCCATCCAGGTTGCTGATCCAGACGGTAGGAAAGCTGGCGTCTCCGAACAGGCCTTCCGGATACCAGACGTTCAGACCACCATAGAGCTTGTCCCCGGTCTGACTGCCCTGTTGGGGGACATACTCGATTCCGGCGACGAAGGTATAGGCCTCGTCGACCTCAGCCACCGCGCCCCCGTCGAAAGCGGTGGGTGGACGCAGCAGGGGCGCGACCGGCAGCGCCTCCCAGCTCGCCGCCGACGCCGGAGTGGGTATGGCGACCTCCCCGAAATAGGCCTCACAACCCGTTACCCCCTCGTAGCAGGCCTCGCCGGAAGCGGTCATCAAGCCCTGAAAGGCGGTAATCATCAGAGACCCTGCCCCCCGGTTGCCGCCGGGATAATAGGACATGCCCCGGGCGCCCCAATTGAAGGCATCCGGAAGGCGAAACGCGCCTTGGTAGCTGAGATCGGTGTGACTAAGGCGGCCGGTGTCGGTGGCGCTGACATCGACGCGCACGCCGTCGTAGTAGACCCGGTCGAGGTCTAACTGCCCGTTCATCAGCAGATCTACCCCAAAAAAGAACTGATGGGTGCCCGGCGACAGGTATCGGGGACTGTTCAGGGGCAGATCCGTTACCTCCACCAGAGGCCCCTGGTGACCCGGCGCCATTTGGGTCCAATCCTGCCCCACATTGCTCCACTGGTCGGGAAACCGGTAGTACATCCATTCGTTTTCGGGGGTGAGATCCACCAGCCACCAGTCGCCATTGTCTCCGGTGTTCCCAGCGGGGAGCAATCCGACCCCGAGGATCAGGGCTTGAGTATCGGTGGCCGCAACGGGCCCCTGGCTACCATCAGCGGTCACCTCTGCCGTGGGTTGAGCCTGAAGCCCCAGCGCCTGCGCCAACAGCAAGCCAGCAATAGTAGATGAGAAAAGGCGTAGCATAGGGATCCCCCCCTCTGTTTTTCGTGCATCCATTCGTAATTATGAAACCCCGGGTGCAGCGGACCAGGGTATTCGGAGGGAAAGATTGACCCGCAACAACTAAGCGTCGGAATTTGGGCGGCTTGGAATTGGGCCAACGAACATACCGCGGCCTAGGGCTGCGATCGGCCTGGTACCTTCGACGCGCTCTTCAACCCGGCCAACTGCCGAATCCAAGCGAAATGCAGGAAGCGCGCCCAACCGTTCGGAGCCAGCGTCAAACAGGCGCGCGCTGTACCGCAGCCAATTCGACAGCCGTTCTAGAAAGGCAACAGGCCGGCAAGACAGCCTGCAGTTGCGGGCCGAAAGATTTTCGTCAACCCCTCGGTCTTTTTAGGCAAGCGAGATTGATCGCGAAACTAGAAAAGGGAGTTATTACTATGAAACAGACACTCGCAACCGCCATCGCCCTGCTGTTCGCCGGTTCTATCCAGGCTGCCAGCGATGCCGAGGTCTACCACGGCTTTGCCGCGGGGAATCCGGACCTCTCCACCGAGACGCAGACCGCACAGATCCGCGGCTCAGACTCGAAGATCGGCTTCGACGCGCTCGTCTACAACGGCTTTGAAGTGGGTAACCCGGAGCTTTCCAGCGACGGTCCGGCCGGGAGCTCCATCGAGGTGGCCATGATCGGCTCTCAGCCGGCGATCGGCGGCGGCGCCCGCGGATTCGGCAGCGACCCGTTCAGCCGGCAAAACAGCATCTACAACGGCTTCGAGGTTGGGAATCCGGACCTGTAATGCAACATGACTCGGGGGCTTCGGCCCCCGTTTTCTTTTCGACCCCGACTCCAACCGGAGCAGAACCCGGGCCCAAATCCCGGCGAACTGCAGATCGATAGTCTTCCGTTGCACCCGCGCCTCTCGGGGGTTTCTTCCCGCCGCGAATCGGCTACCCTTGGGGTTTTAAACTGCCGGACTCCCCCATGCGTAGTATCGTTTTGGCCCTTACTCTGGGTCTCGCCGCCTGCCAGACCAATCCCCCGCCCCCGCTGAGCGACGCGGAACTGCGCGGGCTCACCTACTTCGGCGTGTTCGACCATCCGGTCGCCCTGACCGAGGGTCACTACCTCGGGCCACCCTATATCCCCGGCGGTGCCGCCAGACCCAAGCTGACCCTGGCCGAGCCCTTGCAAGTACGGGGCGATCTCGACAGCGATGGCAGCGAGGAGGTGGCGGTGTTGCTGATCGCGCAGTCCGGCGGCAGCGGCGAGCGCCTGTATCTGGCGGTGGCCGGCCGCACCGGCGCCGAAGCCCGCAACCTGGCCACCCAACTGGTCGGCGACCGGGTTCAGGTGCGGGCCTTCCGCCTGGAAGGCGATTTGCTGGTACTTGATCTGGTCGCCGCCGGACTCGGCGACGCCGCCTGCTGCCCAAGCCGCAAATTGCAGAATAGCTACCGACTAAAAGGCGACAGGTTGGAACTCGAGCAATCGTTGGATCAAGGCGCAATCTCCCCGGCAGATCTGGAAGGCCCGGTCTGGCGCCTCACCCATCTGGGTCGGGAGCGGCCCTTGGCCCCGGAGGTCGAGATCGACGCCCGCTTCCGCGACGCCAAGCTCTCCGGCTCCGCCGGCTGCAACCGCTATGGCGCCGACCTACACCCCGGCGACGGCCCCCAGACCCTGACCATCGGACCGGTAATCGCCACCCGCAAGCTCTGCCAGGACCCGCAGATGGCGGCAGAAGACCGCTTCCTGCCGGCCCTGGAGCGGACGACCGGCTTCCGTTTTCGCCTCGGCCAGCTCGCGCTCGACTACCGGGGCGGGCCGCAAGATAGCCTCGACCAGCTACTGTTCGATCCCGTCGCGGAGGAGGAATCCGAATGAGACCCCTAATCGCCGCCGTTCTGTTGTCGGTCTTGGCCGCCGCCCCTGCCGCGGCCGAAGAGCAACGGCTGCGCCTGATCAAGAGCCCACCGGAGATCATGACCCGCCAGGGGTTACCCAACTTCGTCGGCATCTCGGCCGAAACCGCAGGGGCTCGGGGCCTTTCCATGAACCTGGTGATTATCCCCCCCGGGGCCCGGGCCGAGCCCCATTCCCACCAGGGTTTCGAGAGCGCAGTCTATGTGCTCGAAGGCCGGGTCGAGACCCGTTACGGCCCAGGGCTGAAGCAATCGGTAGTCACCGAGGCGGGAGATTTCCTGTTCATCCCCCCGGATCTACCCCACCAACCCATCAACCTCAGCGACAGTAGGCCAGCGCGGGCCATCGTGGTGCGCAACGATCCCCGGGAGCAGGAGCACGTTATCCTGTATCACCCGGATGAAGACTGAATCCTGGGCCCAGTCGTTTCTCTCTGGTTTGGCGAGGCAGTGGCTGGGAGTATTGCTTTCGCTGATGGTCGCCGGCCTGCCGAACGGGGCCCTGGCCGATTTCAGCCTGATCGCCGAGGACGATACCGAAATCAGCGTCAAGGTATTGGCGGCCGACGGCGACCTGCTGCTGATCTTTCTGCGCGATCACGACGAGGAGCGGCCCCAGTACGAGGCCCTGCTGTCGGCGATCTGGGCCCAGGGGGTGGAGACCTGGGATGTCGACCTGCTGGCCGATTACTTTCTCCCCCGCAGCAACGAGAATGCCCGTCGGCTCCCCGGCGACGGGGTGGCGGCCCTGATCGCGGAGGCCCATCGGCGCAGCGGCAAGCGCATCCTGCTGGCCGCCTACGACCGCATGCCCCTGCCCCTGCTGCGCGGGGTACGCCAATGGCAGGCGACGCCCGACCCCGAGCCGCGCCTGATCGGCGCCCTGCTGTTCTACCCCAACCTGTTCGGCCCTGCTCCGGCGGCGGGCCGGGAGCCGCGGCTGGACCCGATTACCCAAGCCACCAACCTGCCCTTGTTCATCTACCAACCCGAGCGCGGAGCCCAGCGCTGGCGACTCGACGAATTGCTACAGGCACTCTGGGGCGGCGGTGCCCCGGCGTATGTCTGGCTGCTGCCGGAGGTGCGCGACTGGTTCTTTATGCACCCGCCCGGCGAACACC
>CBDUCL010000226.1:0-4997 GCA_965365625.1 uncultured Chromatiales bacterium | reverse complement strand
CGCAGAGCGATCCCGAGCTCGTCGCAGAGCCATTTTCCCTTCTGGAGAAGCTTGCGTCGCATCATCACCTGCTCTGCAATGGCGACCAATACAGAGTCTTCGGGCCTGGTTATCGCAGGACGTTCATCCATAGCAATGACGGTCAACTATGCGCGAGAATTCGTTAGGAGGGCGGAATGGGCGGACGCTTGACTGGATCGGACCCAGATCTTACCTCAATTCGGAGACGCCAGATAGCCGGCTGCACCCCTTCGGCTCGTCGTTTTGTAAATTTGCGTCGCGTCGGGGTGGGTGAGCATTGGAAGGCAATAGGGTCGCCCGCTCGATCGGGGCTATCCTAGAAGTAGGAGGAGCGCATTTCGGTAGGGAGGTCGACATGAAAGTCCGCATCGAGTTGTTGCTGACTCTCCTGTGCTTGCTGGGGGCCGCCGTTCAGGCCGAGACCATCGGCGTCCCCCTGAACAAGCAGGAAATCGTGCAGCTGGTGAAAGGCAATACCGCCGAGGGCGAAAAGGACCGGTATCAGATCAACTATGAATTCGTGACCAAATCCATTCCCTTTCACACCTATTTCGCCCCCGATGGGCGTTTGGTGGAGCGCGACCGGGGCGGCGGCACCAGTCAGGCTATCGACGCCAAAGGCACCTGGTGGGTCAAGAAGGGAAAGCTCTGTTTTCGCTACCCCAATTCGCTGCGGGATACGGGCAAGAAATGCCGCCTGATCGTCCCCCTGGGTGACGGGGCCTATGAGCTGCGCTCGGTGAAGGGCAAGGCAACCCACAGCTGGGATCGAGTGGTGCCCGGCAATCCGAAGGGCCTGACACCCTGAGCCGGTGCAGCCGGGACCGCCGGGGCGAACGGCCCCGGCAGGAGCGCTGGTTCAATCGATCCTGCGCACCGTCACATAGGCGCCGGGGTTGCGCCAGTCGTAGCTCTCCGGCGCCAGGTCGCCGATGCCGTGAATACCATTGTGGACATGGACAAAGCCCTCCGCGCCTGCGGTGTCTCTGGATCCAGGGCTGCCGCAGGGAGGGCCGGGGATGGTGAGGCAGGACTCGGTATTGGTCTCGCTGCCGGCATCGTAGACGCTGGCGCCGAGGCTGACGGGGGTATCTCCGGTCGGCAAGGGCATGGAATGCACTGCCAGGAAGGCATCGTTGCTGGTGGCGAGCATGGCGGCCACCGTGAGCAGGGGAAAGCCATCGTCGGCTTCGATGCTGAGGGTGAGGCTCTCGCCCGGCAGGATCGGGCCTTCGCCCGTCGCCACGCCATGTACGTCGGGCGTGGCTTCGGCGGCGCTGACCACCGCGCTGCTGTCACCGTCTTCCGCCAGAGGGGCGAGGAAGTCGGGCGCGGGCTGCCCGAGCTGGAATAGGGACACCCGGGCATTATGGGTAGCCACAAAAGGGGGCGTGATCACTTGGCCGTGGGTAGCGTTGACGATGCTCACCTCGTAGCTCGCGGCGAGGGCCAGGCCGGGGGTGGAAAGGGCGACCGCCAAGGATAGTGCGGTGAATGGGTTCGATTGCGGCATCGTAATTCTCCAAGGTTCTAAGGTTCTAATGAGGGCTGGGGGATAGGCGCCGAATCCGCCCGCAATTTGCGGCGGGCTCTACGCGCTCCCTGTTCTTGACCGGCCTTGCCGGCCGATTCTTTCATCGCCTCGCGCGCGGGTTATGCGGATTGCTGGAAGAAGACGGGTTCCGAGCAGCCCGGAGCACGGGCCGACGAAAGGCTCTGACCCAGAATTCACCCTGGCGGGAGCCTCGTCGAACCGGTTTGGGCTAAGATAGAAGCCCCCTGCACCCGGAGTCCTGCGCATGAATCTCGCCAAGCCCATCCGCCTGATCCTGGCCTTGCTCCTGGTGGGGGCGGCCGCCTGGTACCAGCAGTGGTCGCCCAGCGGCGGGCGGGAGGGCGCCACCGCGCCCCAGGCCGACGCGGTATCCGCCGGCCTGGAGCGGGGTTGGAGCCGCAGCGATCCGGAGGTCAATCTCACCCACATTTTCTTTGGCGAGATCAACCGCAGCGGCAAGCCCGTGGGCTACCATTCTCGCCCCGGCGGCAGGGATCCCGCCGGGGCCCGAGTTGCCCGCATCCTGTCCGAACCGAACCGGGCCGGGGTCTATACCGCTCAAGTGGAGATCGCCGTGACGGGTGGCGATTGGCGGGAGAAGTTCTCGAGCTTCTTCCCCGACCGCATGGATCAGGGCCAGGTGCTGGAGGCGGTGTTGCATGCGTACCGCAACCGCAATTCGGGCCAGGAGCGGCCCTGGGAGGGACCCTCAGGCCAGGGTTTTCGCATTCAGGGTTATCTGTCGAGCCGGGGCGGCATCAATACCGCCTTTCCCGTTTACCAGAGGTAGCTGCCATGGGCGCAGAAATCGAGCTGTATCTGGACGCTGACGGCCTACCCCGGGCCCGCGGCGGTCTGGCGGCGCGCTTCCTGGAGGCCGACCTGCAAGCGGACCGGGCCCTGGCGGCCGAGCTGCTGCGGCGCCTGGAGGCGGTGGCGGACGGCGCCAGGGACTCCGACGAGCTGATCGGCAATGCGCACCGGCTTACGCTGAGCCCCAAGGGCGCGCGCATCGAGGCGCTGTTCGACCGCGCCGCCGGGCCGGCGGCATTGTCGCTGGCCGAACTGCGGCGGCTGGTTTCGGCCTGGCTCGCCTTGCTCGACCGGGTGGCGGATGAATGAGCCCGGCGCCGAGTCGGTGCCCAGCTACCGGGTCCGTCGTACCGCTTTTGAGCGCGAGCGCTGGTATCTGCTCGATGAGCCCGGGCTGCGGTTGCGCGAAGCCGGAAGAGCCGAGCGTCTGATCCCGTACCACAGCATCCGCGGCCTGCGCCTGACGCACACCCCCACCCGCTATATACGCGATCTCTACCGCTGCCGCATCCGCCTGGCGGATGGCGGCAGGCTGCTGCTCAGCAATCAGCATTACCTTGGGCTGGGGCGTTTCGAGGACCGGGGGCAGGAATACGCTGGGTTCGTGCGAGCCTTGCACCGCCGGCTGCAGGGCCATAAGGCGGTGTTCGACCAGGGGGTGGGGCCGGTCGCATACTGGGCCATGTGGGGCCTTGGCCTTTCGGTGGGGCTGTTGCTCGCCATCGTCCTGCTGGTGGGAGCGTTGAACGGCGACTTCCGCCTGCTGTTTGGGGCTCTGGCCGGCTTTCTGCCGCTGGGCAGCCTGGTTTACCTGTTTCTCAAGCGCAACCGCCCCCGGCCCTACCGGCCGGACGCGATCCCGCCGGAATTGTTGCCGGCAGACGACTGAATCGACATCGGAGGAGACGACATGGGCGAGACCCACGACCTGGAAGCGTTCCGGAGCAAGTTTCGCGTGGAGGAACTGCTGGTGCTGGAGGCCGGCGCCTGGTCCTGGTCGGTGCGGCCGGGCCAGCCTACCCTGGGGGCGGGTGTGTTGTCGCTCAACCGCCATGCCCTGCAGCTTTCAGAAGTCCGGCCCGCAGAGATGGCGGAGCTGGCGGACTTGATCAAGCAAGTGGAGACCCGCCTCAAGGCGGCCTTTGACTACCGAATCATGAATTACCTGATGCTGATGATGGTGGATCATCATGTCCATTACCACCTGTTGCCCCGATACGAGGGCCCGCGCAGCTTCGCCGGACTGGAATGGGTCGACAACGGCTGGCCGGCCCTGCCCCAGTTGGGGGACAACCAGCACGCCGAGCGCCCGCAGGTGCTGGGACAGATTCGTGACGCCCTGCTCGGCTGACCACCGCCGGGAAAACGCCTTAACGTGCAAACTTTTCCCTAGCCGGTGAGTTGCTCCCGCTGGCGGGGCTGACCTGTTATGCTGCCCCGATAATCGCTAGCCCGAGGTAGCAACCCCATGCCCATAGCCCTTCGCCCACTGCTGGTTTGCGTCCTCTTGTTGCCCTTCGCGGCGCTCGCCAATTTCTCCCAAGAGGTCGAACAGCGTCTGGCCGGCGGCCAGCCGGTGGCCGGTCAGACCCTGCATGCCGCCAACCTGATGCAGCGCATGTATCGAGGCACCGGCCAACAGCCCCTGTGGGACGATGCGGCCATCGACGACTTGTTGACCGCGATCGACGGCCTGCGCGCCGACGGCCTGACCCCGGCCGATTACCGCTTTCCCCAGCTCGACCCGTTGCTGCGGGCCCGGGTCGAAGGCGGCATGAGCCCCGCCGAGGCGGCGGAACTGGACCTGTTGCTGACCGAGGCCTTTGCCCGGGCGGTTTACAATCTCTACTTCGGCAAGGTAGACGCCGAGCGCCTGGACCCCAACATCAACTTCGCCCGCAGTATGGGAGACGACGACCCGGCCCCGGAGCTGCGCCAAGCCATCGAGCGCGGGGCGATCGCCGCTACCTTTGACGAGGCCCGACCAAAGAACGTCCGTCACCAGTGGCTCAAGGAAGCCCTGGCGCGCTACCGCCAGTACCAGGCCCAAGGCGGCTGGGCGCCCGTGCCGACGGGAGCTACCCTGAAGCCCGGCGAGCGCGATCCTCGAGTAAGGGCTCTGCGCGCACGCCTGGCGGTGACCGGCGAGCTGGCCGATGTCGAGGTCGCCGACCCGGAGCTTTTCGATGCCGAGCTGGAGGCGGGGGTCAAGGCCTTCCGGCGGCGCCAGGGCTTGGAGGCCGACGCTGCGGTGGTCACCTCAGCTACCCTGGCCGCGCTGAATGTCCCGGTAGAACAACGCATCGAGCAGATCCGGGTCAATCTGGAGCGCCAGCGCTGGATCATGCACGAGGCCTATGACGAGTTCCTGATCGTAGACATCGCGGGTTTTCAGGTCTACTGGGTCAAAGACAACGAAGTCATCTGGCAAGAGCAGGTGCAGGTGGGGAAGGAATACACCCAGACCCCGGTGTTCAAGGACAAGATTCGCTACCTGGATTTCAACCCAACATGGACCATCCCCCCGGGCATCCTGCGCCGCACCGTCCTGCCGAAGCTGAAGAAGGACCCGGACTCCCTGGGCAAGAAGGGCTACCACTTGCTCACC
>CBDUCL010000225.1:0-5018 GCA_965365625.1 uncultured Chromatiales bacterium | reverse complement strand
CATGCGCCGGCGCCCGATCTCGCCCTTCTCTCTGTCGTTTCTCGACATCATGTTCTGCGGCTTCGGGGCCGTGGTGCTGCTGGTGCTGATCCTGAACACGGACACCGTCAAGGCCCGCAACCAGACCTTCGCCGACCTGCGGGCCGAAGCGGTGCGCCTGGAGCGCGAGCGCCTGAACGGCGAACAGGACCTGGTGGAACTGCGCAACAGCCTACAGGCGAGCGAGCGCGAACTGGTGCAGACCCAGGGCGAGGCGGAGCGGGTGCGGCGCCTGCTGAGCGAGCTGGAAGTCGCCCGCGCCGCCCTCGACCGCGAGACCCTGGCCCGCCGGGAGCATGCCAACCGGCTGAAGACCGACCTTCGGCAACTGGAGGAAGATCAGCAACGTCTGGGCGCCGAGCTGGCCGCCGAGCGCGAACAGGGCCAGCAGGTGCTCGAGATTGTTGGCCAGGGCGACCGCCAGTACCTGACCGGTCTCAAGCTGGGGGGCAAGCGGGTGCTGATCCTATTGGATGCTTCCGCCAGTATGCTCGACGAGACCATCGTCAACGTGATTCGTCGCCGCAACCTGGAACCGGCCCAGCGCCGCGGCGCCCCCAAGTGGCGACGGGCCCTGGCCAGCACCGAGTGGCTGATCGCCAACCTGCCGCCGGACGCCCGCTTCCAGCTCTACCGCTTCAACACCCAGGCCGAGCCCGTGCTGAAGGGCAGCGCAGGCAGCTGGCTGAAGGCGTCCGACCCGCGCCAGGTAGACGCCGCCCTGCGGGCCCTGGAGCAGGTGGCGCCGGAGGACGGCACCAGCCTGTATAAGGCCTTCGCCGCCGCCGACCGATTGGAGCCCAAGCCGGACAATATCCTGCTGATTACCGACGGCCTGCCGACCCAGGGTAAAGGCACGCCCTGGGGCAGCAAGGTGAGCGGCGAGAAACGCCTCAAGCACTTCACCGACGCCCTCAAGCAGCTTCCCAAGGGGGTGCCGGTAAACACCATTCTGCTGCCGATGGAGGGCGACCCCTATGCGGCAGCGGCCTTCTGGCAGCTGGCCCAGAGCAGCCGCGGGTCCTTTCTCACCCCGGCCCGGGACTGGCCGTGAGCAGGCCGCGCCGCCAACGCCGCGGCATCGACATCTTCAACCTGTCCTTCCTGGACGTGGTTTCCTGCGGCTTCGGCGCCATCATCCTGTTGCTGGTCATCGTCAAGGTCTCGGAGCCGGCGGTGATCGAGCGCCTGGCCGTCGACCTCAGCGGCCTGGTTCAGCGGCTGGAGGCGGAGCTGGCCCGGATTCGCGGCGAGACGCCGATCCTGACCCGAGAGCTGCAGGCGAAACAGCAGCAGCTATCGCAACAGCGCCAGCGCCTGGCCCGCCTCAACGGCGACCTCTCGGCCCTGCGCGGCGAGTTCAACGCCAGCCGCCGGGAGCACGAAGTGCAGAGCCTGATCGAACGCGAGCTGGCCAGCGCCAAGCAGGAGCTCAGCGCCGAGATGCAGCGCCTGCTCGGGACCGACTACCGGCGCCCGCGCAGCGACCAGCGCATCGGCGGCGTCCCGGTGGACAGCGAGTACATCATCTTCATCATCGACACCTCCGGCTCCATGCACGAGAACGCCTGGCCGCTGGTGCTGCAGAAGCTAAGCGAGGTGCTTCGCATCTACCCCCGGGTGCAAGGCATCCAGGTCATGAACGACATGGGGGACTACATGTTCTCCCAGTACCGGGGCCAGTGGATCCCGGATACCGCCGGACGCCGCCAGGCCATCCTCAAGCGCCTGGCGGCCTGGGAGCCGTTCTCCAATTCCAGTCCGGTGGAGGGCATCGAGGCGGCCATCCGCAGCTTCTATGACCGCGACAAGCGGATCAGTCTGTACGTATTCGGCGACGACTTCTCCCGCGGCTCGATCCAGGCGGTACTCGACACCGTGGACAGCCTCAACCGGGCCGACCGCAGCGGCCAGCGCCGGGTGCGCATCCACGCGGTGGGCTTTCCGGTGCTGTTCCGCCAGGGCGGGCTGAACCCCAATGTAGTGCGCTTCGCCGCCCTGATGCGCAAGTTGGCGGAACAAAACGGCGGCAGCTTCGTCGGGCTCAACAGCGACCGACCCTAAGCCTACCCGGGCCCCCGCCATCTGGCCTATCATAACGACCCAGCCGCAACCGAGACCCGCCGATGCCGATCGCCAGCGCCTACCGAATCCTCGAAGACTCCATTATTCACTACCAAGGCCGGCCGGTGGGCACCGCCGCCGCCATCGATCCCAATCCGGTGGCCGCCAACTACCACGAGTGCTTCGTGCGCGACTTCGTGTCCTCGGCCCTGGTGTTCCTGCTCAACGGACGTCCGGAAATCGTGCGCAACTTTCTGCTCACGGTGCTGGAGCTGCGCGGCCAGCAGTCGGTGCTCGAGGGGCATACCCGGGCCCGGGGCCTGATGCCCGCCAGCTTCAAGGTGATCGCCGAAAACGGCGGGGAGCGCCTGGACGCGGACTTCGGCGACCGTGCCATCGGCCGGGTGGTGCCGGTGGATTCCGCCATGTGGTGGCTGATCCTGCTGCGCGCCTACGTGGTGGCCAGCGGCGACTGGGATCTGGTGCGCAGCGAAGCGGTGCAGAGCGGCATCAGCGAGATCCTGGACCTGTATCTGCGTGAGACCTTCGAGTCGTCCCCTACCTTGCTGGTGCCGGACGGCGCCTTTATGATCGATCGCCGCATGGGGGTCTACGGCCACCCGTTGGAGATCCAGGCCCTGTTCTACGGCATGCTGGTGTCGGCCCGCGAGCTGCTGCGCGGCTGTGGCGCCGAGCCCCGGCTGCTGGACAATCTGACCATCCGCATCCGCGCCCTGCGCAGCTTCGTGCGCGACCATTACTGGGTCGACCGCGAACGGCTGAATGCCATCCACCGTTTCCAGGTGGAAGAGGCCGGCCCGGAGGCGGCCAATGTGCTGAATATCTACCCGGAGAGCATCCCGGACTGGATGGACGGCTGGCTCGACCACCGTTGCGGCTACCTGGTGGGCAACCAGGGCCCCGGGCGGGTGGACTTCCGCTTCTTCACCCAGGGCAACCTGCTGGCGATCCTGTTCGGTCTGGCGACCCGCGAAGAATCCCAGGGGATCATGAACCTGTTCGAGCGGCACTGGAAGGCGCTCATGGGAGAGATGCCGGTTCGCATCGTCTACCCGGCGGCGGCAGGCAAAGAATGGATGATGATCACCGGCAGCGACCCCAAGAACGTGGCCTGGTCCTACCACAACGGCGGTAACTGGCCGGTGCTGATCTGGCCCTTCGTCGGCGCCGCCCTGCACACCGGGCGTCTGGACGCGGCCGAGCGCGCCTTGGAGGCCCTGGACGACCGCCTGGAGGCCGACCGTTGGCCCGAATACTACGACGGCCGCAGCGCCGGGCTGATCGGCCGCCGCGCCAATTTCTACCAGGTTTGGAGCGCCACCGGTTTGATCCTGGCCCACGAGATCATGGAGCACCCGGAGCGCCGCGCCCTGTTCGATCGCTTTACCTTCAGCGAACCGCTGGAGCCGGCGGAGAAAGCGTGAAGAAGCGTGAAGCGAGCCGCCAACCAGGGTCGGCCTCTGCTAGACTGCGGGCGTTGAGAAAACTCTTTGTATAACGGAGAAAAACTAATGGCAGGTTTGGCGGATCTGGTAGGCGCCCTGATGCAGGGCGGAATGAGTGGTTCAGGCAATCAGCGCATCGACAACGCCCTGGGCCAGGGCGGCCTGGGGGATCTGCTCGGAAGCCTCACCGGCGGCGGAAGCAGCAGCGGTGCCGGCGACCTCCTGGGGGGACTAGCCAAGGCCGCCGGCGGCCTGTTCGGCGACGCCACCCAAGCGGTCAAGGAGGGCAATCCGGCGGCAGTGGGCGGCCTGGGGGCCCTGGCGGGGGCCCTGTTCGGCGGTGGCGGCGGCGCGGTCAAGGGCGCCCTGGGCGGCAGCGCCATGGCCCTGCTGGCGGGCCTGGCGATGAAGGCGCTGAGCGGTAACCAGGCCGGCGGTGCCCAGGGCCTGATGGGGGCCGCGCCGCTCGGCCTGCGCAGCCCGGCCAGCGCGGACGAGGAGGAGGAACTGGAACGCAATGCCGAGCTGATGCTGAAGGCCATGGTCAGTGCCGCCAAGGCCGACGGCCAGATCGACAATGCCGAGATCGAGCGCATCCTCGGTCGCCTGCGCGAGGCCGGGGCCGATGACGACGTCCAGGCCATGGTGCTGGAACAGATGCGCGCGCCGCTCGATCTGGACGGGCTGGCGGCCGATATTCCGAATCCCCAAGTAGCGGCCGAGGTCTACGCCGCTTCCCTGTTCGCCATCGAGGTCGACACCCCCGCCGAGCGCGACTATCTCGCCCGGCTGGCCGCCGCCAGTGGCCTGGACGCCAGCGCCGTGCAGCAACTGCACACCGCACTGGGCGTGCGTTAAAGCGGTCCCCGGCCCTGGCTCGGGCCGGGACCTTGCGGGCGGCTATTGGTCCGCCTTGCCCTAGCGCTTCCAGTCGGGTGGCTCGTGCACCATCCGGATGTCGTTGATCATCGCCAGCACCAGCCATTCCTCCAGAGGAAAGTGCACCCCGCCCTCTTCCTCGCCGTACTTGTCCATCAGTTGCCGGGCCAGGTCCTTATTGAAGTCGAACACCCCGATCCCGCGCATCCCCCAGCCGCCAAACAGGCGTGCGTCAACGCAATTGAAGCTCACCAGTTGAATATCCCGGTGGCGAGGATCCCGCACGATCCGCATAAAGGTCTGGTTGACGTCCTCGAAGCGGCCTTCGATGACTTGCAGAAAATGTTGCGCGGTGGCCAGGAGCACACCGGATATGTCGTGCTCGGCATTGCTCTTTTCGCTGGCATGCAGGATCGATTTCACCAGGTCCCAGGTGATTTCCCCGTTGCAGCGGCTCTTATAGATCAAACGATACATCCTGCACTCCGCTCATTTCCTCGGGACTGTGGCTTAGGTGTCCGCAGACTAGCCGTGCCTCAAGAATAGAACAATTCGGTCGCACCGTATTGT
>CBDUCL010000224.1:0-5019 GCA_965365625.1 uncultured Chromatiales bacterium | reverse complement strand
CCGGTGCGCACCGCCACCGGGGTGGTCTGGCCGTTCGGCCCGAGAATCCAGACCCGACCCGGGATCCCTTTTTCGGCGGCTGCCGCAGCTGCAATCGGCACCTCGACCCCCGGCGGCCGGAAGCGCAGCGCCGCATTCGGTACCCGCAGCTGGTTCCGGGCCTCGGCCACTTCGATGCGCACGATCGCGGTCATACCCGGGAACAGCATCAGATCCGGATTGTCCGCCGAGGCCACCACGGTGTAGGTCACCACACTCTGTGTCAGCTCGTGGGCCATGCGGATCTGCTCCACCTGGCCGTCGAACGCCTGCCCCGGGTAGGCGCTGACGCTGAAGCTGACCGGCTGGCCGACTCGGATCGCGCCAATGTCCGCCTCGTCCACCTGGGTCTCCACCTGCATCCGGCGCAGGTCGCCGGCAATGGTGAACAGGGTGGGGGCCTGCAGGCTCGCTGCAACCGTTTGACCAAGCTCCAGGTTGCGGCGGATCACCACCCCTGCGATGGGGGCGCGGATTTCGGTGCGGCCGAGGTTTACCTGAGCGCGTTCCAAGGCGGCCTGCCTCAGGCGAAGTTCAGCCTCGGCATACTCCAACTCGGCTGCGGCGATGCGCCGGTCGGCCTCGGCGCCCAGGATCTCTGCATCGCGCACCTCCGCCAGGGCCTCGGCCGCATCGAGCAAGGCGCGCGTGGAGTCGTTGCTGCTGCGGGCCGCGGCCAGGTCGCTGGCGGATACCAGGTCCTTACGTTTGAGGGTGCTCAAACGTTCCAGCTCCTGCCTGGCTTCCTGGTATTTAGCCCGGGCGCTGGCGGCTTCTGCCACCGCTACCCGGCGCAGGGCCTTGGTGTTGGCCAGGGCCGCCTCCGCCTTGTCCAGCGCCCCCTGCTTGGTCGCCAAGGCAGCCCGAGCCTTGTCCAGCGCGGCTGCATCCTCGCGCACCTCAGCCTCGAACGAGCGCGGGTCCAGGCGGGCCAGCAGCTGGCCTTCCTGCACCCGGTCATTGAAATCGGCGTGCACCTCGGCAATCTGGCCCGAAAGCTGGGAGCTGACCTCAGTAGTGATAGACGCGTGCACTCGCCCGCCGGAGGTGACCTGATAGCGGATGTCGCCGCGGCTCAGGGTGGCGGTGCGGTAGCTCGTTGCCGGGGCCTCTGCCAGCCCCAGATAGGCACCGCCGCCGATCAAAAGCAGCGCCAGGGGGAAGAGCGTCAGGCCTAGTCGGTTCATTGGCCTCCCCTCGATCGTTGCCGGGCCCGCTCACCCAACCTCCAGGCGCATGGTCAGCCGGAGCAATTCCACCAGGGAGTGCACCTCCAGCTTGCGCATCAGATGGGCGCGGTGCGCCTCGACGGTGCGCGGACTGACGGCCATGGCAGCGGCGATGCGCTTGTTGCTCAGGCCCGCCATGATGCCCTCCAACACTTGCTGTTCCCTGGGCGTCAAGCGCTTCAGGCGCGCCGCCAAGGCGATTCGGCGCGACCGCTGTTCCCGCTCCCGGGCGTCTTGCGCCAACAGCTGCTGGATTTCGCACCAGAGCCGCCCCTGGTCCACCGGTTTGAGCAGGTAATCCGCTGCGCCGGCGCGAACGGCCGCCACCGCCGAGGCGACGTCACCATGGCCGGCCACCAGGATAACCGGGATTTCGTCGCCCAGCTCACCCCGCAGGCGGCCCAAGGCGAGACCGGCCCGGGCCAGGAGCCCGGCGTCCAAGACTAGGCAGGCCGCTCCGGCGGGCCGGTAACCGCCAAACAGGTCATGCAGCGAACTATAGGCAGCAACGCCCAACCCCCTGGCGGCGGCGAGTCGTTCAAACTCCTGCCACGCCTCAGCATCGGCGTCGACGACATAGAGGCGCGCGTCCCGGGGCAGTACGGCGGTCGGTCGGTCTCTGGGATTCTGCGCTCGGCAGCTCGGGCGGATGACCGGGATTTCGGGCGTTCGGGCCAGGTACAAGCGCCGCGACGCCGGCGCTTGCGTGGAGACTCGGCTTCGCGCTGTTGTAGCAACTTCCTGGCGGCGTCGGAGGGACTCAGCGTATGCCCCGACGTCGTCCCGGACTGGGGCAGAACCGACCAGCATTGGCTTCCATCTACTTAGTCTCGCTAAACAAGTATCTGCGAGATCGCCACACTCCCCCTTCCTACTATCAATAATAGTACCGTTGGAGACCGTGGGCATTAGTGCGCCCTGCGCGCCGGCTCGGCCCTGTTCGCGGTCGGCGGCCAATCCCGGCGCTTCAACCTAGAATCCTCAGTTGGACGCGGTGAAATGTGCGTTTTCCGGGGTGCAGGGCAAGGCGTAACAACGAGGAATAGTCGTTCTATTCCGAGGCGTTACAACGCGGCCATGCGCCGCGGAAAACGTGCAATGCATCGCGTAGCGTGATTCACCCAGAGAGTGAGGGCCTGGCTTAAAGCCGATCGCCATTATTTCAATGAGTTACCATCAGAAAGGAGCGAACAACTGAGGAATCTAGGTTCAACAGGTTAGGTGCAGGGCGGCGACGATGCGGGCGCACTGAGACTGCAGGCGGTTGAAATCGGCCACGGCGTCGCCGGTCTTGGCGATGTGTACCTTAACGCCGGCGGCGCGCAGGGCTTCCAGGGTCTGTTTCGGGATCTGCATGCGCCCGAAATAGCCGGTGCCGATCACCAGCAACTCGGGAGCTTCCGCCAGCACGCTGGCCAGGTCCTGGCGGTCGAGGCTATGCCCTTGTTTGCGCCACCAGTTTGGTTGCACCCGGTCCGGAAAGATGATCAGGTCGGCTTCGTAATCCTGGCCGCCAACACCGATATGACCGAAGCGGTAGTGATCGATCCGCATATTGCCCCCTGTGCGCAATCGTCGGCTGCGGCTGCCTCGGCTGGCCCGCGAAGGCGCCGCCGAGTCTGCCTTTGTTACAGCCTACACCGAAGAATGGTCGTCCCCGGCCCATTTCAGAGGGTTATCCCGCCCCGCACGGGAAAGACCGTCGATTGACCGTTTTGCTAGATGGTCTTCAGGTATTCCACTAGGGCCCAGCGCTCCGGCTCCGAGAGGCGGCGGCCAATGATGCCCTGGCCCTTGCCGTGATTGAACTCGTGGCCGCTGTTGTGGTTGCCCGGCTTGCTGGTGTCGAGTTCGAACAGGCCCTCGGCCCGATCCTGCCGATAGCCGAGGTGGACTGGGTCGTACTCCTTGCTGCCCAGGTAGAAGGTCGCGGGCCGCTCCGCCACTGGCGACAGCAGGTGGTAGATGCTCGGCACCGAGCCGTTGTGCAGGAATGGCGGGGTGGCCCAGACCCCGTCGAGGGGCCGCGCCTTATAGGCCAGAGGCTCCTGCAGGCAGTTGGGGCGCTCGCCCTCCCACCAGCTCTTGTCGGGCCCGGTGTGGCCCTGGCTGGCGTACCAGTGGTCATTGACGTTCTCCACCACCTCGCCCAGGGCCAGGCCGAAGTTGTCGCTCGCGATCTGGAGGAACGCCGGGGTGCTGACGGTGCGCTCGCGCAGGACCTCGGCCTGGGCCGGATCGGTGCCGACCTTGGCGACGGGGATGATCGGCACCCGTAGCAGGTGCCAACGGAACTCGAAGCTGTCGCCGCAGTTGGTCGGGGTGTCCTGCAGGTCCGGATTCCTGGACTGGGCCAGGGGGGTGTAGGTCTTGGTCCAGTGCCGGTCGCTCCAGAACGCCTCGGAGCCCACCGGCGGCAGGTGGCAACCCTGGCACAGCTCTTGGTAGAGGGCCTCGCCCTGGGTGGCTTTCGCCTGGTCGATCGGGCCGAGGATTTCCTCCGGCCAGCGCGGCGCATGCAGACCTTGGAAGGCCTTGGCCCGATAGGGCTCGATGGTGCTGTCGAAGTCCTCGCCCAGCCCGGCCAGCATGGACTCCATCCAGTGGATGTTCTCGTAATTCACGCTGCTGGCCCACAGAGGTTTGTCCTGATTGGTCATATTGACCGCCGCCAACACCCCCAAGGCCTCGCCCGCGTTGCGCACCATGGGCTGCATAATGGAGGCGTCGTATTGCACCCACTCGAACCAGGAGGTATCCCAGATGTGGGGGTAGGCCACCGGGGCGGTGAGGGCGGCGTAGTTGGCCGGGTCCAGGTTCTGCTCCACAGAGAACACCTGGTTGCCGATACGGTTCAGCGCGTCGAGGCGGGCATAACCTTCGGCCACGTTATGAGGGTCGTTGCCCTTGAGCAGCTCGACCTGCTTTTTGACGAACTCGAATTCGTCCTTGAACTCCGCCTTCAGCGTCTTCGCCGCTTCGTCGCTGTGTTCCGCTCCCAGCACCCGGTCAGCGAAGCGCCCGAAGCGCCCGGGCAGCTCTAGGGTCAGGAACATGGACGCCACCAGGTACTCGGTGAGCTTGAACAGGTCGGTGCTGGCGGCGCCGCCGTCAATGCCGATGGCCTTGCCGTTGTAGTTGAGCTGTCCGCTATGGCAGGCGGCGCAAGTGAGGCCGAGGCCGTCGATGGGCTTGCCACTGACCGGGTCGGTACCCTGATAGCGGGCAAAGCCCACCGGCAAGCCGTCCGGATTGTAGTCGCTACGCTGACCAAGGATAAAGCCGATGCGGCTCAGGAATTCGTCGTCGTGCAGCAGTGGCGCCTCGCTAAAAAGAGTCAACTTTGGCTGCTCAAGGGCCATAAACCAGTTGTAGGGCAGCAACAGGGTGAGCGTGCCCTGGTTGGCATGGTGGTACCAGGCACGGTCTTCGGGTTTCCAGTTCTGCTCCAACCATTCGACCCGTTGGTTGTTGGTGGGGTCGTAGGCCGGTAGTTCGGGCAGCGCGCAGGCGGCAAGCAGTGCGCTGCCGGCGAGCGCCGCCAGGGCGGCCTTGGTTCGGTATGGAATTGCGCCCCGACGGGTTGCATGCATGCGGATTCCTCCCTTGGATTCGCTTATTGTTGGTTTTCGATCATGCCTTGCTTGATTGTGAACAACTGTAGCAGGCTAAACGGTACGCCGGTAGCTCCCCTTTAGGCAGACGCTGCAAAATACCTTCCCTGGCTTTTTGCAGCACGGCTTTCGAAAAC
>CBDUCL010000223.1:0-5042 GCA_965365625.1 uncultured Chromatiales bacterium | reverse complement strand
CTGCCGCGTTCTTCCCGCACCAGCCACCAGTCGGCGGCCACTCCGGCCAGGCAGCCGCTGTCCAGGGTCAGTTCCAGGTCGATCATCGCCCCTAGCTCAAAGCTCGATGCGCCGTCTGCGGTGGCGAGCATGGCCGCGGCCCAGGGGGCAACCTGGGTGGCGCCTTCCAGGGCCCCGAGCTCGGAGGCACCGTCAAGCGGCAGGCGTTCGCAGCTGTAAAGGTGCTTGGCGTACTGGCGCTCCAGGGGGTGCGTCGCGTTGATTTCCGCCGGCAGCGGTGCGGCCCTGTTGAAGGCTGGGGAGGCGGGGTCGAGGGTGAAATTTCCGGCGTCCGGGCCGTTGAACAGGGGCGAGGCGCCGCTCACGGGTGGCGCGTTCTGGATCACGCTGCCGGCAAAGGTGTGCCATTCGTTGTCGGGCACGCTGTTCTGCCAGCCGGCGGTGATCCAGTTGTTGGCCTCGAATACGTGGATGCCCGCATCCCGACCGATGAAGAAGTCGGAGTCGCCGTCCAGGTGGAGGACATTGTTGCGCAGCACGACGGTCTCGTCGTTGGTGCTGAGGTCGAACAGCGTCAGGTTCCAGACCTCCGGTTTGTTGGTCCGGACGTAGACCGTGTTGTGGTAGAAGTGCAGGGTGCCTTTGCGGTAAATGGTCTCGTCTCCGATGTCGCCGCCGTAATGAAACATGTTCACCGCGTAGGGGCGGTCCGGCGAATACTGGTTCAGGATGAGATTGCCGTACACCCAGCTATCGGCAAAGCCAGGCTCGGCCAGCATGACGGCGTAGCTGTCCTCCGGCTCCACCAGATCCAGGGTCCGTGCGCCGCTCTCGATATAGTTATAACGGATCACCGTTCCGGCTGAGCGGTCCTTGAGCGCGATGCCCCCGGCACCGGGGCGCAGCGGGCCGAGGCGGTTGTTCTCGAAGGTGATGCCGGCGACCTGGGTGTAGATATTGTGCTCCTGGTCGCTGCCGACGATGCCGTTACCGTGGATGTAGTTGCCCCGAACCAGCACATTGCGCGAGGTCTCTGCCTCGTCGTTGTTCTTCGACAAGACGAACAAGCCGTTGCCGTTGTCGGTGATCTCGCAGTCGCTGACCTCCAGGTGTTCCACCAGCACCGCCCAGATACCTGCGGCACCGGGGAAGTAGGCATAGGTCCCGCCGTCCATTCCCGTGTAGCGGTAATCCGGGTGTCCGCCCCGCAGCTCGAGCCCGCGAATCTGGATATGCCCAGGCTTGTAGCCCCATTCATCGCCGGGGCCCCGGTGAATCACGATAACGCCGAGTGATTCCGTATATTCCCGCTGGAAGAAGCCGGCCAGGGAGGTTGGCGTGGTCGCCTGGTCGCCGCTTACCACCGGCCTTTGGCCCTCCGGACCAAGCACCCCCAGGATGCGGATTGGCTGCTCGGCGGTGCCCCGGGAGCGCAGGCCGATCTTGCTTCGGTAGGGAGCCTCGCGCCAATGGATGCGCACCTCGTCCCCTGCCTGCAGATTCGGCCAGTCGATCCCGGAAAGATCCTCATAGGCGTGGCCTGGACCGACCTCGAATACCGCGGCCGCGGCGGGGGCAGCAGTCATCAGGTTCAGCAAAAAACAGCCGGCGGGGAGCAGGGGTATCGCCCAGGGTGAGAGAGCGGGCCGGAGAAACGCTATAACCATATTCGTGCTCCTTGGCTGGAAGCGGTTCTTTCTTATAGCACCGCCCCGCAAAGGGGCCGAATGACCTGAGTCAACTTCTTCGGGCGGTGTCCGGTCCTGCGGGGACGGAAAGGGTTCGATGCGGTGTTCCGCAGCGGCCGCTGGACCACCGCAGGGTGCGTCCGAATCTGTCTCGCGAGCCGCACAGCCGTCGCTCCCGAGCTTCGTATCGCCAGTTATACTTGGATTGGCTGGGCGCTGTGGCCCCGTCTGCTAAGCGGAGAGAGAACCGGGCGCGATTCTCTAGGCCCGAGGATACTCGCAAAGGACGAAGATCCGATCGGCGGCGGCGTATTCTGCGCGCCGCATGGGCGATGGGCCGAAAATCACGCGAGGCCGGAAAGGCAAGTTGCAGCGGTATAGACCGGACGGGTCTTTCCCGGTTCCGGTCATGCGCAAAGCAACGAAGCCTAACGACGAGAAAGGATGCAGTTGTTCGGTAAAGGGCGAACCGGGCGAAACGACAATCGGGCCGGGCTGCGGGCGGCAGCATCTTTCTCCCTCAGTTCACATGGAGAGCGCTGCAATACGGCGCGAAGGAGAGTATGACCGTGAAACGAATCATCGTCTGTTTCGACGGAACCTGGAACAACCCGGAACAGGAGGACAATGGCATTCCGTCGCCCACCAATGTGTTCAAGATCTACAACGCCGTTATCGAGGGGCCGGATGGCCAGGGCGCCGAGCAGATCCGTTATTACCACCCTGGACTCGGCGGGGAAGGGGGGGCGCTCAAGCCGATTCTCGGCGGCGCGTTCGGCGCTGGAATCGCCCGCCATATCTGCAGTGCCTATCATTGGCTCGGGAATCTGTACGAGGAGGGCGATCAGGTCTTTCTGTTCGGATTCAGCCGGGGCGCATTCACTGTGCGCAGCATCGCGGGGTTTCTCGGGTGCGGACTGCTCAAGCTGAAGGGCCTGCCGCCCGAGGAATCCTGGCGGCGGGTACACAAGGCCTTTACCAAGGGCTATCGCCGCAAGCGCCGTTCGAGGGGATCCAGCTGGATCGAGGACGGTTGGGAGTTCTTCCACCAGGGCAAGGCCCTGCCGGTTCACTTTCTTGGCGTGTGGGACACGGTCGGGGCCCTGGGCATTCCGGACGATCTGGAGTTGTTGAACCTCCTCGACAACAAGAAGAAATGGGCGTTTCACGATACTATGCTCGGCGACCATATCGCCGCCGCCCGCCATGCGATGGCGGTGGACGAGATCCGCTCCAGCTTCACGGTCGCCCGCTGGTCGAACGCTTCCGAGCATGCCGACGTGAAGGAGATCTGGTTTCCGGGTGTCCATTCCGACATCGGCGGGGGCTACGCCGAAACCGACCTGTCCCACGGTCCCCTGCTGTGGATGATGGACGAGAGCGGCAAGGCGGGGTTGCAGTTCCGGCCCGGAATCAAGTCTACGATAAGGGAAAACCCGCTCGGGGTGCTCCACAATTCCTTCAAGGGCGTGTTCGCCAAGCTGCGCTCCCGGCCCCGAAACCTCGACGCCATGGTGCCGGCCAACAAGGCGCTCTTTCATCCCAACGTGTTCAAACGTCAGGAGGCCTCGCCGATCGAGTACCCGGCCTACCATCCGACCAGGATACTGGAGGTGGGCGGGAAACATTCGGTCGACGTCTTTGCCGGCGAACGCTGGAATCGCACGGGTCTGTATCTGGAAAAGGGCCGGTCGTACCGGTTCTCGGCCACCGGTCAGTGGAAGGACAGCCGGGATGCCTGCGACTGGAGAGGTACGGAAGACGGCAAGCTGACGTTCGGCGACGTGGCGCGGGCAGCGAGTTCTTTCGTCGGCATGTTCGAGAACCTGTTCAAAAAGATCAGCGAAAACGAAAGCACCGACTTTCTCATGACCAAACGGGTGGAGCGCTTCAACTGGTTCACCTTGGTCGGGGCCATCGCCAATGATGCGGGGGTCTCCGCCGACGTGAAGAACGACGGCAGCCCGCATCCCCACCAGTATGTGGAGTTGCCGGCCCACGAAACCAAACCGCTGGTAGTGAAAGAACCCGGGTACTTGTACTGCTTTCCGAACGACGTGTGGAGCATGTACGAGAACAATCGGGGTAGCGTACGGTTGACGGTCGAGCGGGTTGCCTAGACAGGCGCTCGAACTTCTCGGGCGGGGAGGCTAGGGCGCATCGCGCGGGGCCAGTGGGAGCCTGAGCACCCCGGACGTTGGTAGGGATGGGGTGCCCCGTTCCTGCTGCCCCGGGGAAACGCTCAGTCGCCTCGGTCCTCTCCCTCGCCGGCCAGGAACAACCAGGTATCCACCACCGTATCCGGGTTCAGGGAGATGCTCTCGATGCCCTGTTGCAGCAGCCAGCGCGCCAGATCCGGGTGGTCCGAGGGCCCCTGGCCGCAGATGCCGACGTATTTGCCCCGCTTGCGGCAGGCCTGGATCGCCATCTCCAGCAGCTTGAGCACCGCCGGATTGCGCTCGTCGAAGCTCTCGGCCACCAGGGCCGAGTCCCGGTCCAGGCCCAGGGTGAGCTGGGTGAGGTCGTTGGAGCCGATGGAAAAGCCGTCGAACAGGTCCAGGAACTGGTCCGCCAGCAGGGCATTGGAGGGGATCTCGCACATCATGATCAGGCGCAGGCCGTTGTCGCCCCGGCGCAGGCCGTTGTCCTCCAGTACCTGGATCACCCCCCGGGCCTCGTCCAGGGTGCGCACGAAGGGGATCATGATCTCCACATTGGTCAGGCCCATGTCGTCGCGCACCCGCTTCATGGCCTGGCACTCCAGCGCGAAGCAGTCGCGGAAGCTCTCGGCGGCGTAGCGCGAGGCGCCGCGGAAGCCGATCATCGGGTTTTCCTCGTCCGGCTCGTAGAGCTTGCCGCCGATCAGGTTGGCGTATTCGTTGGACTTAAAGTCCGACATGCGAACGATCACCTTCTTCGGCGCGAAGGCGGCCCCCAGGCTGGCGATGCCCTCGGTGAGCTTGGCCAGGTAGAACTCTACCGGGTCGCCATAGGCGGCGATGCGCGGAGCGATCTGCTGCCGGAGATCTTCGGGGATGCGGTCGTACTCCAACAGGGCCTTGGGGTGGATGCCGATCATCTGGTTGATGACAAACTCCAGGCGCGCCAGGCCCACCCCGTCGTTGGGGATATTGGAGAAGTCGAAGGCCCGGTCCGGGTTGCCGATGTTCATCATCAGCTTGACGGGAATCTCGGGCATGCGGTCGAGCTCGACGCGCTTCTGTTCGAACGGGAGCAGGCCGCGATAGACATAGCCGGTGTCGCCCTCGGCGCAGGACACGGTGACCTCCTCGCCGTCGGCCACCCGCTCGGTGGCGTCGTGGCAGCCCACCACCGCCGGCACCCCTAGCTCGC
>CBDUCL010000222.1:0-5045 GCA_965365625.1 uncultured Chromatiales bacterium | reverse complement strand
AGATGTACTCGTGGAAGCGGTCGAAGGTCCGCAGCAGGCGCAGCAGGACGAAGCGTACGAATAGGGCGGCGCCCCCCACCAGCAGGGGCAGGGCCAGGGCCAGCTTGGCGAACTCCATAATCGGATACTCCCGGTCCGCGCTGCCTTCCAGCAACAGCAGCAGGGCGATGGCGATGAAGTCCTGCAGCAACAGGACGCTGATGATGATCTCGCCGGTGCGCTGGTGGTGCAGCACGGTGGTGGGAAGCAGCTTGAGGCCGATAATGGTGCTCGAGAAGATCATGGCGGCGCCGATCAGCAGCGTCTCCACCCAGTCGTAGCCGAGTCCAAGGGCCAGTCCCGCCCCCACACCCCAGAACACCAGCGAGCTGGCCAGGGTGACCAGGGTGGTCTTGCGCATCAACTGCAGGAACTCGCGGGGATTGAGTTCCAGCCCCATAAGAAACAGCAGGAACATAATGCCGATATGGGCAATCTCGCGGATCAGGGCCGCGTCGTCCACCAGGCCCAGCACCGAGGGGCCCATCAGTACGCCGACCAGGATGTAGGCCACGAGCAAAGCCTGACGGGCATACAGGGCGAGGGTGGAGATCACCGCCGCCCCGGTGAAGATCAGGAAGATGGTAAAAACGATGTCTTGCTGCATAGCTCCAAGTTCCGGCGCCGGCGGGCGTTGCCCTCTCCCTAGCAAGCATAAGGTTCGCCGCAACGAAGTAAAGCGCCCCTGTCGGATCGGCCCGTCGCGGCGAACGACTGCCTCTCCAACGCTGGTTCCTGCCCGATGCTGCGGGGGTCGGCGATGAGTCTCGCCGCACTGACTGGGCAGGCCGCAAGCAACCGCTGGGCCGCTTCGCTTTCCCACCCCGCCGCCAGCCGTTACACTGGGCCGGCTACCCAGAAGGAACCCGGGAATGACTCAAGTTTTTGTCTCCCACAGCACCCAGGACGACGCCTTCGTCCGCACCCTGCGCCAGGCCCTCGCCGACCAGGGCCACGATGGCTGGATCGACTCCCGGGAGTTGCGGGGCGGCGATCCTCTCTGGCCCGAGATCCAGCAGGCGATCGAACGGGCCGACGCCTATGCCGCGGTCATTAGCCCCGATGCCCTGCAGTCGAAATGGGTCGACTAGGAACTGCGCCATGCCCTGGAGTTTCAGCAGCAGAAGGGCAAGAAACAGTACCCCGTCATCCCCCTGTCCCTGAACGGCACCCAACTCGGGGTGCTGGAGGAATTCCTCGACGCGGAACCCCTCTACATCCCAGTCAGCAGCCAGGCCGGCGGCATCGAGGCCGCCATGCATGCCCTCCTGGTGGCCCTCGGCGAGCGCCTGCCGTCAGACCCGGCATCGGAACCCCAGCCCGAGCCCGAGCCCCTGGAAGAATTGGTGCTGGAACTCAGCGACCTCAAATACCGGGAGCAAGGCGGCACCCGGGCCCGGCTGGTCTACGAGCCCGCCATACCCGGCGAGGAGCGGGTGCACAGCGCTCAAAGCTGGCGCCTGACCGCCCCCATCGGCCCCATTGAGGCCGAGGATCTGCGCTGGTACCTGGAGAAGTACGCCATCTGGCGCAGCGACTACTTCCGCGATCGGGACCGGCAGCTGGAAGCGGACCTCGAAAACTAGGGCCGGCGCCTGTACTCGGCAAGCCCCGGCTGTCGGCGCGCCTGGGCCGGGCCCGGGACGCCGCTGAACAGGCCCTGGGGGCGGCCTGGGGCCATTCCCGCTTCGAGTCCGCCCGGACCCGCATCGAGCAGCAACCGGCCGCCGGCCAGCTCCGCCAGGCCCTGGTTATCAAGGTCCGGCTCGGCAATGCCGTCGGCCAGGCTAGCACGCTAAATCAACTGGGGAACCTTTATATCGACGTCCTCCAACGCCCGGAACAGGCCGCGGCCTTCTCCCACCAGGCCGCGGATCTCTTTGCCCAGGCCGGCGATACCGCGAACGAAGGCCGCGTCAGGAACAACCTGGCCGAGACCCTGCGCCGGCTGGGTCGGCTGGATGAGGCCCGCCGGGAGTGCCGCCGGGCGATCGAGTGCAAGGGGCCCCATAGCCACGCAGCCCTGCCCTGGACGACCTGGAGTATCCTCGCCGACAGCGAGACCGACGCCGACCAGCCCGAGGCCGCCGCCCAGGCCCTGCAAGCCATCGCCGCCGGCCGCCGCGACCCCGTCCTGGCCGAGGACCCGGCCCTGGACTTACACCATGGCCGCCGAGATCCTGCTCCTGGTCGAGACCCTGGAGGCCCCGCCCGGCGGGTAGGAGCGCCGCCCCCGGCGCGATCCGGCGTCGCGGCCCGTTCCGGCGCCGGAGCCTATCCCGGAGCGGAATCGGCGCGGGGGCGCGCCTCCTCCGGGGCTCCGGACCGCCGGCAATAAGGCTGCGGCCTGCGCGTTCGGCTGGCCATTGTCCGGGATATCGCCGAAGCTTATCCTGGAAACCTATCTCTGGGCTGCGCCGCCTCGGGTGGCCTCCCTCTGTAGTTCCGATAGCCACCCGGCTTCGGCTCCCCCGCCAGGTGAAGCGGGATCGCATCAGGAGAAATGCCGATGAAAGACTTGATCTGGGACGCCAGCCTGAGCGTCGAGGTCGATGAAATCGACGACGACCACCGCCGGTTGGTGGGGCTGTTCAATATCCTGAACCACGCGGTAGCGGACGGCGACGCTCCCGACTACGTGGAGGCGGTGCTGGAAGAACTGATCAATTGCACGGTATGGCACTTCAGCCATGAAGAGCGCTTGATGCTCAAGTTCGAATATCAAGGGTATGCCGAGCACAAGGCCGAGCATCAGGCCCTGCTCGAAGGCGCCGGGGCGTTGCGGGAGAAGTTCCTGCAACAAGGCAAACGGATCTCGAGCGAAGACATCCGCTACATCGAACGCTGGCTGACCGGGCATGTGCTGGGCATCGACAAGGACCTGGGGGCCTATCTCGCGGAACGGATGTGACCGTCGACGACTGGCCCGGGTAGAGGCCCGGCCGGCCGCGCCGAGGCACGGGCTCCAGGGGGCTGGACTCGCCTGCGGCCTGGGCTTGCCGGCCGGCGATCAGGGCGTGGCGGCTTCCATGGGCGCGGTTCGACCCGCCCGCTGCCACCACCAAAGCAACCCCAGGGGCGCCAGCCCGGCCAAGTGCAGGCCCCAGGGCAGGGGCCAGAGCAGCAACAGGGCGGCCCCCGCCGCCAGGCCCCGCTGGCCCCAGCCGAGGCGGGCCAGCCAGAAGCCCTGCAAGGCCACGGCGAAGGCGAACAGCCCGGGCAGCGCGAAGGCGAACACCAGCAACGCCTGGTTCCATTCGCCGCTGACCAAGGGCGTGTAGGCGAACAGCAGGGGCATCACGTACAGCCCCTTTGCCACCTTCCAGGCGTTGAGTCCGGTCGCCATGGGCGGCGATTTGGCGATGGCGGCGGCGGCAAAGGCGCACAGGCACACCGGCGGGGTCACGTTGCTGTCCTGGGACAACCAGAACACGATCAGGTGGGCCGCGAGCAGGCTCATGGTTAGGGCTTCGGGGCTGAACAACAGGTCCCGCAGCAGGCCGCGGATCTCGGGCTCCAACCCAGTTACTAGGGCCCGGGCCTCGGCCAGCGCCAGGCCGGCGGCCAGGGCCTCCAGGCGCTCAGGGGCGGCCAGCATCAGCACCGCCATGGCCTCCTCCGGCAGGTTGCCAGCGGCCAGCAGGGCCGGCAGTTGGGCGTCGGTGAGCAGGCCATACAAGGCCGGGGCGGACAGGGTGCCGAGCACGATATAGGCGGCGGTCACCGGCAGTCCCATGCCCAGCACCAGGGAGGCCAGGGCCACCAGCCCGATGGCCAGCAGCAGGCTGCTGCCGGACCACTGGGTCACCATCAGCGAGAAGGTGTTGCCGATGCCGGCGGTGGCGATCACATTGGTGATCAGTCCCACCGCGCACAGCAGCACCGCGGTCATGATCATGTTCTTCGCGCCCAGGGCCAGGGCCTCGTAGATGGCCTTGGGCCCCATCGGATTGGGGGTGACCCAGGAGGCGGCGATCACCGCCAGGATCGCGTAGCCGGCGGCGTAGGTAGGCGTGAAGCCGTACAGCAGCAGCCCGACCAGCACCGCAACGGGGATCAGAAACGCCGGGCCGCCGCGCCTCAGGGTCTGGCCCAGGGACGGGGCTCCCTCGCTGGAGGGTCGCAGGTCGAGGCGCCGCGCCTCCAAACGCACGAAGCTGCCGACGGCGAAGAAGTAGAGGATCGCCGGCAGCACGCTTACCGCCACGATGGTGCCATAGGGAATCTGGGTATAGCTGGCCATGACAAAGGCGCCGGCCCCCATGATCGGCGGCACCAGCTGGCCGCCGGTGGAGGCCGCGGCCTCCACCCCGCCGGCGAAACGCGCGGGGAAGCCGGCCTGCTTCATCAGCGGGATGGTGATCACCCCGGTCGACACCGTATTGGCCACCGCAGCCCCGGAGATGGTGCCGGTGAGCCCGGAGGCCAGTACCGCCACCAGCCCCGGCCCGCCGGTCCAGCGCCCGGCGAGGCTGCGGGCCAGGTCGATAATGAATTCCCCGGCCCCGGAGCGGATCAGAAAGGCCCCGAACAGGATAAACATGAACACGAAGGTGGCGGAGATGCGGGCGATATTGCCGAACAGGGCGTCGTCGCCGAAGATACTGCGGAACAGCAGGGTCTCCAGGTGCAGGCCGCGAAAGCTGAACACCCCGTCCAGCAGCGCTCCCCACCAGATCACGTAGCTCAGGGCCAATACGATCAGCACCGGCACCACGTAACCGGTGGCGCGTCGCGTAGTCTCCACCGCAGCGCCGATCAGCACCCAGGCGCAGGCCATTTCCAGCCAGGTCAGGCGCAGGCCGCGCTGGTAGATGGCGTCCTCCATCGCCATCAGGTAGGCGGTACAGGCCACCACCAGCAGCCCCAGGGCCAGGTCCAGGCCGCGCACCCAGGCTCCGCCGCCGCGAATCAGGGGATGGGTAAGAAAGCACAGCAGGGCGAAGCCGGCAAAGTGCAGGGCATTGAAGCGCAGATCCTGGATATGCCCGAAGCTGTTGCCCCAA
>CBDUCL010000221.1:0-5051 GCA_965365625.1 uncultured Chromatiales bacterium | reverse complement strand
GGACAGCGACTGGGCGATCACTAGGGTAAGCAGGGGGCCAGGGGCAATTCCGGCGGAGAACCCCAGTACGAATCCGGAAAGCATCTGGTGTGTGGACAAAATAGAGCCTTATCTATTCGCGATCAGCCGGTTCATTGTAAATCACGAAAACCTTGTATCAGGTCTTGCTGTTTGTCCTTCGCAGATGCCAGCTCGCGTAAAATTCGGCCCCCCAGGCAAAGGGTTGGAGAAGTGGTTCAGTTGCCGCCATACACCAACGAATAGGGTCGCTCGAGTTCCCCCGCCAGAACCCCAAGACCCAAGGAGCGCGACTTGCGCAGGCTCTCCTTTCCCTGGGTAAACACGATCAGGGTTGGAACCGAAAACACGCTGTATCCGGCGGCCAGGGAGGGCGACAGCGAGCAGTCTACTTCCGCGAATGCTATCTTCGGAAATCGCTGCTCCAGCATAGCGCCCAGTTTGGGTTTCAAAGCGGTGCACACCCCGCAATCCGGAGTACTGAAGTACACCAAGCAGATGGGATGGGAACGAACGTATTGTTCCAGCGCCGCCTCGTCGGACAACAATTCGCACATGATTCTTTAACCCAAAAGAGGACCAGGCTTCATCGGCGGAGCTGATGCCGGCGGCGATGGGGTGCTCGCCGAATCTACTGCGCTCGCGTCCGCGTCCCTGGGTCTCGGATTGAAAGGCCTACAAAGCAAAGACAATGCGGGTGGACTTTTGTGAGCAAAAGAAACGTCGCATAGATCTTCACGGCGAGGCAAGGAATCAATCGAACGCGGGCGCCGCCTACCCGTCACTCAACGCGATTGGAGGGCTGTTCGCCAACGCAGATCGCACTGGCCATCGCCGCGCTTCGCAAAGCCCTCGCTCGGAACGGGGTGGGTGATCAGTGAGCCTGCTCCCAGTTGTTGCCCACGCCGATATCCACCACCAGGGGCACGCGCAGCTCGGCAGCGGCCTGCATACGGGTGCGGATCTCGTTTTGGATCGATTCGAATTGGTCCGGGCGGATCTCGAATACCAGCTCGTCGTGGACCTGCATGATCATGCGCAGGTCGGGTTGTTCTTTTTGAATCCAGGCGTCGACTTCGCGCATTGCGATCTTGATGATGTCCGAGGCAGTGCCCTGCATCGGGGCATTGATGGCGGTGCGTTCAGCGGCGGCCCGGCGCTGCCCGCTGCGGGCGTTGATCTCTGGCAGATAAAGTCGGCGGCCGAACACGGTCTCCACGTAACCCTGCTCCCGAGCCTGGGTTCGGGTGCGTTCCATGAATGCCTTCACCCCAGGATAGCGTTGGAAGTAGAGGTCGACATACTCCTGGGCGGCGCCGCGCTCGATGCCGAGCTGACGCGCCAGGCCAAAGGCGGACATGCCGTAGATCAGGCCAAAGTTGATCGCCTTGGCAGAGCGCCGCTGCTCGGCGCTGACCTTATCAAGTGCCACACCGAATACCTCGGCGGCGGTTGCTTTGTGGATGTCGGCACCGGCGGCGAACGCGGCTACCAGGCCCTCGTCGCCAGATAGGTGGGCCATGATCCGCAGCTCGATCTGGGAATAGTCGGCGGCCAGCATCCGGTAGCCGTCCTCGGGGACGAAGGCCTGTCGGATACGCCGGCCCTCTTCGCTGCGCACCGGGATATTCTGTAGATTGGGGTCGGACGAGGACAGCCGCCCGGTAGCCGCCACCGCCTGGTGATACGAAGTGTGCACCCGCCCGGTGCGCGGGTTGACCTGCTCCGGCAGGCGGTCGGTGTAGGTGGACTTGAGCTTGCTCAGGCCCCGGTGCTCCAGGATCAGACGCGGCAGCTCGAACTCCTCGGCCAGTTCCTGCAATACCGACTCGGCGGTGGAGGGCGCTCCCTTGGGGGTCTTGGCCTTGACCGGCAGCCCCTGTTCGTTGAACAGGATCTCGCCGATTTGTTTGGGTGAGCCGAGGTTGAACGAATGTCCGGCCTGCTCGCAGGCGCTCTGTTCCAGCTCGTGCATGCGTTCGGCCAGCTGCTTGCTCTGAGCGGCCAGCATCGCGCTGTCGATGCGCACCCCGGCCCGCTCCATGCGCGAGAGCACCGGCACCAGGGGCATCTCGATCTCCCGCAGCAGCCGGCTCAGGGTCGCATCGCGCTCCAGCTCCGGCCACAGGCGTTGGTGCAGGCGCAGGGTAACGTCGGCGTCCTCCGCGGCGTAGGGGGCGGCGGTCTCCAGCGGCACCTGATCGAAGCCGAGCTGCTTGGCGCCCTTTCCCGCCACCTCCTCGTATTTGATGGTGCTCCAATCCAGGTATTTCTTGGCCAGGGAGTCCATGTCATGGCGGGTGGCGGTGCTGTCGGTGACATAGGATTCGAGCATGGTGTCGAAGGCGATGCCCGCCAGCTCGATGCCGGCATTGGCCAGCACGCCCATGTCGTACTTCAGATTCTGCCCCACCTTGGGGCGCTTGGGGTTCTCGAGCAAGGGACGCATCCGTTTCAATACCGCCTCCCGATCCAACTGCTCGGGAGCCCCGGGATAGTCATGGGCCAGCGGCAGGTAGGCGGCCTGGCCGGGCTGCACGGCGAATGACAGGCCCACCAGCTCGGCCCGCATATAGTCGAGGCTGGTGGTCTCCGTATCCAGGGCGATCAGCTCGGCGTTCTCAAGGCGCTTCATCCAGATATCGAACTGGGGCCAGTCGAGGATGGTCTCGTAGTCCTGTCCGGCCGCCGCAGCGGGGGCGGATTCGGCAGGGCTGTCTCCGGCGTCGTCCAGGGTCGCCAGCAGGCGCTCGGATTCGATCCACTGGTAGATTTCGCGCAGGGCCGCCTGATCCGGCTCGCCAGGCCGCAGTCCATCCGGGGCAAGTTCCAGATCCAGATCGAGTCGGATTCTCACCAGTTCCCGCGATAGAGGCAATTGCTCCAGACTGGCTCGCAGGTTCTCGCCCACCTTGCCTTGGATCTCATCGGCGTGGGCCATCACCTCGTCCAGCGAACCATAGGCCTGCAACCACTTGACGGCGGTCTTCGGACCGCACTTGGGCACCCCCGGGATATTATCGACGCTGTCGCCGACCAAGGTCAGGTAGTCGATGATGCGCTCCGGCGGCACGCCGAATTTGGCCACCACCCCATCCCGGTCCAGGTAGCTGTCGTTCATGGTGTTGACCAGGGTCACCCGCTCGTCCACCAGTTGCGCCAAATCCTTGTCGCCGGTGGAGATCAGAGTCTGCATGCCGCTTTCACTGGCCTGAGTCGCCAGGGTGCCGATGACATCGTCCGCCTCCACATCCGGCACTACCAGCAGCGGCAGGCCCATGGCACGGATCCAGCGGTGCAGGGGGTCGATCTGCTCACGCAGGTCGTCCGGCATCGGGGGCCGATTGGCCTTGTACTGGTCGTAGAGGTCGTCGCGAAAGGTCTTGCCGGGGGCGTCGAACACCACCCCGATGTGGGCCGGCCGGTGCTCGTCGATCAGGCGCCGCAACATATTGATCACGCCAACCAGGGCACCGGTGGCTTGGCCACGGGAGTTGGTGAGGGGCGGCAAGGCATGGTAGGCGCGAAACAGGTAGGAGGAGCCGTCTACCAGGACGAGCAGGTTGTCAGCGGTCATGGGCAGGGTCCGGGGGCTGGGAAAGGCATGAGATTATAGCCCAGATCAGTAGCGGACTTGCCGCCGCCCGTCCCTGCCCATACCATAGGCCACACTCGCGCCAGCGGGCGCAGCCGAGGCCTGAAGCATAAATCCATAAGGAGCCAGCCAACCATGCCTGAGCCAGAGATCTGCCAGAAACAACCCTTTGCCGCCGAGTTGGAGCCCGGCGAGTACTGGTGGTGCGCCTGCGGACGCGCGCAGAATCAGCCGTTTTGCGACGGCTCTCATCAAGGCACAGACTTCTCCCCGGTGAAATTGGAGATCAGCGAGAAAAAGAAGGTCTGGCTGTGCGGCTGCAAACATAGCCAGGACCCGCCGTTCTGCGACGGCAGCCATAGCACCTTGGAAGGCTGACCTACAAATAAAAAACGGGCGCACAAGGCGCCCGTTCCCTTATTGCTTGATCGGCCGTCCGATCACATGCCGGAGCCCCGGTTGCCGGTGAACTCGGGATAGGCCTCCAGGCCGCACTCGCCGATGTCCACACCCTCGTACTCCTCTTCCTCGGAGACGCGGATGCCCATGATCAGCTTGATGATCAGCCAGGTCACGAAGCTGACGCCGAACACCCAGACCAGGATGGTCGCCATGCCCACCAACTGACCGACGAAGGTCGTACCGTCGTTGGTCAGGGGCACCGCCAGCAGGCCCCAGATGCCGACGGTGCCGTGCACCGAGATGGCACCGACCGGATCGTCGATACGCAGCTTGTCGAGAGCGACGATCGACAACACCACCAGGAAGCCACCGACGCCGCCGATCAGGGTAGCGGCCAGCGGGGTCGGCGTGGAGGGCTCGGCGGTTATCGCCACCAGACCCGCAAGGGCACCGTTCAAGGCCATGGTCAGGTCGGCCTTGCCGAACATCATGCGCGCCACCAGCAGGGCCACGATCAGGCCGCCGGCGGCCGCCGCATTGGTGTTCAGGAACACCATGGCCACCGAGTTGGCATTGGCGACATCCCCCAGCTTGAGCACCGAACCACCGTTGAAACCGAACCAGCCCATCCACAGGATAAAGGTGCCGAGGGTGGCTAGGGGCAAATTGGCGCCGGGGATGGCGTTGATGCTGCCGTCCTTGCCGTATTTGCCCTTGCGTGCGCCGAGCAGGAGCACGCCGGCCAGGGCCGCGGCGGCTCCCGCCAGATGCACGATGCCAGAGCCGGCGAAGTCCGAGAAGCCGAAGTCGTCGCCCAAGGAGTAAAGCCCGAAGACCGAGTTGCCGCCCCAGGTCCAGCTGCCTTCCATCGGATAGATGAAACCGGTCATCACCACCGCGAACAGCAGGAAGGCCCAGAGCTTCATGCGCTCGGCCACCGCTCCGGAGACGATGGACATGGCGGTGGCCACGAACACCACCTGGAAGAAGAAGTCGGAAGCACCGGCGTAAACCGAGTCGCCGTCGAAGCCGTTCT
>CBDUCL010000220.1:0-5198 GCA_965365625.1 uncultured Chromatiales bacterium | reverse complement strand
CGTACAGATCCTGTGGGTCAACATGATCACCGCGGTGACCCTGGCGCTGGCGCTGGCCTTCGAGGCGGGCGAGCGCGACCTGATGCAACGGCGGCCGCGCCACCCCAGCGAGCCGCTGCTGAGCGGCTTCATGGTGTGGCGCATCCTGTTCGTTTCGGTGCTGATGGTGATCGGTTGCTTCGGCCTGTTCCTGTGGCAGCGCACCCAGGGCGTGGAACTCGAGGCGGCGCGCACGGTGGCGGTCAATGCCCTGGTGGTGGCCGAGTGTTTCTACCTGCTCAACACCCGTCTGCTCACCGCCTCGGCACTCAACCGGGCGGGCTTGTGCGGCAACTGCTATGTGCTGATCGCCATCGCCCTGGTGCTGTCGTTCCAGCTGTTGTTCACCTATCTGCCGTTGATGCAGACCTTCTTCGGTACCGCCGCCATCGGCTGGCGCGAGTGGCTGTACATCCTGGCATTTGGGCTGCTGCTGTTCCTCCTGGTGGAGCTGGAAAAGACGGTGTTGCGCCGGCGGCAGGGCCCGCCGGGCCTGTGCTGATTGGTCACCGATCGGATGCTGTGGGGTTTGTCTGTCGCCACATTGCCTGAGATGATGCGGCAAGCAAAAAGACACCGAAGGCAGCGCCCATGGCCATGGCTCCACTCAGTATCGATCAGTTGAACGAGCAGTACGGCCTCGATGGCCGGCTGCGCATCGTGCGCGGCCGCGCCGGGCTGCCGCTGATCGAGATCGACAATCATCAGGCCCGGGCACAGCTGTCCGTCTATGCCGGCCAGCTGTTGTCCTACACTCCCCAGGGCGAGAGCGAAGACCTGCTGTTTCTCAGCGGGCAGGCCCATTACCACCCTGGCAAGGCAATCAGGGGCGGGGTGCCGGTGTGCTGGCCCTGGTTCGGGCCCGACCCGGAGGACCGGGGCCGAGCAACCCACGGCTTCGCGCGCAACCGCCTGTGGACCCTGCGTGCCACCGGGTCCACCGCCGAGGGCGGCAGCCACGTCGTCCTCGGCATGACGGACGGCGAGGAGACCCGGGCCATCTGGCCCCAGGCCTTCGATCTGGAGTTGCGGGTTACGGTGGGAGAGTCCCTGCAGCTGGAGCTGGTCAGCCGCAACACGGGGGACCGGCCCTACACTATCACCCAGGCCCTGCACACCTATTTCCGGGTCGGCGATATCGCGCAGGTAAGGGTGCTGGGGCTGGAGGATGCGGACTATTTGGACAAGGTGGGTGCCGGCCAGCGCAAGACCCAGCATGGCCCCATCCTGATCGACCAGGAGGTGGACCGAATCTATGATTGTGGCGCCCACGCCGACCTGGTAATAGACGACGGGTTACTGGGCCGGCGCATCCGCATCGCCCAAGCCGGTAGCAGGACCGCGGTGGTGTGGAACCCCTGGCAGGCGGTCGCCACGCAGATGGTCGACCTGGCGGATGACGACTACCGCCGCTTCGTCTGCGTCGAGACCAGCAACGCGGCGGCGGACGTGGTGAACCTGGCGCCCGGGGTCAAGGCCAGTCTGAGTGCCGGCTACCGGGTGGAGCGAATGTGATGGTGGGGTCTGTAGTGTCGGCGGAACGTCTGATGACCCTGCTCAGGGTCCTGCTATGGGATATGGCGGGGCTGGCCCCGCTCGGGCGGTTACCTCGGAGAGGCGGATGCGTTTCTGCTCGTTGTCGGCGACAAGGATGGTAAGGGTGTCGCCGTCGGCGATCTTGACAAAGCGGCCGGCCAATGTGTCGGCGAGGACCGGGTGCGGCTAGGAACAAGAAGGCGAAGAGAATCGGTCTCATCGCTCCGATTGTCGCGGAAGCAGTCGCCACTCGCAGATCGGATTTTTCCTACGAGATTTTCGGATTCAACTCACTGTACCTCTGATCCCAAGGCGTTTCTTCTTTGATCGGGTGCTGCGCCACGACGGCGCCTTGGCAAGGACGCACGAGCTTGGAAGCATACCGCCCTGCGCCGGCCTCGGGATTGCGGGGCCGGACACCTTCCCCCCTGGTTGTGACCTAGAGGCCAGCATATCGGAGAGGAACCCGCTCCAGAGGCGGGTCTTATGTTGGCTGGTCGGAGCGGTTCAGAGCTAGGTTGTGGGGGCGTCAGATCGTTGGAGGAGCACTTTTAGGTGACGGCTGTATGCTGAAAGCGGACCCTGGCGCCCCGGGAAGAGCGATAGGCCAGTCCCGACCCATAGCGAACGCCCAGCCTCTCGTACCGAGCAGCAAGCTCGCCACCGACGCAGTCACTCAGTAAGATGCCCGAGATCTCCGGGAGTCGGCTGACTTCATGAATGATTGCCTCATCGCCCGCAGCAAACCTTGTACTTTTTCCCGCTGCCGCAGGGGCAGCGTTCATTGCGCCCGGTACCGGCGTATTTCTTGACAGGACGCCGCGGCGCTGGCGGGGGACTCGCGTGGTTAGATACAGCGTGGGAGGGATTCGTAGCCCCGGAACGCTGCATAGCGGGAAACATCTCCTGGTGACGGCGAATCATCGGCGTGACGACGGTGCGCTTAAATTCCTGAAACTCGCCGTCATCCATCTTCAGAACCGGCTGCATGTTGGCCAGAAACTCATCTCGCTTCCCCTCCGGGGTCATCGCCAGGTTCCAGCACATCTGGCTCAGTGTGAGCGCTCGCTGTAGCTGTTCCGGCGAGCCATCCGTCGCGTCGATCAGAGGCTGTGCGAAGCGAGACATGGCGTCTGCAATGGTCCCCATAGGAAGGTTTCTCCGGTACGTGTTGGCGGACGTGGGCATCGAGCCCAAAATCGGGCGAGGTCAAACTTGGCATCCGCAAGTGTCCCACGGGTTCTGGGCCAGGACAAATAATTTCTATCCCGCTGCCGATGCTCCCCGACGGTGCTCGCCTGGAGTTCGATGAGTACCGGCTTATGGCCGACTCCAGCCGGTCGTCTGCCGGGGACTGATCGTCTGGAAACGCGGCTATGGGGCCGCTGACGGGGCGTAGCCCCCCCAGCGCAGCCCAATCAGCCCGCCGCTGGCACCTCAGCGGCACAGGTATGCTGTTTGCGGACACTCGAGGCATCCCGATGTGAAAGGCAAAAGGAAAGACCCTGGCGCCCCTTGACCCTGGCGCCCCTGCAGGTTGAGCAGGCCGGTGCCGGCATGATAGCCGAAGCTGGAGTGGCGCACCTCGGTGGCGGGTCCGTACTGGCCGCCTTCGTGGGTGACCTGGCTGGAGGCCAGGCGGCCCAGGAACCAGGTGGCCGAAGGCCTTGCTGCCAGCTCCGAGCGGGCCTATCTCCAAACTAGCACCGACGGGAGTGGCCGCCCCAGCGCTCGGCGGCCGGCGAGAACCCGGTCACCGGCAGTTCGGCTGCTTGCGCCAGGGGCGGCTCGAACGGCGGAATCGGGCTCCCAGCACCGAAATCCCCGCCGCGGCCCGTTTCGGCCGCTGCCCGTTCAACGGGGCCGCTTGTGCTTGCCGAGTTGTTTGCCCAGGTTGTCCTTTACCTTCGTGTTTTCCTTCGCTTCATCGCCCACCACCATGATGACAGCCGTGCTGTCCGGGCCATCGCCGATGCACGCGATGGTGGCGGAGCTGGCATCGATCAGCCCGCTGACTTCTCGCGCGTCGCGCTTGAGGTTTTGAAACGCCATGGCCTGCATTTCCTGTTCGGCCAGGGCGAGGCATTCATCGCTGCCGATGCCGTTCAGGGCCGCCGTATCCCAGCTCAGGGGTGCGGCGGTGGCCCCACCAGTAAGGACCAGGGCCACCAGGAGCGGTAGCGCGGCGGCGCACAGGGCTCGGCGAAGCGGATTGTGGATGTGGGATCGATACATGGGAGTTCCTCGTAACAGCCGGGTGATGGCTTGCGCGCCGCCCTAGGGGCAGGAGCGGTAGCCGAAGATATAGGTGTTTGGATTGCCGCTGGCGTCGCTGAGGCCGTGGTAATTCGGATTCGGCTTGCCCAGCGAATAGGCTTCGGCACCAACCGCCGCCAGCGCCATCATGGCCTCGTCCTGGTTCTGGGCGGCACCGTAGTAGAGCACGAATTCCTGGCTGGCCCCCGGCGCCAGGGGGCCGAAGGCGAAGTCGAACACCGCGCCATGGTCGTACGGGCCGGAGTCCACCGCCTCGCCAACAAACAGGTAGGAGCCAGCCCCCACCAACGGATTGCCGTCGGCAAAACCGTTGTCGCTGGTGTAGTGCACATAGGGGGCATCGCCGTGCAGCAAGGTGACCATCTCGTTGAAGACGTTGGGGTATACATCCCAGTCCATGGCCCGGCGATAGCGCAGGTCGATGGGGGCGGTGCCGATATTCTCGACCTTGACGTCGATGTGGTAGAGGCTGTTGCTGACCGAGGGCCGGTAAGCGTGGGTGACGCGCATCAACGCGCTGGCGCCCGCTACTACCTGGACTACCGAGGTGGCCCCGCCGTCGGCGGTGGTGAAACTCTCCACCACAAGATTGCGAATGCCAAAGTTTCGTCCCGCCTTGCCATAGGCGCCACTGGTGACATCGGCCACCCCCCAGCCTTCGCAATCGCAGCCGGGGGTGAGCACGTCCTGGTTGCTCGGCGCGAAGGTCAGGCCGATGCCGCCGTAGATCAGGTGGCCCTGGTCGTTGACGCCGAGCTTGACCTTGCCGTTGGAGAGGATGGTAGCAGCGGGGCTGGCGAGCGGGAGCAGGGCGAAAAGGCCAAGGCCGATCCAGCGCAGGGCGGTTGGGAGTCGGCGGGTCGGGTGACGGTCGGGCATGGTGTTGGGCTCCCTGAGGGTCGGTTCCTGTGCGGTGTGTAAGTGGGCTGCCCGCAGGCGGCCACGCCGGACGCTTGCCGCATGAGCCGGCCCGGTGCCTGCTCCGGCTTCGTGACGGCGGCGGTACCCTCTGCCGGCGGCGGGCGGGCTGCGCGGTGCGGGTTGCGCTCGACGGTTCAAGTGCTGTGCCTCGTGATCTCGGTTGGTTGTTTGGGTTCTTTCAGCAAGCTCCTAAGCTCCAGGGCGGCCTCCCGCAAGCAGGGGCCGGCTCTCGATCAGCTGATCGGCGGATGCGAGTGCCTTTGCGCGGGGTAGTCGTTGGTTGCAACGATTACCCCCGGAAATCGCGATAAAAACTCGAGCCTGACCCCTTTGATTAAATTAGTGCAAACGGTAAAGTGTCACCGTAATTCCAGGAGTTCAAGCTCGACGGCGGCGAACGAATGACAACGGCTGTCTAAAAGAAA
>CBDUCL010000219.1:0-5231 GCA_965365625.1 uncultured Chromatiales bacterium | reverse complement strand
GTACTGGAAAAGCCTGTTGAATGCCTTGTTCCCGGCCTCCTCAAGACCCCCTTCCACGATGATTTCAGCGAGGATATGTGGTGCATAATCGCGGATCTCAAATCTGTCTTCTTCTCTCACCACCGCGTACGCCGCCTCTTCGATCGCCATCGAATCCGCCCCTCCAAAGATCATGACCGTGGCTGCAAACACAGTTCGAACTAAGCGTTTCATGATCCCTGCCTTCTATGATTTACCTACTAACCCGAACTCTGAGCTTGGGTGATCTTGAGCCGATGATCACTTTTGCGGAAATAAGACAATTCAACGGAGGACATAGGGGGCCGCCTCGAAAGCGAGCGGATAATTCTAGTCTGACTCCCTCTCCACTCTGGTAACCGCAGTGTTCGGCGCTCAACCCGAGGGCCGGAGCGCCGCCTGCGACGCGCCCGTGCCACTACCAAGGCATCCAGTTGCCCATGCGGCCCATGGTCGAACCCATGCTGTGGCTCATGGTATTCATGTCTGCGGCCATGATCCCCATCTGGTGGGTCATGGTATTGACATTGGCAGTCATGATCGGCACCGATTCCAGGGTATCGTTGAGCAGTTTTAGTTCATGTCCTATTCCATAGAGGATATCTTTGGAGCTTTCAAAATAGTTGTTAATGGCAACGCGGATCACATCGGAATCATCGCGGATGCGCGACACCAATACGCCCATGTCGACGGCGGTGCCGGTAACGGCAGCCATTACGGCTTGCTGATATTGCTGAGGCGTTGGATTCTCGACTGCCCGTTCCAGCCAATAGCATTTCGCATAGAAGCCGAGCTGATTGGCAATCCGTGCATGCTTGACCTGGGGACTCAACTCTGCGCCAGGCGTGCAATTCGCCTTGGTCAATCCCTCGAGGTTTTGCGCCTCCTCCATGGCGCGCAGGGTTCCCGACTGCATCATCTGGTACATCATTTGCCCCACCTGCCCTATGGTGCTGTTTTGCCCGGTCAGATTCTCATTGAGGCGGTCTATTGCCTGCTCCACCGATTTGGACGGCTGCGCAGCTTGCTGCGCGATGGCATAGCCGAGGGGCTGGAACAGAATCACCAGGGAGAATCCCATTGCCAGAAGCATACTCAAGACGCCCCAACGGATCATCCGCTCCAGCCGCAGATTCCGGCGTTCACTCAGAGCCAGGGTGTTTGCCAGTTGTGACACCGCAGCCTGGAGCTCATCGATCCGGTTGACTTCTGTAGTGCTCATATTGCTCTCCTTGTCGACTAACAATGGACTGACTTTCGACGGTCACAGGAAGGACCCTGTTCGACAACAGACAATACCATAAACTTTAGGGGATATACCCAGGGGTGTTGGGTCAGTGGAATGCTAATTGATAGCGTTTCCCGAGCCGGTGAGGATGCCTCCCAATTTAAATCGCCTTGAGCAGTTGACCCGCACAGGCAGCACCCTTCGGCCCGCCGATCCGCTGATCGCGGCGCAGGGCGCTCGCGCCGAATCGGATAATCGCGACCGCGAACGAACGGGAGTTCACCCGCGTATCTGGCCTCAGGGTCGAGAACCGGCTGTGCCAACGAGATCTCGATCCGTCTTGTGCTGATCGGCGGCCGCGGCAAGCTGCGCCGATCTTTGCGCTCTGGTCGCGGGCTCGGCATCCGTTCGCTGGGCCGTGACCCCGATCCGGCAGCCGAGACAAGCCGCCAATGCCTGCCATATACTCAGGCCATGATCCGCCTGCTGGCAAAATTCGCCTGGATACTGCTCGGCTGGCTGGAGTGGGCCCTGCTCACCGCCCTCCTCTACCCGCTGTCGTTTCTGCCCGCCAGGCCGCACCCCCGGCCTTGGTATGTGCATCTGTTCCGGCTCTGGTCCCAGGCCTGGGTGCATGCCCTGGGGGTCGACCTGCGCTTGCACCAGCGCAACCGTCGGCCGCTGCCCGAGCATTATATCCTGATCGCCAACCACCCCTCCGCGTTCGAAGACATCGGCATCCCGGCGTTGTTCCCGGTGCGCAGCCTGGCCAAGATCGAGGTCCGGGACTGGTGGATTGTTGGGCGCATCAGCGCGGCCGCCGGGACGCTGTATGTCGACCGGGAGTCGCCGGAGTCGCGCAAGGCCGCGGTGGATCTGCTGGCCGAGACACTGCAAGCGGGCGACAACCTGGCCCTCTATCCGGAAGGCGGAGTGAAGGGTAAGCACCTGCACAACAATTTCAGGTACGGAGCCTTCGAGGTATCCCTGCGCACCGGCATCCCGATTCTGCCCGTGTACCTGCACTACGAGGCCGGGGACGACTTTTTCTGGGGTCCCCAGAGCCTGATCGAGAAGATCCTCGACATCATGAGCACGAGCAACAACCGAGCCAATTACTACGTCTACGACGCCTTCCAGCCGGCGGACTATGCAGATGCGGTGGAATACGCCAAGGCCGCCCACGCTCGCTTTCTGGAGTGGGAGGAACGGCACCAGGGGTGAATGGCCGGGGCGACCCTCAGCGCTCGCGTTGCCCGAAATCCCGGCCGCTCAGGCAACGGCTGCAGCGGATACAGTCCACGTCGTACTCGTGCCGTACCCCGAGGTCGCAGTGCTCGAAGCGCCGTTTGGGGGCCAACCGGCCGAGCAGGGCCAGCTTGTTGCCGAGACTAAGCAACGCCCCCAGAGGGCAAAAGTAGCGGCACCAGAAGCGATAGTAGACCAGGGCCCCGAACAGGCTCAGCCCCGCCAGTGCCAACATCCAGCCACCGAGCCGACCGCCGAACAGGTGCTGCATCGGGTTGAAGCTGGCCCAGAGGCTGTCACCGCTCAACCAGACTGCCGTCAGCAGTGCGGCCAGCAGCAGATGCTTGAGCAGGCGCAGGCGCAGATCCAGAGGCCGCTCGACGTATCGGCGTAGGCAGAGCCGGCGCCCGAGACGGGACAGGAACTCCTGGAGGGCCCCGAACGGACAACAGTAGCCACACCAGACCTGACCGAACGCCAGGGTCACCAGGAGCACGAAGCCCAGCAGCAGCCAGCGGGTCGGGTTCTCCGCCGGGCCCGCGACCTGGCCCAGGCTCAGATTCACCAGGTCGATCTCGGTCACCAGGCTGTTGAGCCAAAAGCCGAAGGCCGCCAGGACCAAGGCTTGGTAGACCAGTCGAGCGCCCTCACGCCCGGACAGATAGACCGGGAAGAAAAGGGTCAACAGCCCCAGCGTGACCAGGAATTCCGGCGAACGCCAGACCGAAACGGCAGGCTCGGTGGCGGCCAGTTCCAGCCCGAAGGCGGCTCGAGCCCCCGCGGCGGCTGTGCGGTTTACCGTTTCCAGGGCGGCACGGCTGCTCAGGGTGGCGCCGGAAAGGGCGTCGACCCGCTCCAGGTCCAGCGGCGCTGCAGCCAGCTCCGCGCCGGCCAGGCCATCCAACCAGTCCTGGATGCCAGCGATATAGGCCGGGGTCTCCTTGGACGCCAGATATCGGACGCCGAGCAGCCGGCCGTCCGAATCCAGCCCAATCAGCAGGTCCAGGGGCCCGGCGTAACCCCGGGGGCGGGATGAAACCGCGCCGCTGGCCAGGGCCAGGCTAGACGGAACGGCCTCAGGACCTGCTCCCAGATAGTGGGGCATCGGCGCCTCGCGCAGCTCGAAACGCTCACTGCCGGTGACCTGGGCCAGCACCTCGGCATCGAAATAGAGCGGTGGATCGGGAGCAGCGGAGCGCCCGAGCCAAGTCAGCAGCAGACCGCAGATCACCAACCAGGCCAGACCCCAACCCAGCCAGGGGTAGGGAAAGCTAACGAAGCTGCGCGCCTGTAGCCGGGGCAGCCGCTCGGGGCCGAATCGGGCGTGCAGCAGTGGCAGCAGGCCCACCAGGGCCGCCGCCGCCAGCACCCGGCAGCTACCCTCGATTCCGAGCAGGGGGATCAGCAGAGCCCCGGTCAGCAGCCCGCCCAGGGCTCCGCCCAGGCTATCGGCAGCCTCCGCCAGGCCGCTGCTGCCGACCAGCTCGCCGGTATCCGCATGGGCCTGGCGCAGACCCAACGGGAAGCCGGCCCCGGTGACCAGCCCGGTGAGCAGGCAGAGCCCAAGATAGGCCAGCTCACGGGTCTGAAGGCCCAACCCCTCCATCGCGTGTAACCACCCGGGCAGGGCTAGCAGGCCGGCCGCCAGCAGCCCAAGCAGCAGGGATAGCAGCAGCCCGGGCTCCTGGCGCCGGGCCAGTCGCTGACCGATCAGCCCGGCCCCCAGGGCCAGCCCGGTCATGAACAGCCCGTTGAGCAGTGCCAGACGGCTGAACACGAAGCCGATCTGGGCCTGATAGGCGAACAGCAGGGCAAGCTGCAGAGCCATGGAGATAAGCCCGAGCAGGGCCAGCGCCAGCACCGCGGCGCGGCGGCGCCGGCGCGCTGGGGTGGGACCGCGCAGGCTGGCGTGGAGCAACATCAGGGCCACGCCTACCCCCAGCGGCACCAGATAGGGCCAGGGCCCGAGGGCCCGCAGGCGTTGCAGCCAATCGACCAGGGCGGAAGCGGTAAAACGCCCCCAAAGCAGAGTATTGAGGTAATAGGTCACCGGCCGGCCATCCCGGTTTAGCTCACCCTCCTCCGCGGTCAGTTGATCGCGCACGAACGCGACCCGCTCGGCGGGCAGCAGGGAATGGAAGGAGAGAGCGGGAAACCTGTGTTCGTCCAACGGCAAGTCCCGATAGCGCCGCTCGAGCACGCCCGGGTCTTCGCTCACCCGACCCGGGGTACGGGCCGCGCAGTAGAGGTGGCGATCGCCCGGGGCGATTGCGATCTCGGGGAAGGTCTCCCCCAGGGTACGGAACAGGGAGCCACTGTAGCTCTTGACCTCGCGACCCAGGTAGTTGGAGGCGCTGCTCACGGCAGTGCACAGCACCCCGCCCGGATCCATGGCAGCTGCAATGCGGCGGTAGAACTCCTGGGTAAAGTAGCGGTTACCCTGGGCGCTGCCCGGATCGGCGTGCAGCACCAGCACCAGGTCGTAGCGGGTATCTTTCGGCAGCTGATTGACGTAGCGGCGGCCGTCACCGAAATGCAGGTGCAACCGCGGGTCCTCCAGGGCCTCCTGGGTGGCCGGCTCCAGCCAGGGGCGCAAGCGCTCGAAGGCCAGGCGGTCCTGCAACACCAGATCGAGGCGCTGCAGGGGGTAGCGCAGCAGTTCGGCGGCCAAGCCCCCGGCGAGACCACCGAACAGCAGCAGGCCCTCCGCATCCGGGGCCTGGGCGAAGACATAGGC
>CBDUCL010000218.1:0-5320 GCA_965365625.1 uncultured Chromatiales bacterium | reverse complement strand
AGGGTCTTTAGGCCCTTTCATATGACCATCGGCCCCCTCTGGAGGCCTTCACCAAACCGCCCGCGATGCGGGCGGTACCTGATTGCGAGCCTGAGCGTCTCCGATCTGGGCTGGCTCAACGTCCTGCTGCGGAACCCCTTCGACCTGGCCGTTTTCGGCTCGGGCGAGGCGGAAGCCGAACTCGAACTCCGCTCCGGTTGGTTGGCGGATGGAACCTCAATGCAGGTGGAGCCGCAGGATTTACAGGTGCAGATACTTGACTACGTCGCACAGGGAGATGGTCGCGTGAGTCTCGCTGTGGAGCGCGGTGGTGAGGCACCCGACATGGTCCTTTCGGCGACCGTTGAAGGCGGCAGCCTCAAGCGCCGCGATGAAGAAGTATCGGTGATCGAGAATGTGGCACTAGAGCTAACCGCAAGGGCCCAAGGCGTTACGATCGGTGAAGACTCGACAGTCACTTCGATCGACCTGCGCATTCCGGCGGCTCAAGTCAGCGACATGTCCGTTTACAACCGGTTTTTCCCCGAGAAACTGCCCTTGCGATTGTTGAGTGGTCGAGCGCAATTGAGCGCTGATATCCAACTTGAGCCAGAATCTGCTGGGGGATATGTCAAGTTGCAGACCGACGGTCTGCAGACGCTGGTGGACGAGCAGCAACTGTCGGGAGAATTGACCTTGGGCGTAAACCTCAACGGAGGCGTTCCACGCAATATGGAGTTTGACATTTCCGGATCGACCTTGCGCCTGGACAAGGTAAGGGTCACTGGAGCACAAAGCAGTTTCGATCAAGCGGACTGGGCGGCTGGCCTTGATCTCAGCATGGGGCGGGTCGTCTGGAAAAAACCGATTGACCTCGATCTGGAGGCCGACATTGCGATGCATGACACCCGGCCGATAGTCGCGTTATTGGCGAATCAACGAGGCAAACACGGCTGGATCGAGAAATTGCTGACCCTGGAAGGTGTCAAGGGCACCGCGAAGCTAGAAGCGAGCGCCGACAAGGTGCTCGTACCCCATGCCTTTGCCGGCAGCGATAAGATCGATGTGGGGGCGAAAGGCGTCGTAGACGCGGAAACGCGGGAGGCAGTTTTCTATGCCCGCTTTCGAAAACTCCACGGAATTCTGAAAGTGAAGGATGGAAAGCGGAATTTCGAGATCTTCGACGCCAAGGAAAAGTTTCAGAACTATTCTCCGGGCGAAACGAGCCTAGGCGTGAAACAAGCAGGTCAAGGCGGGTAGGGGGCGCGGTCGAATCTTCCGACTCCCCGGCTCTAGGCTAGGATAATTTGGAAACCCGCATGTATCAGCGAAATCGCTTTAGGCTTACGGCGGGGCCTCGAGGGCTTTCTCGTCCGAGTGAGGTGGAGAAAATATTGGCTAGAATGGAAGCGGCTGAACTGGGCGCTGTGCACCACCCTCCGCGGTCGTGCTCTTTATTTATCGCCGCGTAAAGCCGCAAGTGCCGCTGGCCAGGTACCCGGATCATAGCCGTCCTGCTAGTTCCGAAAACCAACTCGCCCCACTCACGCCGCGCCACCAACTCCGGTTACACTGCCCGCAACCGATCAGTCGTCCGGAGTCCACCATGAATCCGTCCCCCGCTTCCGAGGAGCCGTTTCTCAGCCGCTCTATCGAGGCCACCATTCGCATCGGCGTGGTGCTGCTGCTGGTGGCGGCCTGCATCCGCATTGTCTGGCCGTTCCTGATCCCCATTGCCTGGGGGGTGATCATCGCGGTCGCATTGGTCCCCAGTTTTCAGCGACTGGCGCGGCAGCTGGGTGGGCACAGCGGATGGGCAGCGGCGGTAATCGTTGTGCTGCTGCTGTTCCTGTTGCTGATACCTTCGGTCATGCTTACCGGAACCCTGGTGGAGAGTGCCAGATCTCTGTCCAGCGAGTTGCAGCAGGGCACCCTGCATATACCGCCGCCGCCGGCCAGCGTGGCGGGCTGGCCACTGATCGGTGAGGGTCTGAGCCAGTTTTGGACCCTGGCCTCCACCAATCTGGAGGCCGCCCTCAGCCAGGTAGGGCCTCAGCTGAAGGCGCTCGGAAGCTGGTTGCTGGCAGCGGCTGCCGGGGCGGGCTTCAGTATTCTGCAGTTCCTGATTGCGATCGTTATCGCCGGAGTGTTGCTTTACAGGGGAGAACAGGGCAGGCGCGTCACGCTCGCCGTGGCCCGCCGGGTGGCTGGGTCGCGGGGGGGCGAGTTGGCGGAATTGTCCGAATTGGTGGTTCGCAGCGTGGCTCGAGGCATCCTGGGGGTGGCGCTGATCCAGGCGTTGCTGGCGGGCCTGGGATTTCTCATCGCCGGGGTTCCGGGGGCCGGGCTCTGGGCCCTGCTGTGCCTGATTCTGAGCACGGTACAGATCGGAGTACTGCCTGTTACCGTGCCAATGGTTGTCTATGTCTTTTCCACCAGCGACACCCTGACTGCGGTGCTGTTTCTGGCCTGGATGCTGGTGGTGAGCGTGATCGACAACATTCTCAAACCGATTATGCTCGGGCGCGGGGTAGAGGTGCCGATGATGGTGATCTTCGTCGGCGCCATCGGCGGTTTGCTCGCCGCCGGCATCATCGGCTTGTTCGTCGGCCCGGTGTTGCTGGTCCTCGGTTATCGGCTGTTCCTGGCCTGGCTGGAACTGGATCCCCAAATCCCGCCGTCGGCCGGCGCCGAGGCTGGGGACTAGTCGCCGACCGTCCCCGATGAGTGCGCTCACTGTAGCCTGGTCCATGTGTGCCGCCGCCAGCCTGATGCTGGGGCTGATGCACCTGTCGTTCTGGCTGGTCGGGGGACGGGCCCTGGTGTATCTGCTGTCGGCCCTGATGGCCTTCGCCGCCGGCGCCGGAGCGCTGCTGGAGCTGGCCATGATGCGGGCCGACAGCGTCGCCGTATACAGCGTCCTGATTCGCTGGGAAAACCTGGCGGTATTTCTGATCCTGGTCCCCATGATCTGGTTCGTCTATGTCCACTTCGGCACCGCCCGCCGATGGTTGGCATTGACCATAAGCAGCCTTTGGGCGCTGACGTTGGTGTTCAATTTTTTGTCTCCCACCAGCGTGGTGTTTCGCGAGATAGCGGAACTGCGCCAGGCCCCCACTTTCTGGGGCGAGTCTTTCACCGTCGCGGTCGGCACTCCAAATCCCTGGGTGCACTTGGCGAATCTCGCCTCGCTGCTGATCCTGGTTTACACCATCGACGCGTCGATTCGCGCCTGGCGCCGGGGCAAGCGCCGCCGGGCCGCGCTGGTGGGGGGCGCCATCAGCCTGTTCATCCTCTCCGCGGGCATCCACGCCCCGCTGGTGGACGCCGGCCTGGTGGCCACTCCGTATATGGTGAGTTTCGCTTTTCTCGCAATCGTGCTCGTAATGAGCTACGAACTGGTGGCCACCGCCGCCCAGTCCGAGCGCTACGCGAAAAGGGTTCGGGCCAACGAAGAGCGCTGGCGGACGCTGTTGGAGAACGTGCAGTTGGCGGTGATCGGGGTCGATCCGGACGGGCGAATCGATTACGCCAATCCCTATCTCTGCAACCTGATCGGCTTTCGGCCGGAGGAACTGGTGGGGCGCGGCATTGCCTCCCTGATGCCGCCCGCGGATACGGGAGAGTTGGCGTACCGGTTGCGCCGGGCTGCCGAAGAAGCGCCGCGTCCGCACAGCGAATGGACGCTGGTTTGCGCCTCCGGAGAGGAGCGCCGGCTGTCTTGGTCTACGGTCAAGTTGGTGGACGCGGAGGGGGGGTTCGTTGGTCTGCTGAGCGTGGGTCAGGACATCACCGCGCGCCTGCGGGCCGAGCGCGACCTGCAACAGGTGCAGTGGGAGATGGAGCGGTTGGCCAGGGCCAACCTCCTGGGTGAGCTGGCCGCCGCCCTTGCCCACGAGCTGAACCAACCCCTGACCGCAATCCTCAGCAACGCTCAGGCCGGGCGCCGTTTCCTGGCTGGCGGCAACCCCGATCTCGACGAGCTGGGCGATATCCTGGACGATATCGTGCGCGACGATAAACGGGCAGGCGAGGTGATCCGCCGGCTGCGGGCTATATTCGGTTCCGGCAAGGTGGTACGGGAACGGCTCTCGCTGAACCTGGTCATACGAGAGGTGCTGGAGTTGGTCACCGCCGAAATCGACGCCCGGGGTGTGGCACTGGAGACGGAACTGGCCGACGACCTTCCGCCGGTGCTGGCGGGGCGGGTCGAGGTGCAACAGGTGTTGATGAACTTGTTGCTAAACGCCCTGCGGGCGGTAGGTGCGATGCAACAGCGGCGCATCTGCGTGGGCAGTCGGCGCGACGGGACCCGAGCCCTGGTTTGGGTGCAAGACTCGGGTCCCGGAGTGCCGCAGGACAGGTTGGGAAATGTCTTCGACAGTTTTTCCACCAGCAAAGCCGACGGCCTGGGCATGGGTCTGGCTGTATGCCGGCGCATCATAGAGGCGCACGGCAGCCGCATCTGGGTCGAGAATCCGGAGGGCGGCGGCGCCCGCTTCAGTTTTACCCTGCCGCTGGCAGAAGAGGCCCCGGATGACTGATCATGCCCCGGCCGTGTTCATCGTGGACGACGACGCTTCGGTGCGCAAGGCACTGCAACGGCTGTTGGCGAGCCGCGGTTACCGGGTAGAGACCTTTGCCGATGCCGCCGAGTACCTGAGCCGGCCGGCCTGGAACGGGCTCGGCTGCTTGATTCTGGATCTGCGCATGCCCGGCATGAGCGGCATGGAACTGCAGCAGGAGCTGAACGCGAAGGGGTGCGATCTGCCGATCGTATTTCTCACCGGACACGGCGATCTGCCGAGCGGTGTCGAGGCGATGAAGCGGGGAGCGGTCGACTTCCTGCAAAAACCGGTAGACGAGACCGCCCTGTTCCGGACCCTGGAACAGGCCCTGGATCGTCGGCGGGCAGCGCTCGGCGAGCGCGACGAACTGGCTTCCGCTCGGGCACGGCTCGAACTGCTGACGCCCCGAGAACTCGAGGTCTTGCGTTGCGTGCTCAGCGGGGCCCGCAACAAGCAGATTGCCGGCCACCTCGGGATCGCCGAGAAAACCGTCAAGTTGCACCGGGCGCGGGCGATGGAGAAGCTGGCCGCGGGTTCCGCCGCCGAGCTCGGCAGGCTGTGTTCCGAAGTCGGGGTGGAGCCCGAGAGCTGCTCCTGAGCGGAGCCTCCGCCCCTGTGAGGCGATCCGAATCCGGGCCCCCTCGGTGCGACCATCGCATTTGGCCGTGCGCTACCCGCTTGGCGTCCCACACCTGATCCCGCAGACCCGGCCGTATTACTAGCGCGTCCAGAAGCCTGCCCAACCAAGTTTCCCCCGCATAGGACCAAAGCCG
>CBDUCL010000217.1:0-5391 GCA_965365625.1 uncultured Chromatiales bacterium | reverse complement strand
GAGGAGTGAGGAGTGAGGAGTGAGGAGTGAGGAGTGAGGAGTGAGGAGTGAGGAGCGAGGAGCGAGTGTCTTTGGCCTTGTCGTTCCGCTGCGCGGTGCGACGAGGGGCACCCAGTCCTCAGTCCTCAGCACTCAGTCCTCAGTCCTCAGCACTCAGTCCTAACGCTCTTCCCGCTCTGTCACTGCAGCACCAGCCGTTCCGGCACCGCCACTCCCGCCTCCCGATAGTAGCGCAGCGCTCCCGGGTGCAGCGGCATGGGCAGGCCGGCTACTGCCTTGTCCAGGGCCATGGCCTTGGTCGCCTTGTGGATGCCGTTGAGGAAGGGCAGGTTTTCGTAGATCGCCTTGGTGATCCGGTATACCGCGTCCTCGTCGACGTCGGCGCGCACCGCCAGGAAGTTGGGTTGGGCGATGGTGTTGATCGCCTGCTCCTGGCCGGGGTAGGTGCCGGCGGGGATCACGTAGCGGGTCCACAGGGACATGCCGCCGTCGGCCTGGGCGGCCTGTTCGTCGCTGAACTCCAGCATCCGTGCCTGATCGCCCATGGCCGCCATGGCCCGGGTCACCGCCCCGGTGGGCACGCCGGCGGGGGTGGATATCGCCTCTACCCGGCCGTTCTGCAGGGCGTCGGCGCTCGGGCCGTAGCCGCCGTAGACCAGTTCGAAGTCCTGGTCCAGATCGATGCCAAGGTTTTTCAGCAGGAAGCGGTTGGAGCCGATAGTGCCCGAGTTTTTCTTGCCCATGGCCACCGGTTTGCCCTTGAGTGCTCCCAGGTCGGCAATGGTGCCGGTATGGTTGTGTTCGGCCTTCACCAGGAATTGCTCCACGTTCTGCCACAGCATGGAAATGGAACGCAGGCCGGTCTGAGGCTCGCTCACCGGGCCTACCCCGTTCCAGGCGTAATGCCCGTAGAGACCTTGCAGGATGGCGAACTGGGTCTCGTCGCTGCTCAGCAGCTTGACGTTCTCCGCCGAGCCGGCGGAGTTGATGGCGGACAGGCCGATCTTTTCCTTCGGCTGCAGCTTCACCTTCACCAGGGTGGCGATGGCCACGCCCACCGGATAGAAGGTGCCGCCGGTGCTGGCGGTGGCGAGCAGGTAGCTGCGGTCCTCGGCGGCTTGGGCCGGGGCGGCCAGGCAGAGGGTGAGGGCAGCCCCAAAGGCGCTGTTCAGAAAGTTGCGGCGTGAGATCATGTCGCTGGTCCTCCTCGGCTCGAAAGCCGGTAACGGTCTGGTTATTTGCGATAGAGTTGTTCGAAGCGGCCGGCGGAAAAGCCGCTCATCCGCTGGTCGCCGACCAATATCAAGGGCACTCCGCGGCCGCCTAGCCGGCTATAGTCCCGACGGCCCTTGTCGCTGGTCTCGACGTCGTATTCTCTGAACGGCACCCGGTGGTCCCGAAAGTAGCGCCGCGCCTGTTTGCAGACCCCGCACCACTCGGCGCTGTACATCACCACTCGACCACCGCTCGCGGCAGGCGAAGACTTCAGCGGCTCTATCTCCCGGTGGCTGTAGCGGTTGCCGGGCTCGAGTTCCACTTTGTCTGCGCCACGGGCATCCGGCGGGCGATCGCCGAACTGCAGCTTTCCTTCGTCGTCGATCCAACGGTAAATCTCGGCCTGGCCGGAGGCCGCCGTCAGCAGGCCCGCGAGCAGCCAGGCGATTGGTTGGAATGGTCGATGCATCGCCCTCGGTCTCCTTGTCGTCATCGGCTGCGTTGCGCCAATGCACCTGCCAAGCTTAGCAGGAATCCAACCGAGGTTTGCCCAAACCACTGCGGCTGGAGGGTTGAACTGCCTGCTCGTCGACCCCAATCAGCCAGCATGAGAACGCTGGAACAGCTCGACTTCGAAAACACCTATGCTCGGCTTCCCGCCGCCTTCCACGCCCGGTTAGACCCAACGCCCTTGGAGTCGCCACACCTAGCCAGTTTCAATTCGCGGGCCGCCGAGCTGATCGATCTGCACCCGGAACAGGCCGCGCGCCCCGAGTTCGTCGACTATCTGACCGGCGCCCGCAAGCTGCCCGGCAGCGAACCCCTGGCGATGCTCTATGCCGGCCACCAGTTCGGCCGCTACGTGCCTCAGTTGGGGGATGGTCGCGCCATCCTACTTGGTGAGGTGCGCAATAGCCGCGGCGAAAAGTGGGACCTGCAACTCAAGGGTTCGGGCCTTACCCCCTTCTCTAGAGACGGCGACGGCCGGGCCGTGTTGCGCTCCAGCGTGCGCGAATACCTGTGCGGCGAGGCCATGCACGGCCTGGGCATCCCCAGTACCCGCTCCCTGTGTCTGTTCGGCAGCGAAGAGGAGGTCTATCGCGAGCGCATCGAACGCGGCGCCATGCTGTTGCGCATGGCTCCCAGTCACGTTCGCTTCGGCTCCTTCGAGGTGTTTTATTACCGCAGCCAGTTCGATCGGCTGCAACGGCTGGCCGATTATGTGATCGAGCACCATTATCCGCATCTGCGCGAGTGCGCCGAGCCCTATCTGGAACTGTTGCGGGAGGTGGTGCGGCGCACTGCCCGGCTCATCGCCCAGTGGCAGTTGGTGGGTTTCGCCCACGGGGTGATGAACACCGACAATATGTCGGTGCTCGGCCTGACCCTGGACTACGGCCCCTATGGCTTCCTCGACGACTACGATCCAGGCTTCGTCTGCAACCACTCCGACTATCAGGGCCGCTACGCCTTCGACAAGCAGCCGGAGATCGGGCTCTGGAACCTGAGCTGCTTCGGCCAGGCCTTGCTGCCGCTGCTGGACGAGAACGGCGAGGCGGCGGCGGAAAAGGCGCGGGCGGTGCTGGGCGACTACCAGCCGGCGCTGGTCGAAACCTACGCCCAGGGCATGCGGGCCAAGCTCGGCCTACGCGACCGCGATTCCCGGGACCAGGACCTGTGCGCCGACCTGCTCGCGCGCATGCACCGCAACCGCGCAGACTATACCAACGTCTTTCGCGCCCTGTGCGGTCTGCGTCAGGAAGACCCGGCGGCGGATACGCCGATTCGCGATCAGTTCATCGAACGGGAGTCCTTCGATGCCTGGGCAAGGGATTACCGGGCTCGCCTCGGCGCCGAGCAGAGTGAGGACGGGGAAAGGGCGGAGCGCATGCGGGCCGTCAATCCCAAATTCGTGTTGCGCAATTATCTGGCCCAGGCGGCCATCGAGCGGGCCGAGGGCGGCGACTACGGCGAGATCGAGCGCTTGTTGGCGCTGTTGAGCCGGCCCTTCGACGAGCAGCCCGAGATGCAGGTCTATGCCGCGCCGCCCCCGGAGTGGGGCCGGCGCATTGTGGTAAGCTGTTCGTCTTGAGTGTCCCAGCATCCTTCCGAACCAGATTCCCAACCGTAATGAGCCTCAGCTTCAGCGATCGTCCCGGCCCGCGCGAGCGGCAACTGCGCCGCCGCCATGGCAACCCCCTGTTCGGTCCGGCTGCAGGGGTTGATCCGGAGCAACTGCGCCAAGCCAAGCTCGCCGACCAGGCCGAGGCCCGGGACTTCGAACCGGCCTTTCAGGCATTGATGGAGCGGGCAGTGACTTTGCCCCCGACCGCCGAGAGCGACCAAGTGCTGGCCCTCAAGGAGGACCTGGACAAGGCCTACGAGCAGGCTGCCGGCCTGGCGGGGGACCAGGCCCGGTTGATGGAGGCGATCAACAAGCTGATCGGCGTGATCATGCAGGCGGTATGGAAGGGCGCCGGCAACGACAGCGCCGCCCAAGAGGAGTTGCGCCAGGAGGAAGAGGCCCGCCGCCTGCACCAGGCGTTACTCCAGCAGCCCCTGATCGCCGACCTGCTGAATCCGGATACCCCCATCCCCCCGGAGGAGCTGGCCGCGAGCCTGCTCAGCGAGACCGAGCCGGCCCTGGCCGCCGCGCTGCTGCTGTTCGATCCGTCCCAGGTGGAGGCACTGCACACGCAGGCCAGCGCGTTGGTGGCGGGGCTGGACGCGGCGGCGCCGATCCGCGATCAGGCGCATCGGAGACTGCAACAGCTGGAGGCGGCGCTGGCACCCCCGGCGCTGCACTGAGCCTCAACCGCCCCCGCGCTGGAAGTAGCGCTCGAAACGGGCCATGAAGCGATCCCGCTCGGCCTCGGGCATCTCCCCGAACTGAAACGCCACCCGGGTCACCGGCAGCCTCAGCATGCCGATGCGGCGCTCTCCGGCCGGTCCCAGTGCTATCAGGATGGGGCCCGCGGGATCCTCGATCTCGATGCGGTCGCCATCGATGCGGTAATGGGGATGGCCCAGGGCCTCGGGCAGGCTGCGCAGGAACTCCGCGCGGGTCAGGCCCATGTGGCGCTCGAAGCTGACCTGCATGGAGGTCTTCAGCCGCCGGCCACCGCGGGCCAAATGGCCAGTTCGTCCCCCGCTTTGAGGGCCCGAGTACGCTGACTGGGGGGCAGAAACACGCCGTTGACCAGCACCAGATGGACTTCGGCGGTGGGCACTTGGTATTGCTCCAGGACCTGCAGTGGGGTGGTGCCCTCCGGCACCTCAATCAGCGCCTGATTGCGCTCGGCCCCGGACGGCAGGTAGCGGGCCAGGGAGGCGAACAGTTTGAGCGTCAACCTCATGCTGGGGTCTGAACGTCCTGGGGAAACTGGGTGCAGGCCAGGTAGGCCTCCATAATGCGGGTCGGGTCCGCCAGCAGGCGTTGCTTCCACACCCCCAGGTGCAGCCGGCTCTGGATCAGGCCGCGCAGTATGCCCACGTGCTGGGTCAGGCCCAGGCCGATGGCGCCCACCAGGCGGTCATCCTCGAACTGGAGCCGCAGATAGCGGAAGCGCTCGGGGTCGATGCGGCTGGCGGTTTCACCGCCGGGGCGGTCCATCCACTCGCCGAAGGAACTCGAGATCAGCCCCAGGGTGTCCAGCACATTCATGTTCAGGCTGCCGCGGTAGGCGGTCTCTTCCCCCGCCATATTCAGTGCCGCGATGCGCCCATGTTCGCTGGCGGCGGGCTGGATGGCATGCACGGCACGGCTACCCGTGGACCAGTCCAACCCCTCACAGACGTCGCCCGCGGCATAGACATCGGGGGCGCTGCTGCGCAGGTGCTCGTCGACCTGCACCCCCTGGCCAACCGCAATCCCGCTGCCGCCCAGGAACTGGATGTTAGGCTTTACCCCGGTGGCCACCACCACCAGGTCGGCAGAGAGGTCGGGCGCTCCCTCGCACTCCAGCCGCAGGCCCCCGCCCGCCTCGGGCTGCAAGCCCCGTACCCGCGCCGAGGTGTGCACCCCCACTCCGCGCTGGTTGCACCATTTCTTGATCAACTCGCCGCCGGCCTGGTCCATCATCCTCGGGACCATGCGTTGGTCCATCTCCAGCACTTCGAGCCGGACCCCGCGCTCCACCAGGGCCTCCATGATGATGCAACCGATGAAGCCGGCGC
>CBDUCL010000216.1:0-5402 GCA_965365625.1 uncultured Chromatiales bacterium | reverse complement strand
TGCCGCCGCATTGAGCCAGAACGCGGGCGATTGGATCGACACCGCCCTGGGCCGATTCTTTGCTACATGGGGACCGCTGGTCCGATTGCCCAGCCCATCCGGAAGTCTCGTGGCGCAACAGCCCAAGCAGGCTGCGCGGGCAAGACTTAGCCCCTGGGCTCCAGGCGCGCCATGACCGGACGGTCCGGGTGCAGGGTGCCTTCCGCCTTGAACCCTACTTCCCTGGTCTCCAGGCGCACCCGAAAAGCCCGCATCACCATCGCCAACACCAGCTGGGCCTCGTACATCGAGAAGCGCTTGCCGATGCATACCCGCGGACCGGCGCTGAACGGGAACCAGGCGAAGGGGTGCCGCTCCTTGGCATTGGCCGGCGCGAAGCGCTCGGGATCGAAGCGCAGGGGATCCGGCCAGAAAGCCTCCAGGCGCTGGGTGATAAACGGCGACAGCAGCACGAAGCCCCGGCCCGGAATCGCATAGCCGCAGGCGGTATCCGGGCCCGCCACGTCCCGGGCGATGGTCCAGGCCGGGGGATACAGCCGCAGCACCTCGGACAGCACCATGGGGGCATAGCTGAGCCCCTTCATGTCCTCCAGGTCCGGGGCACCGCCGCCCAGGGCGTCCAGCTCGGCCTCCAGGAGCCGCGCCACCTCGGGGGCCCGGCCGAGGGCGTAAAAGGTCCAGGTGAGCAGATTGGCGGTGGTTTCGTGGCCCGCCAGGTAGAGGGTGATGACTTCGTCGCGCAATTGGCGGTCGCTCAGAGCTTCCCCTGTCTGCGGGTCCCGGGCCGCCATCAGGGCCCCGAGCAGCGTGTTCTCCCCATCCTCGGCCTCGCCGGCCCGGAAGCGATGGATCACCTCGAACACCAGCCGGTCCAGGGTTACCAGGGCGCGGCGAAAGCGCAGGTTGACCGGGGTCGGGAGCCACAACGGCACCTGCAGCGGGCCGGGCCCACGGCTGCCGATGCCCCGCAGGCCGTCGCGAAAGGCCTGCCCGGCCTCGCTGCCCTGGTGGCTGAGGTCGAGCCCGAACAGGGTACGGCCGACGATGGCCAGGGTCAGCCGGGTCATGGCGGCGCCAAGATCGAAGACCTGCCCCTGAGGCAACCGCCGCCACTGCGTCAACATCTCCTCGGTGCACTCGCCCATGGTTTGCAGGTAGCGGGCCAACTGGGCGTTCTTGAAGGCTGGTTGCGCCAGGTCGCGGTGGCGCTGCCACTCCTCCCCCTCCGCGGTCACCAGGCCGTTGCCGAGCAGCAGGCGCGCCCCGTCGTAGACCGAACCCTTGGGGTAGTTCTCCCGGTTGCTGCGCAGCACCCGCTCCACGCCGTCGGGATGGGCCAGGCAGACCGCGGTGTGACCCAGCGGCAAAGGCAGGCGGTAACAGGGACCGTAGCGCTCCGCCAGGGAGGTGAAAGCCCCGAGGATGCCGTGGCGCAGGAAGGGGGAGACGCTGCCCAACAGAGGCAGGCCGCGGGGGCCGGGCAAGGGTAAGGCGGACATCCGGTAATCTCACCATTGCGCCGCCGCGTCGGCGGCGATCGTTGGCAATTGTAGGCGTTCGCCCGCAAACAGGCAGCTTCGAGCGCGTGCAGCCGAGACCGGAACGCCTAGCACGGGTCTTGTAGCATCGGCCTCAGCGAAAAATGGTTGACTGTACAGGTCCAGTTTCTATTATGGGGGAAACTGTAAGCCCGGCTCATCCTTATGAAACATCTCCCCATCAGCCTGCATCTGCTCAAGAAAGCAATCGACACCGCCAACGACGGACTGGTGATTGCCGAGCAGGAGGGCGACGACACCATCCTGCTCTATGTCAACGAGGCCTTCGAACGCCTGACCGGCTATACCGAAGAGGACATCCTCTACCAGGACTGCCGTTTCCTGCAGGGCGAGGATCGGGAACAGGAGGCGCGCAAGACCATCCGCGCTGCCATCGAAGCCAACCAGCCCTGCCGGGTGCGGCTGCGCAATTACCACAAGGACGGCAGCCCGTTCTGGAACGAGCTCAGCATCACGCCGATCGTGAATGAAGAAGACGGCGTCACCTACTATATCGGGGTACAAAAGGACGTCAGCCGCGAGGTCGAGATCGAGGAGCGGCTGGCGGCCGCGGAGCAGCGGATTCAGGAACTGGAAAAGCAGTTGGCCAAGGCGCCATAGGCTGCCCCAACGACAGGACGGTTCCAGCCACCCAAGGGCTTTCCTTCCCTCCCCCACTCTGGCGGCTCGTCAGGCCGCAATCTCCAAAGCAAGCTGACGTCCCCGAGTCTGAAGATAGTCGATCAGGGCGTCCAGATGGGCGCCGCCGGTGATCGCGGACTGCCAGACAAGCTGCAGCGTCACCGACACCGGCTCACCGTCATCGGTCAATAACGGGCGGGCCAATGTGCTCCCGGCACTGATCTTGGAACGGGGGAGAATGCCGCCGCCGATCCCGAGCGACGCCCATTCCTCGACCGCCCGGTAACTGATCGCTTGCCCCGGGTACTCTTGGATCGCATGGCCGCCGTCGGCGAACAGCCCAAGCGTGACAGGTCGCAGACCACAGCCGTCCATGGTGAGAATCAATCGTTCCTGGGCGGCCTCCGCCATGCGAATCGCTTGATCGCTCCCGGCCAGGGGCCCGCCTTCTCGGGGTAGATACAACAGCGGCTCGGCGTATAGAACGCTGCTCCCCTGCCCCGGCCCCGGCTCCCGCCTCGGAAATAGCATGAGATCGATCTCGCCAACGCTCAGCCGGGCGTCCAGGTCATCGACCACGCATTCTTTGAAGAACAGCTCCACATCCGGGAAACGCTCACGAAACGGCGCCAGCACCTCCAACAGCAGCCGCATGTCCACCACTGGCGACACCCCGAAGCGCACCAACCGATGCTCCGGGTTCCGCCAGCCTTTGGCCAGGGCCCGGATCTCTTCGACATCCGCAAGGGTCCGGTTGATGCTCGGCAACAGATGCTTTCCGAACGGAGTCAACTTCACCGAGCGGGTCGTGCGGTCGAACAACCGGGCCCCCAGTTCGTCCTCCAACTGAGCGACACCGTTCGACAGCGTGGGCTGGGTGACGTGACACTGCTCCGCCGCACGACTGAACGACTGCTGACGGGCGACCGCCTGGACGAAGCGCAATTGATTTAAGTTCATTTCGATATATAGGCTAGCCCAATCAATCTATTTCATAAAAGAATTTCAAAATAAGTCTAGGTCGCCCTAGGCTTTCTCTCAAGGCCAGAAGGCGCTTCCGCTCCGCAAGTCCCGAAAGCTTGCGCCGCACTGGCACCGACCTTCCAATCACATCAAGCAAGAGAATAAGGAGCAAGCCCGATGACCGCCGAACTCCACTGGTTGAGCTTAACCGCCTTGGTCGTGGCCCTTTACTGGGTGCCCTATATCCTCAACCGTATGGCTTCCCAGGGCATTCTGGAGGCGATGCGAAACACCGCCGAGAATGAGACCCAGCCTGCCGCCTGGGCGCGTCGGGCCCAAGCCGCCCACGGGGTGGCCATGGAAAACTTTCCCCTGTTCGCCGCACTCATCCTGGCTGCGCACGTCGCTGGCGTCAGCAACGGCGTCACCGCCGCCGCGGCCCCTCTCTACTTTTTCGGTATGCTCGCCCACTACATCGTGTTTACACTGGGCATCCCCTACCTGCGCACGCTGGCTTTTCTGATCGCAGGCTTCGGCGCCGAAATGGCGCTGGCACTGACGCTGCTCGGCATTATCTGAGGGAGGACCCGACCATGACTGACCCAACTCGTACCGCCATCGTCGCCGGTATCGGCCCCGGACTCGGCGGTGCGCTATGTCGAGAGCTAACTGGTGCCGGTTATCGTGTCGTCGGACTTGCCCGCAGTGCCGGTCCCGGCGAGGCCCTGCTCAAAGCACTGGGCCCCGAGCGCTTTCTTCCGCTCGCCTGCGACCTCGCCGACGCTGCCCAGGTCGATGCCGCCATCAGCCAAGCCGAGGACCGCTTCGGCCCGCCCGGCGTCTATGTGCACAACGCGGCACGCCTGCACATGCAACCCTTCCTCGAGACCGACCCGGGGGATTTCGAAACCCTTTGGCGCACCACCTGCCTGGGCGCAGTGCACGGGGCACAGCGAGTCCTGCCGGCCATGCTGGCGGCCGGGGAAGGCGCCCTGCTGTTCATCGGCGCCACCGCCTCCGTCAAGGCCGGCGCCCGCTTCGCCGCCTTCGCCAGCGCCAAGTTCGCCCTGCGCGGCCTGGCCCAGTCCCTAGCCCGGGAACTCGGCCCCCAAGGGATCCACGCCGCCCACCTGGTGATCGACGGCGTCATCTGGAGCGACCGCGCCCGGGACCAGTTCCAAATGACCCGGGAGGAATGCCTGGACCCCGGGGCTGTGGCGGCCAGTTGTCTGCACTTGTTGCAGCAGCAGCGCTCAGCCTGGACCCACGAGCTGGACATCCGGCCCGACCGGGAGGGCTTCTGATGGGCGCCCACAGGAAAACGCTGCGGCTCGATCCCCGGGCCGGCGGCGCTGCCTTCGGCGACGACGATCGCGAGCCCCAGATCCACGCGGACTTCTCCCGCCCGCTGGCGGTGGACACCGGCCGCATGGAATGGCAGGCCTCCCCCGCCGGCGGCGTCTGGCGCAAGCGTCTGGAACTGATCGGACACGATCAACCGCGGCTGACCAGCATTGTGCGCTTCGAGCCCGGCAGCCGCTTCGACGAGCACGGCCACCCCGGCGGCGAGGAGATCCTGGTGCTGTCCGGCACCTTCTCCGACACCTCCGGCGACTTCCCCGCCGGCAGCTATGTGCGCAACCCCCGCGGCTGGGTGCATGCGCCCTGGACCGAGATGGGGTGCGAACTGTTCGTCAAGCTCTGCCAGTTCCAGCCCGACGACCACCAGCGGGTGGTGGTCCACCCCGGCGATCTGGCTTGGCAGGCGACCGAGCACCCCCAACTTTCGGTAATCCCATTGGGCGCTCATGGCCTTGAATCCGTATCCCTGGAGCGGCTGGCCCCCGGAGCCGAAGGCATCGCCAGAGACTACCCCGAAGGCGCGGAGATCCTGCTGCTGGAGGGCGAATTGGAAACAGATGGCCAACGTTTCCCACTCGGTACTTGGTTGCGGCTGCCTCCCGGAACCCGCCAAGTCGTGGGCAGCGGGCCCGACGGATGCCGCTTTTACTGCAAGCGCGGATTGCTGGGTCGAACCGACAGCGAGTAGCCCATACGTACCTCCTGGCCGACCCCGAAAGGAAGTTGTTCGATATCTCCGCGCCATGGCCGCCGGGCCTGAACACCAGATAAGCGCCCCAGCCCGTAACGGCATTCAGCGCCCGAAACATCCCGCAATGCCGGTCTGTAATCGACTGGATAGGGGTTCTAACTTTGCCCTGCCCCGAAAGGGGGCTGACTTCCGACAGGTCTTGGATC
>CBDUCL010000215.1:0-5446 GCA_965365625.1 uncultured Chromatiales bacterium | reverse complement strand
GAACCTCGTCTTCGAAGCCCTGCTCCAGCATCTGGCGGAAGCGCAGTTCGATCCGGCGGTGCAGCTCCGCGCGCTGCATCGGGGCCCGGGCCAACTTGAGCAGCCGATAGGGCAACCCGGGGCCCCGCCGTTGTTGCTGTTCAGAGAGAGACCGGCCGGTGAGCTCGATTACTTCCAGGGCGCGTTGGATGCGCTGGGGGTCGTTGGGATGGATACGGCCGGCGGCCACCGGGTCGAGCCGAGTCAGACGCTGATGCAGCGCCTGCCAGCCGAACCGTTCGGCCTCACCGATCAGGCGCGCGCGCAGGCCCGGATTGGCCTCCGGCAGCCGAGACAGGCCCTGCTCCAGGGCGCGGAAGTAGAGCATGGTGCCGCCCACTAGTAGAGGCAAGCGACCGGCTGCGTCGATCTCGCCCATGGCCGCCAGGGCGTCGTCCCGAAACCGGGCAGCGGAATAGGTCTCGCTGGGATCGCAGATATCGACCAGCCGGTGCGGGAACCGGCTCAGGAGTTCAGGCTCTGGCTTCGCGGACCCGATGTCCAGGCCCCGGTAGACCAGCGTGGAATCGACGCTGACGATGCCGCAGGGTAGGTGCTCGGCCAGGGCCACCGCCAGCTCGGTCTTGCCGGAGGCGGTGGGTCCCATCAGGAAGACCGCCGGCGGCAGTTCGCCCTGGGCTTGCGAGACGGCGCTCACGCCCTACTGGCCGCGCATAAAAAGCTTGTCCAGGTCGGCGATCTTGAGCCGAACCCAGGTCGGGCGCCCGTGGTTGCACTGGCCGCTGCGCTCGGTGCGCTCCATGTCCCGCAGCAAGGCATTCATCTCCTCCAGGCCGAGGCGCCGGTTGGCCCGCACCGCACCGTGACAGGCCATGGTGCCAAGCACCGAGTTGATCTCGTCGCGGATGCGGGCACTGCTGCCGTGAACCACCAAGTCGGAGAGCAGGTCACGCAGCAACCGCTCCGCGTCGGCGCCGCGAAGCATGGCCGGGATCTCCCGGATCACCAGGGTTTCGCGATCGACCCGGCTGATCTCCATGCCGAGCCGGCGCAGCATCGCCTGTTGCTCCTCGGCCAGGTCGGCCTCGCGGGGGCTGACCTTGACCGCCACTGGCACCAGCAACGGCTGGCGCTGCACCTCCTCAGCCTCCCAGGCTTGTTTGAAGCGCTCGTAAACGATGCGCTCATGAGCCGCGTGCATGTCCACCAGCACCAGGCCCTCGGCATTCTGGGCCAAGATGTAAATGCCGTGCAGCTGAGCCAGGGCCAGGCCCAGGGGCAGCGTATCCGGGGGACTGTCGGCGGCCGCTGGCGGCGCGGCAGGGACTTCGGCCGGCTGCTGGGCCCGGAAGCTGGCCTGGTAAGCGGAGCGCTGCTCCCCCAGGTGCAGGGGCATGCTGTGCTGCCGGGATTCAGCCCGCGGCTCGGACGCAGGGCCGAAGGTCGGTACCGGGGCGGCGCCCGGCGCCGAGGGGGCCGCCGCCGGGCGGTCGTCGGCCAGCACCTGGTGCAGGGTGCGGAACAGGAAGTCGTGCACCAGACGACCTTCGCGGAAGCGCACCTCATGCTTGGTAGGATGCACATTGACGTCCACTAGCAGCGGATCCAGCTCCAGGTACAAAAGATAGGCCGGTTGGCGGTCATGGTAGAGCACGTCCTTGTAGGCCTGGCGCACCGCATGCGTTACCAGGCGATCGCGCACTATGCGGCCGTTGACGTAGAAATACTGGCTGTCCGCCTGGCTGCGGGAATAGGTCGGCCGGGCGATCCAGCCCCAGAGCCGCAGGCCTGCCGCGGCGTGCTCCAGGCACAGGGCCTGCTCGAGGAAGCCGCGCCCGGTCAGCTCGCCGACTCGGCGCTGCCTCTGCTGCGCGGTCTCGGCCCGAGGTAGGTTCCAGATCTCACGCTGGTTGTGCCGGAGGCTGAACCCGACATCGAAACGGGACAAGGCCAGGCGCCGCAGTACCGTCTCCAGATGGCCGTATTCGGTCTTTTCGGTGCGCAAAAACTTGCGCCTCGCCGGCGTATTGTAGAACAGATCCAGCACCTCGAGGGTGGTGCCTTCGGGGTGGGCGAGCGGCTCGGGTTCCGGCAGCTCGGTCCCGCCGTCGGAGCTAACGCGCCAGGCGTGCTCGGCGCCCCGGGCCCGGGAGCTCAGCGTCAGGCGTGACACCGAGCTAATGCTGGGCAGGGCCTCGCCGCGGAACCCCATGCTGGCGATCCGTTCCAACTCCTGCAGACTGGAGAGCTTGCTGGTGGCATGGCGGGACAGCGCCAGGGCTAACTGTTCCTTGGGAATGCCCTCACCATCGTCGCGCACCCGGATACGCTTGATGCCGCCCTGCTCAATATCCACTTGAATGCGCGTCGCCCCGGCGTCGAGACTGTTTTCCACTAACTCCTTGACCACCGACGCCGGACGCTCCACCACCTCACCGGCGGCGATTTGATTGACCAGTTGCGCTGGCAATAGCTGGATCGGCTTCACGAGGAGCGGCTCAGGCAATTACGGTTAGGGGGGAGCAGTGAGGTGTAAGGGGTGAAGTTTACGGGGTGAGCTGCTCAAGGTGAAGCGTGAGGCGTGAAAAGCGGCCACGCCTAACCCCTCACGCCTCACGCCTCGCGCCGAGCTTCTCAGCCTTCAGGCAACGGAATCCGTAACTTCTGGCCAATCCGAATCCGGTCGCTGGACAGGCCGTTGAATTGCTTCAGAATCGATAGGCTCACCCGATGGCGCTGGGCAATGGTGGACAGCGTGTCGCCACGGCTGATCACGTACTCATGCTCGCTCGGCGGCTTGCGGTTGTCGGCCAGCCAAGTGCCGGGGGGCGGGCTGCGATGGAAGAAGTCACGGATGCCCTGCATCAGGGCGACGGCAAGCCGGTGCTGGTGATTGGGGTCTTTAAGCCTACGCTCTTCCCGCGGGTTGGAGATGAAAGCCGTCTCGACCAGCAGAGAAGGGATGTCCGGTGACTTGAGCACCATGAATCCTGCCTGCTGGACCTGGCGTTTATGGGTCTTTCCCAGCTTGCTGAGTTCTCCGAGTACCTCCTGAGCCACCTCGTTGCTGGCTTCCATGGCGGCGGTCTGGGAGAGGTCCAGCAGCACCGAGGCCAGAAGCTGGTCCTTGTCTTCCAGGCTCACGCCCCCTACCCCACCCACCAGGTCGGCGGCGTTCTCGCTGTCCGCCAACCAACGCGCGGCCTCGCTGCTGGCTCCGCGCTCGGACAGGGTGTAGACAGAAGACCCGCGCACCCGACGGTCGCGGAAGGCATCGGCGTGGATGGAGATAAACAGATCGGCCCGAGCCTGGTGCGCCTTCGCCATACGCTGGCGCAGGCCGACATAGTAATCGCCGTCGCGGATCATTACCGGACGCATGCCGGGTTCGCGTTTCACCAGCGCCTCCAGCTTGCGGGCAATTGCCAACACCGCGTTCTTCTCATAGGTCCCTTTGGGGCCACGGGCTCCCGGGTCCTCGCCACCGTGGCCGGCATCGATGGCGATCACCACGTCCCGGGAACGGGCCTGATCGATGGATTTGGTAACCGACTGGGCCGCCTTGCCCGCCGCTTGCGCGCTGGGATACAGGTCCACTACCAAGCGATGCCCATACTTCCGGTTGGGCTTCAGCAGAAAGCTCTTGGGGCGCACCGCCTGCTTGAGATCGAGCACCACCCGCAAGTCCTGACCGCCATTGCGCTTGGCGCTGCGAATCCGGCGGATCAGCGGGTCCTCGGCTTTGGGGGCCGGGGGACTGGCCTGAAACGTCACCGCCTGGAGGTCGATTACCAGGCGTTTCGGGTCATCGAGGCTGAATACCTTATGCTCGATGGCGGCGGCGGCATCGAATACCAGGCGCGTGTGATCCGGAGCGGTCCACAGGCGCACGCCGCTCACTGCCACCGTTTGGGCCTGGAGCGGCATCCCGCCGAGCAACAGCAGCAGAGCCAGGAGTTTGCGCATGCCGGTTTGCCCCGTGGTTGGGCGAAATTATCCGTTATTCAGTTGCCACATGTTTGGAACGATAGCAGATGTTTTTCTTTTTTTCTATATTAATCGTTGGGATATGCCAACTTTCTACATTGAATCTAGTGCTCGAAACTGCTCCAGGACGCGCGCCCCGAGAGGTGACCCGGAGCTGAGCGTCAGGCAGCGGCCGGGCGCCGCATAGGCGATGGAGATGCGCAGGTCCGGCTCTGGCAGCCAGCCCGCACCGCGTTCCGGCCATTCCACCAACAAGATGCACGACTCACCCAGCAGGTCGCGCAGGCCCAGGTATTCCAATTCCTCCGGGTCGCCCAGGCGATAGAGGTCCAGGTGATAGCAACTGCGGTGCGCCAGCCGGTAAGGCTCGATCAGGGTATAGGTCGGGCTCTTGACCGGCCCTTGGTGACCGAGCCCGCGCAGAAAGCCCCGCACCAGGGTAGTCTTGCCGGCCCCCAGGTCACCTTGTAGCCAGATGCTACAGGCTTCGGGGCAGGCTCGGGCCAGGCGGGCTCCCAGCGCCTCCTGTGCCCGCTCCGAGTCCGCCGTCAGGGTCAACAAGGCGCCGCCTCCGGATTCATCAGCCCGCGCAAGGGGCGCAACAGATCGCTGGCCAGCAGCCCGCGCTCTCCGGTGGCCGCAGCCAGGTCGCCGGCTCGGGCATGCAGGCAGACTCCAAGCTCCGCGGCCTGTTCCGGGTCGAAGCCCTGGGCCAGCAGGCCGGCAATAATGCCGGTCAGCAGGTCCCCCATGCCGCCGCTGGCCATGCCCGGATTGCCCTGACTGCAGACCCCTGGTGGGCGCTGTCCCGGCCCCTGCACCAGGCTACCGGCGCCCTTGAGCAGACAGACCCCACCATAACGCTGCTGCAACCGGCGGACGGCGGCGAAGCGATCGGATTGCACCGCCGGCGTGCCCGATCCAGACCTCTTGATCCGTACCTCGGGCGAGCGTCGAATCTCGAACTTCCTGCTCTGGCAGCTGGCCTACGCCGAGCTCTACTTCACTGACGTCAAGTGGCCCGACCCGAGTAACCGCGCCGCCTCCCCAGGGTGGGGGGTGAGTACCCAATCGTCGCGCCGTTGGGGCGCCTCGGCCAGCAGGTTGAGGGCGTCTGCATCCACCACCTTGGGTACTCGGCTGGCCAGGGCCTTAGCGAGCAATCCGCGCGCCCAGTCCGAGCGTCCCAGGCCCGGCCCCAGTGCCAGCACGCTGGCCCGGGCCAGCAGCGGCTCCAGCTCCGCCGGTTCTCCCACCCCGTGGCACATCAGCTCGGGGCGGGCGGCGGCGATCACCGCCGCATGCTGCGGGTGGGTGGCCAGGCTCACCAGGCCGGCGCCGCTTCGGGCCGCCGCCTCTCCGGCCAGGCGCGCCGCGCCGGCGAAGCCGGGAGCGCCGCCGAGTACCAGCACGTGGCCGAAGTCCCCCTTGTGGGCGCTGCGCCGGCGCGGTTGCAGTT
>CBDUCL010000214.1:0-5458 GCA_965365625.1 uncultured Chromatiales bacterium | reverse complement strand
CCCTGGATCGATGACCTGTTCCACAACCGGCTCGATCCCCGAGCCCACCCCTATTTCCGTGCCATCGCCGGGTTGCGGGTGTCGGCCCACCTGCTGATTCGGCGCGATGGCTCCGCCATCCAGTACGTGCCTTTACAGCTACGGGCCTGGCACGCCGGGGTATCCAGCTTTCGGGGTCGCGAGCGCTGCAACGACTTTTCCATCGGCATCGAGCTCGAGGGGACGGACCACATCCCGTTCACCGATCTCCAATACGCCAGCATGGCCCGGCTGGTCGGCGAAATCATGGACCAGTACCCTGCGATTACCCCGGAGCGCCTGATCGGCCATAGCGACATCGCCCCCGGGCGCAAGACCGACCCCGGCCCCGCCTTCGACTGGGGCCGATTCCGCCGCGACCTAGGAAGTCTTTCGACATGAGCCAAGCGACCACCATCGACTTGTTGCGCCACGGAACCCCGGTGGGGGGCCGCCGTTATCGGGGGCAGATCGACGACCCCCTGAGCGAAGAAGGCTGGGCCGAGATGTGGGCGGCAGTCAACGGCGCCCGCCCTTGGCGTCAGATCGTCTGCTCGCCGCTGAGCCGTTGCCGCCAGTTCGCGGAGGCACTGGGAGACCGATTGGCGCTGCCGGTGGCCGAGGACCCGCGCCTGCGCGAGGTGGGTTTCGGCGACTGGGAAGGCCACAGCGCCGACGAGCTGCGCCAGCGCGATCCCGAACTGGTTACCCGCTTCTATTGCGACCCGGTGCGCAACCGTCCGTCCGGGGCCGAACCCCTGGATGCCTTCAGCGCCCGAGTGAACACGGCCATCGGAGATATCCTGCAGCGTCACCAGGGACAGCACACCCTGGTGGTTACCCATGCTGGGGTGATCCGCGCCGCCCTGACCCATGTCCTGCAGGCCCCGCTCGGCTCCATGTATCGCATGTCGGTGGCCACCGCCTCGATCTCCCGTATCCGCAGCGACGGCGAGCGCCCGCCGACCGTACTGTTCCACGGCCGCACCCGTTTGTGAGGCGACGCCTGTCGACGCTGCTGCTGGTAATGCTGGCGGCAGCCCAGGGCAGCGCCGACCAGTTCCCGGCCCGACGCATCGTCAGTCTCGCTCCCCATGGCGCGGAACTGGTGTACGCGGCCGGTGCCGGCCAGTACCTGCTGGCCAGCGTGGCCCACAGCGACTACCCACCCGCGGCCAGCAAACTACCCCGGATCGGCGACGCCGCTCGCTTGGATCGCGAACGCATCCTCGGCCTGCAACCAGACCTGGTGATCGCCTGGCCCCTCGGCAACCGGGCCCAAGACCTGGACTGGCTGCAGGAGCTGGGAATTCAGATCTACCGCAGCGACCCCCAGACCCTGGAAGCCATTGCCGACGACCTCGAGGCTATCGGCCGCTTGGCCGGCACCGAGTCCAGCGCCGAGCCCACAGCCGAGGCCCTGCGCCGGCGCCTGCACGAGTTGCGCGCCCGCTACCACCGAGACCCACCGCTGCCGGTGTTTTACCAACTCTGGCCGCAGCCGCTGATGAGCGTCGACGGCCAGCATCTGATCAGTCGGGTACTGGAGTTGTGCGGCGGCCGCAATATCTTCGAAAGCCTGCCCGCGGGCGCCGCCCAGGTTAGCCGAGAGGCAGTGCTGGCAGCCGATCCCCAGGCGATGCTGGCGACCTACGAAGCCGGCGAGGCCAGCGACCCCCTGGCCCAATGGCAGCAATGGCCACGCCTGACCGCGGTGCGTGAAGACCGCTTGATCCGGCTCCCCGCCGACCTCATGCACCGGCCTGGCCCGCGGCTGCTGGACGGCGCCCAACTGCTGTGCGAGCGGCTGGACGCGATCCCCGACCCTAGGCTGCCGTAACCGCGGCTTGGAACCAGCGCTCCCGCAACGGCTATGTTTGCTGTTGGGCTAGCCTTGATTCGGAGCCGCCAATGGAAGCTGTACGTAGACCCGGGTTGGCGATACTGCGCGCCCTGGTTTGGGGCTTGGCGGGTGCCCTGTTCGGGACCCTGGGCTCGGGGCTGTTCGGTGTCTTGCTGCACCTTCAGCCGCCACCCGGTACCACACTGTTGGCAGCGACCGCTGGCGCCGGGGCGGTGACCGCCGCCTTTTACGCGGCCATGCAGGTGGCCTTGATAGGCACCCTAGCAGGCGCCCTGGCCAGCATTGCCACCTTGATACTGTGCACCCCACTCTGAGCGTCCGCTGCCTGCGGCGCTGCTGGCAGGATTGGCGGCCGCTGGCGTTGGCGCCAGCTACCTGCTGTTTACCGCCCCCCTGCTCTCCAGCTGCAGCCGCCTGGTTCCGGCTCGGCTCAGCGCGCCGCTGGTGGCCGCCCTGATCGCCGCCGTGGTGGCGGCCAGCATCTGGCTGATCGGCGGCACCACCGCCGGCACCCTCCCCCCGGACCGCGTAGCGGCCATCGGCCAGATCCTGCAGGGGCTGCCCTCGGGCTTGCTCGGCGGTGCCCTGGGCGGGGCCCTGACCGGAGCGCTATTGGAGCTTCCGGGCGTGGCTTGGCAGGCCGAAACCGATTCGCCGGTAGCGGGAAATCTGGATTGAATTGCGCTTTCCTAGCCGCCGAGCAACGAAGACCGGCTCCGGCGACCGCGGGACCCTGCATTGCCCTCACCACCCTGGCGCCGGCCCGGAGCGCGAGCCCCTCGGCCATCTGCCGAACCTCGCTTTTCGGCCGCACGGGCCCCGGCCCCGTTGCCCGGCTTGTGCCTGGGGCGCGCTGTTCCGCCCCGGTTTCCCTCCGAACGGGCACCTGCGCCGCGGCCGTTGCGGCCGTTGGGGATCGGCTCGGGAGCGATCGTCGGGTCCGGCTCGTAACCGGGAATCTGTTGCTTCGGGATGCTGCGCTTGAGCAGGCGCTCGATGTCGCGCTGCAGCTTGTACTCATCCACGCAAACCAGGGAGATCGCCTGGCCTTCGTTGCCGGCCCGGCCGGTGCGGCCGATGCGGTGCACATAGTCCTCGGCTACGTTCGGCAGCTCGTAGTTGACCACGTGCGGTAGGCGGTCGATATCCAACCCGCGGGCAGCGATGTCGGTCGCCACCAGCACCCGGATATCGCCCTCCTTGAACTCCTTCAAAGCCCGAGTGCGAGCGCCCTGGCTCTTGTTGCCGTGGATCGCCGCGGCACTGATACCGTCGCGCTCGAGCTGCTGAGACAGGCGGTTGGCGCCGTGCTTGGTACGGGTGAAGACCAGTACTTGGCGCCAGTCCTGGGAGCCGATCAGGAACGACAGCAACTCGCGCTTGCGCTCCCGGTCCACCGGGTGGATCACCTGGTCCACCCCCTCGGCGGTGGCATTGCGCCGCGCCACCTCGATCAGCGCCGGGCGGTCCAGCAGGCCGTCGGCCAGGGTCTTGATCTCATTGGAAAAGGTGGCGGAGAACAGCAGATTCTGGCGCTTGGCCGGCAGCAGAGCCAGAATCCGGCGAATGTCGCGGATAAAGCCCATGTCGAGCATGCGGTCGGCCTCGTCCAGCACCAGCACCTCGACCTGGGACAGGTCCAGGTTGCCCTGGCCGATGTGATCGAGCAGGCGCCCCGGGGTAGCCACCAGGATATCCACGCCGCGCCGCAACTGGGCGATCTGGGGGTTGATCTTGACCCCGCCGAAGATCACCGCCGAGCGCAGCGGCAGGTACTTGCCGTAGGTCTCGACGCTGGCTCCCACCTGGGCGGCCAACTCGCGGGTCGGGGTCAATACCAGGGCCCGCACCGGGCGACCGGAGGTCCTGGATGCATGCAGCCGCTGCAACAGCGGCAGGGTGAAGCCGGCGGTCTTGCCGGTGCCGGTCTGGGCGCCGGCCATGACGTCACGGCCTTCGAGAATCACCGGGATCGCCTGGCGCTGCACTGGGGTAGGCGCACTGTAGCCCTGATCGGAAAGCGCGCGCTGGAGTTCGGCCAGCAGGCCGAGGTCACTGAAAGGCATTGGGGTATTGCTCCTGAAAACAAAGAGGGCCGGCGCAGCTCGCAGGGCGGCGCGGGCAAAATGGTATTCGGTTGTTTGGGAATGGAACGCGCCGGGGTGGCGAACTAGGCGAGACCGGGCGCCCAACCGAGGGGCGCCTTTTGATGGGTGCGGAGTATAACAGCATCGCTGCGCAATAGCGAAAGCCGGCGCTGGCCAACAGGGCCCTGGGCCGATCGAGGCGAAGACTCAGGGTCGGGGCGTATGCACGGCCGCTGCCGATTCCAGCTGCAGGCGAAACCCGAAGCCCGCGCTCAGGCGGACCTCCACCAGGCCCTGGGATCTGGGGCCCGTGAGTTCGAACATAAGGGTGTTGACGTCGTAGATGCGGGCCCGAATCCCCAAGCCGGGGGAGCTGCGATACTGTATGTTGCGGATGATCGCGATCCCCGAATCCGCCGGCACCTGGACCGCGAAACGCCGGCTGCCCGGCGGTGGGTTCAGGGTCTCGCCGTTCGCCTTAAGGGTCAGCACCGGCGCCCCTGGGTCACGGGTACGGAAATGCCAGACCACCCGCCCGCGCTTCTCACCCGCCCGGTAGTCTACCTCGACCCGGTAGGGGGTGTTCCAATCCAGCCGCTGCAGGGGGAAGAGCACAAAGTCCAGCGGGCCGAGCAGGCCATGGGGGTCGGACTCCGCGGCCATCACTCGCACCGGGGCGAAGGATGCGTCGTCAGCGCCCCGAAACAACTGGAAGCGCTCCAATTCCACGGCCTCGAAGCGGGCCGGATTAAAGTGGATCGACAGCGGGTTGCCGGAGACCTCGAACTCGGGCAGCGGGTCCGGGGTCTCCTCCGCAAACACCGGGAGCACCCCGTCGGCCCCGTCGGGGGGCCAAACCACCAGCTCCGGGTTGGCCTGCTGCACCCCTTTCTTCGCCCGCTCCCAGTCCGCGGCCGGGATCTTGCGCTCGGAGTCGCGGCAGACGCCGTAATAATAACTTCCGGTGCGCGACGGCGAACTCGGGTCCGAGCACAGGTCCGCCTGGGCCCCGTTGGCCATGACGAAGACCACGGTGGTGAAATCCTGCTGCGCCCGGGCCAGGCCAATCCGGTCGACATGGAAATCGAGAAAGCGCAGCCGATGGTAGATGCCGGTAAACAGGTTGTCGACCCATTCCCGGGGGCCCGTCTCCGCCCCCAGGGAGGCGTGGATGTTTTCGGTCACCTGATTGCTGCCAAAGCCAGCCCGCAGGGCCCGTTCGCCCGGCCTGGCGCCGGTGAAACCGGGCTTGCGGGCGGCCTGCTCGTGGCCCAGTTCCAGATTGCCGGCCAGGTAAGCCGCATGGCCCGCTGCGGCCTCGGCCAGAGCCGAGTCCCAGGCAAAGGGGTTCAGGCCGGCTTCATGGCGCAGTCGGTTGAGATATTCCAGCGCCGCCGCCTGTTGCTGGGTTGGCTCGGCCCAAACGAGCCCGGGCAGCAACAGCAGGACAGCGACTGGCAGCAGAACGTTCAGACGCGGCGTTCGCACC
>CBDUCL010000213.1:0-5472 GCA_965365625.1 uncultured Chromatiales bacterium | reverse complement strand
TGCGAACAGCAGCGCGCCTTGGTACCCCTTGCCCTTGACCTCGCTGTCGATCCAAGCGGTGTCCAGCAACTTGCCGAGGCCGACCGCGTCCAGCAGGTAGCCGAGCGCCGCCAGCGACAGGATCAGCAACAGGCCCTGCAGAAGGACCCGTGGATTGATGCCGGGGGCACGGGGACCGCTCAAGGAGTCAGGCCCGGGGCTCGCCGTCGGCCCCAAGCTCGCTCACCTCGGGCAGCTGGGCTCGGCGCAGCAGCCAGCTCACCCCGAACAGGTCGATGATGCCGACCCAGAGCCGGTTGTGCAGGCCGTACTTGGACACCCCGCGGGTGCGCGGGCGGTGATTGACCCGCACCGAGATCACGGCACCGCCGTTGCGCTGGAACAAGGCGGGCAGAAAGCGGTGCATGTGGTCGAAATAGGGCAGTTCGAGGAACGCTTGGCGCGAGAACAGCTTGAGTCCGCAGCCGCTGTCCGGGGTGGCGTCGTGCAGCAGCCGGGAACGCACGCCGTTGGCGACCCGGGAGGAGAGTCTGCGCAGCCAGCTGTCCTGGCGCTTGGCCCGGTGGCCCATGATCAGTTGCAGCGGTTGTTCGGCCGCGGGGTGCTCCCGCAGCCGCTCGAACAGGGCCGGGATGTCTGCCGGGTCGTTCTGGCCGTCGCCGTCGAGGGTCAGTATCCAGTCGGCACGGGCGGCGCGCACGCCGGAGCGCAGTCCGGTGCTTTGGCCGCAATTGCGGGTATGGCGCAGCACCCGCAAGCGCGGAAACTCGCCTTGCAGGGTGCGCAACGCCTCGGGGGTGGCATCGTCGCTGCCGTCGTCGACGTAGATGAGCTCGTAATCGAAGCGGCCGTCGCAGGCGGCGCGGATCTCGCCGACCAGAGGGGCGATATTGTCCGCTTCGTTCTTGACCGGGATGACGATGGAGAAGTCCATGGGCTTTGGCTGTCGCCGGGAAAACCTGTAATTATCCGGGATTTGCCTCGACCGCGCCAGCGCGTTCCAGCAGCATGCGCAGGTAGGTCCCGGTGTGGGACCCTGGGCACTGGGCCAGTTGCTCCGGAGTGCCCTCGGCCACCAACTCACCGCCGCGGTCACCGCCCTCGGGGCCGAGGTCGATTACCCAGTCGGCGGTCTTGATCACGTCCAGATTGTGCTCGATTACCACCAATGTGTTGCCGTGGTCGCGCAGCCGGTGCAGCACCTCCAGCAGGTGGCGAACATCCTCGAAGTGCAGGCCGGTGGTGGGTTCATCCAGGATGTATAGCGTCTTGCCGGTGTCGCGTTTCGACAGCTCCCTGGAGAGTTTGACCCGCTGAGCCTCGCCGCCGGACAGGGTGGTGGCGTTTTGCCCCAGGCGAATGTAGGACAGGCCGACGTCGACCAGGGTCTCCAGCTTGCGGCGCAGGGGCGGGATGGCGTGGAAGAACTCCTTGGCCTCCTCTACCGTCATCTCCAGCACCTCGTGGATATTGCGCCCCTTGTAGCGGATCTCCAAGGTCTCCCGGTTGTAGCGTTTGCCCTTGCACAGGTCGCAGGGCACGTAGATGTCCGGCAGGAAGTGCATCTCGACCTTGATCACCCCGTCCCCGGCGCAGGCCTCGCAGCGCCCGCCCTTGACGTTGAAGCTGAAGCGTCCCGGCCCGTAGCCACGGGAGCGGGCCTCCGGGGTGGCGGCGAACAGTTCGCGGATCGGAGTGAACAGGCCGGTATAGGTGGCCGGGTTGGAGCGTGGGGTGCGCCCGATTGGGCTTTGGTCGATGTCCACCACCTTGTCCAGCAGTTCCAGGCCCTCGATTGCCAGGTGCGGGGCGGGCTCGGTCTTGGCGCCGTTGAGCCGGGCGGCGCTTACCGGGTACAGGGTGTCGTTGATCAGAGTCGATTTTCCCGAGCCCGAGACCCCGGTGACGCAGCACATCAGCCCCAGCGGGATGGCCAGGTCGAGCTGCTTCAGGTTATTGCCGTGGGCGCCGCGGATCCACAGCAAACGCCGGGGATCCCTCGGCACCCGCTCGCGGGGCAACTCGATCTGCCGTCGTCCCGACAGGTAGTCACCGGTCAGAGAGCCGATATTGGCCGCGATCTCCTCCGCCGTGCCCTGGGCCACCACTTGCCCACCGTGCACCCCGGCCCCTGGACCGATGTCCACCACCTGGTCGGCGGCACGGATGGCTTCCTCGTCGTGCTCCACAACGATCACGGTATTGCCCAGGTCGCGCAGGTAGGTGAGGGTGTCGAGCAGACGGGCATTGTCGCGCTGGTGCAGGCCGATGGAGGGCTCGTCCAGGATGTACATCACCCCCACCAAGCCGGCACCGATCTGGCTGGCCAGACGGATACGCTGGGCCTCGCCTCCGGACAGGGTCTCGGCGCTGCGCTCCAGGGTCAGGTAGTCGAGCCCCACATTGACCAGGAACTGCAGCCGCTGGCGGATCTCGTGCACCACCTTGGCAGCGATCTTGCCCTGCTTTCCGGGCAGTTCCAGGTCGCGGAAAAAAGTCAGCGCGCGGCCCACCGGCAGCGCCGCCACCGCCGGCAGATTGTGGTCGGCCACGAACACGTGGCGCGCTCCCTGGTTGAGCCGGCTGCCGCCGCAGGCCGGGCAGGGGTGCACCGAGATATAGCGGGAAAGCTCCTCGCGCACCGTGTTGGATTCGGTCTCCCGGTAGCGCCGCTCCAGGTTCGGGATAATGCCTTCGAACGGGTGGCGCTTGCGCTGATTGGCCCCGCGCTCGTTGAAATAACTGAATTCGATCTCTTCCTCGCCGCTCCCATAGAGGATTGCCTGGCGGGCCTGTTCCGGGAGCTCGCGGAAGGGGGCCTCCACGTCGAAGCCGTAATGGGCCCCGAGGCCGCGGATCATCTGGAAATAGTAGGCGTTGCGCCGATCCCAGCCGCGCACCGCACCGCCGGCCAGGCTCAGCCCGGGGTCCAGCACCACCCGCTCCGGGTCGAAGAACTGCTCCATTCCCAAGCCGCTGCAGTTGGGGCAGGCGCCCACCGGATTGTTGAACGAGAACAGCCGGGGCTCCAGTTCCTCCAGGCTGTAGCCGCACACCGGGCAGGCAAAGCGGGCGGAAAACACCAGTTCCGGCTGGCTGGCGTCGAGCCAGGCCACCCGGGCCCGGCCATCGCTCAGGCGCAAGGCGCTCTCGAAGGATTCGGCCAGGCGCAGGGCCAGGTCCGCGCGCACCTTGAAGCGGTCCACCACCACCTCGATCTGATGCCGCCGGTGGGGGTCGAGCTGGGGCAGGTCGTCCAGCTCTACCAGTTCGCCGTCGATGCGGGCGCGGATAAAGCCCTCGGCCCGCACCTCTTGGAGCAACTGCTGGTGCTCGCCCTTGCGGTTTTCCACCAGGGGTGCCAGCAGCATCAGGCGGTTGCCTTCGGGCAGCGCCAGCACCTGGTCCACCATCTGGCTCACGGTCTGGGCCTCCAGAGGGTCGCCGTGCTCGGGGCAGCACGGGGTGCCGGCGCGGGCGAACAGTAGGCGCAGGTAATCGTAGATCTCGGTAATCGTACCGACCGTGGAGCGCGGATTGTGGGAGGTGGTCTTCTGTTCGATGGAGATGGCCGGCGACAGGCCCTCGATCAGGTCCACATCGGGCTTCTCCATGATCGCCAGGAACTGCCGGGCATAGGCGGACAGGGATTCCACATAGCGCCGCTGGCCCTCCGCATACAGGGTGTCGAAGGCGAGCGACGACTTGCCGGAGCCCGACAGGCCGGTGATTACGATCAGCCGGTCTCGGGGCAGATCCAGGTCGATGCCCTTGAGATTGTGGGTGCGGGCACCTCGAATGCGCAGGCGATCCATATGCATATCCGTCGACAGGGGAACCTGATAATATAAGCGGTCTTGTGTTGGTGAGGCAAAGACGGTCAGGGCAGGAATGACGATTGGCACCGATTCCCGGGGCATGACCGGCTCCGAGCGCCGCGCCGCCTTCTCACTGGCGGCGATCTATGCCCTGCGCATGCTCGGTCTGTTTCTGATCCTGCCGGTATTCGCCCTCTATGCGGAAGGCCTGGACGGCGTCACCCCGCTGCTGGTGGGACTGGCGGTGGGGATCTACGGCCTGACCCAGGCCCTGCTGCAAATCCCCGCCGGCATGCTCTCGGATCGCATAGGCCGTAAACCGGTGATCGTCGGTGGCCTTGCGGTGTTTGCCCTGGGCAGCCTGGTGGCGGCGCTGGCGGACGACATCTATCTGATCATCGCCGGCCGCGCCCTGCAGGGCAGCGGCGCCATCGCCGCCGCGGTAATGGCCCTGGCGGCCGACCTCACCCGCGACGAACAACGCACCAAGGCGATGGCGATCATCGGCATGAGTATCGGCCTGTCGTTTGCATTGGCCCTGGTGCTGGGGCCGGTGTTGAACAGTTGGATCGGGGTGCCGGGCATTTTCTGGCTCACGGCTGTTTTGGCCCTGGCCGGGATAGGCGTCGTGCTGTTTGTGGTGCCGAACCCGAGGGAGAGTTTTCGGCACCGGGACGCGGAGAGCATACCAGGGCTGTTCGGGCGGGTGTTGCGCGACCCCAACCTGGTGCGGCTGGATTTTGGTATCCTCTGCCTGCACATGCTGCTGACTGCCCTGTTCCTGGTGGTGCCTTTGATGCTTCGGGACCTGGGTTTGGCGAGCGTCGACCATTGGCAGCTCTACCTGCCGGTGATGTTCGGTTCGCTGCTGCTGATGGTCCCGTTTATCATCCTGGCCGAGCGCTATCGGCGCATGAAGGCGGTGTTCTTGGGCGCCGTCGGCTGCCTGACCCTGGCCCAGTTCGGGCTGCTGGCCCTGCACGGCTCGCTGGCGGCGGTGGTGGTGTGGGTTCTGCTGTTCTTCGCCAGCTTCAACCTGCTGGAGGCAATGTTGCCCTCGCTGATCTCCAAGCAGGCACCGGCCGACAGCAAGGGCACCGCCATGGGGGTCTATTCCAGCTCCCAGTTCTTCGGCGCCTTCCTGGGCGGACTCTTGGGGGGCAGCATGCACCAATGGTTCGGCAGCGATGGCGTGCTGCTGTTCGCGGTGCTGGCCGGCGGGGTCTGGTTTCTGGTCGCCCTGGGGATGGCGAATCCGCCGGCGCTGCGATTGCGTCTGCTGAAGGTGGGCCCGCTGAGCGCCAGCGAGGCCGGGCAGCTCGGGCTGCGGTTACGGGAGATCCCGGGAGTGGCCGAGGCGGTGGTGATCGCCGAGGAGGGCATGGCCTACCTGAAGGTGGATGCCCGGGTACTGGATCAGGCGGCCCTGGACGAATTCTCCGCGGCCCGGGCCTGACGCAAAACAACATCAGATCGACAGAGGATGGGGTACATATCATGGCCAGAGGCATCAACAAGGTAATTCTGATCGGAAATCTGGGCAAAGACCCGGAGACCAGGTACATGCCCAGCGGTGGGGCGGTCGCCAATCTGGCAATTGCCACCAGCGAGTCCTGGAAGGACAAGAACACCGGCGAGATGCAGGAGCGCACCG
>CBDUCL010000212.1:0-5475 GCA_965365625.1 uncultured Chromatiales bacterium | reverse complement strand
ACCCCCTGACCGAGCGCCAGATTCGCAAGCGTCAGCGCCTGAAGCGTTTCGTTAGCCGCAAAAAGTAGACCTTCGGCCTTCCCCGGCCGATTTGCGGTATCCGCCGCGATCCTCAACAATAGGGAGCGCCAGAAGCTGCAGCAGACATCCGGCGGGCCAATCGCAGGAGCGGGAGAAGTCCAATGAACAAGCTAATTCTGATCCTGGTGTTGGGCGCAATTGGCGTCGGTATCTACCTATACCTGCATCCGGACAAGGCTGGGGAGTGGCTGCAGGGCACCCCCTTGGCGCCGAAGCCCGAGATCACCCGGGTCTATCAGTGGCGCGACGCGCAGGGCAATTGGCGCATCACCGACCAGCCGCCGCCTGAGGGCATCGAGTACGAACTCAAAGAGTATCGGGCGGATGTCAACGTACTGCCGCTGCCGCCGCAATTGGAACAATGATTGGTCAACGCTAATCGATAAAGAATACCCAGAAAACTCAGGAGAAGCCCCGGCGATTCCGGCGGCGGGATCAGACGGGCTGAGCCGGGCTGTCAAGAATCGGGTCGGGCGCCCTTACGCAAACGTTGCGGTTCGCTGCTTTCCTGAGCGTTACCCAAACCGGGAGCAGATCACAGGCCCTGACCATCGCTATCGGCACTGGTCGCGTTAGGCGACGGCGCCGCGACGGATGCCTTAACGGAGGACGTCGATGCACTCGGCTGCAAAAAATTGGTTTTCTCCGGCCGTTCTCTGCCGGGGCCTGGGTTTGGTTTTCATGATTTGGTCGGTGAGCCTTGGTGCCGCGATCGATCCCGGCCCGGTGGATCCGGAGGAAGCCTACCGGGCGCTGGATATCCGGGTCACTGGCGGTGCCGCCCCCGGCTATGTCAACGATAGTGCCTGCGCCTACTGCCACGCGGAAAAATACCGCAGCTACCAGTCGGTGGGGATGGCCAAGTCGTTCTACCGCCCCGGCGGCCGGGCAGCGATCGAGGATTTCGAGCACAATCGGTACTTTCACGAGCCATCCCAGCGCCATTACGAGCTGACCCGACGCGACGGCGACTACTGGTTTCGGCGCTGGCAGTCGGACGCGGCCGGCGAGCCGATCAACGAGCTCGAAATCAAGGTCGACTGGATCATCGGTTCCGGCCACCACGTGCGCACCTACGTCTATCAGAACCCGCAGGGCGAGCTCTATCAGCTGCCGTTGGCTTGGTATTCCCAGGACCGGAAATGGGGCATGCAGCCGGGCTTCGAGGCCGCTGATCACCTTGGCGTCCGGCGCCAGATTAGGCGCGAGTGCATGTTTTGCCACAACGCTTATCCGGATGTACCGGAGGGCAGCGACCTCCACTTGGAACCCCACCGTTTTCCCAAAGAGTTGCCCGAGGGTACCGGCTGCCAGCGCTGTCACGGCCCGGGCGATGCCCATGTGCGGACGCTGTTCAGCGGGGTTTTGGACCTGGCGGCGATTCGCGGAAGCATCGTCAACCCGGGCAAGCTCAGCCCCGAGCGGCGCGACGACGTCTGTTTCGAGTGTCACATGTTGCCTACGGTAGCGATTACGCCGGTGCGGCGCTTCGAGCGTGCCGACTATTCCTTCCGCCCCGGCCAGGACCTGGCGGACTACCAAGTGGTCTACGATATCCGCGAGCCCGGCAAGGACCCCGGCGAGCGTTTCGAGATCAATCACCACCCCTACCGCCTGCAACAGAGTCGTTGTTACCAGGAGAGCGAGGGGCGGCTGAGTTGCCTGAGCTGCCATGATCCTCATCGCAAGATCCCGCGCGAGCAGCGGGCCGAGCACTATCGCCCCAAGTGTATGGCGTGCCACCAGGCACTGCAGCATCCGATCTTGTCACCGGGCCCGGATGACGGCGGTGTGCCGGCTGATCTGGACGATTGCGCCGGCTGCCACATGCCCGAGACCCGAACCCACGATGTGATCGAGGTGACCATGACCGACCACCGGATCCGGGTCGTGGAACGGCCCCAGGACCTGCTGGCGCCCCGCGAAAAGGTGCCGCCTGAAATCGAGGACGTCGTCTTCCTGCAGCCGGAGCGCGCCCCGGTCGGTGACCTGGGGGAGATCTATCGAAGCCTGGGGCTCGTGCGCCCGTTGGAAGGCAACTCCATCCAGCCGATGCGGCAATTGCTGGAACTGCTGCGGCGACACCCGGTGGACTCCGAGGTCCCGTACATGGACCTGGTTCGGGGGCTGCTCTATCGTCGAGAGTATTCCGGGGCCCTGCAGGTGTTGGAGGCGGTGGACGACAGGTTCGGCGAGAGCCCGCGCAGGCTCGAATGGTCTGCGGTAGCCCTGCTCGGGCAGGGTGAGACCGCAGCAGCCGAGACGCGGTTGCGCCGGGCCCTGGAACTCGAGCCGGACCGTCCCGAGGCCCTGTTCAATCTGGCCCTGATCCTCCATGCCAAAGGTGAGCTGGAAACGGCGGAGACCCTGCTGCAGGCGGCCCTGGCGCTCAGGCCCTACATGGCCAAGGGCTGGTACTATCTGGGCAAGGTCAATGCCGGGGCCGGACGGCCTGCTGCGGCGGTGGCCGGCTACCGCCGCGCCTTGGGAATCGATCCCTTGCACACCCGCTCCTACCTGGAAATCGCCCAAGTCCTAAAGGCAATGGACCAGGAGAATGAAGCCTTGCGTTACCTGCGCCACGGCAGCCGCCATGCCCGCAAACCGGAGTTGGTGCAGGCTGCCCTGGACGCGGCAACCGAAGCCGCCGGCAGTTCGCCGCGGGCCGATTGAGCGGCCGGTTTGTCGAAGCAGCCGTGGATGTACTCCGGTGGTTGACCATGGGCGCCGAGAACCGCCTCGAATCCCGGTTCATGCCGAAGGTCGAGCCTTGGGGATCTCATTCAAGCGGTTCTCTGCGCCGCACCCGCGACTGGTCTATAGTTTGAATTGGCACTGATTATCAGGATATTGGCTCCGTCTTGTTCTGTAGTTTCTGCGAAGTCGTCCCAACCAGGCAAGGGAGTTATAAGAATCAGCTTTTCTATCAAGGTGTGGTGAGCCTAAGGACAGTCCCGCGTACATCATAACTAAAACGGTCATCGGCCAGCGGGTCGACGGCGGGATGGTGTCTTAGAGATGAAATTCTTCGCATTGCTAACGGCGCTCGCTCTGCTTGGGGCAGGTTCGGTTGCCGCCGATGAGCCTTTGCTCTGGGTCGGTTGCGGCATTACCAAAAAGGCCTTCATGGCTGAACTGGCGGCGGCCTACGAGAAGGAGACCGGGGTCAAGATCGAGCTCGAAGGGGGGGGCGCAACCAAGGGTATCCGCCAGGTGTCGGCGACCCAGGCCGATCTCGGGGGATCCTGTCGGCATGTGATCAAGGGGGCGCAAGAGGAGGAAGGCGTAAAGCTTAGTCCGGTGGCCTGGGATGCCTTGGCCATTATCGTGCATCCCGACAACCCGGTGGACGATCTCTCCATTTTCGACCTGTTCCGGCTCTACCGCGGGCAGATCGACAACTGGAGCCAGCTGGGCGGCCCGAATCTGCCACTCAAGCTGTTCGTGCGCCAAGGTAAGATTTCCGGCGTCGGCCTGATGATACGCGACCTGGTATTCGAAGATCCGGACATGGACTTCCCTGCGGAGTACGTATTCCCCTCCTCGGGTCCTCTGGAGCAGGCGGTGGAGCAAGACCCTGCGGCCATTGCCATCACCGGCATCAGCAGTGCCCGCAAGCGCCAGGTAAAGCTCCTCTCGCTGGAGGGTCTGCAGCCGACGGTGGAAAATATTGCCTCGGGCGGATACCTGCTGTACCGGCCACTCTACCTGGTCACCAACAAAAAGGGCGAGCGTTATGCCGAGGTGCAGAGTTTTCTGGACTTCGCCTATTCCGAGCAGGGGCGCAAGATCATGAAAGACAACGGCGTGGTGCCCTACCTGGAAGCCACCCATCTGGTCAGGGAGCAGCGCGAGCAGCGCCGCGACATCCGCGACCTGCGGGAAGAGGCCGACGAGGAAGGTTGAACCGGGCCCCGGCGGTCAAAAGCGATGTGGGATTGGGTTATAATGACTAGTCCAAAACCACATCGGTTTCCTCATGGATCAGCAGATCGCCGACTGCCTAGAACGCTTGTGCCAAAAGGGCTGCCTCTCTGTGCGAGCGGATATTCAGTTGTTGGAGCAGGGGAAAACCCTGCCCGAGACCGAAGGCATGGACCGCCGGGAGCTGCAGTTGCTGCTGAAGGAACTCAAGTCGATCATGGCGGCCTACGGCGACACCTGCCGCGTGTGATTTCGGAACGCCGAAACAGATAATAACAATTGGCCGTGGCCGGCCGGGCCCGACCACCCCCCCACGGGCCGTCTCGGCCTCTAATGCAGTTGTCGAAGAATCTCCTATGCAGAGCATTATTGAACGTATTTCCCAGGAACTTGCGGTGCAACCACGCCAGGTGGAGGCCGCGGTCGGCCTGCTCGACGAAGGCGCCACCGTCCCCTTCATCGCCCGCTACCGCAAAGAGGTCACCGGCGGCCTGGACGACAGCCAGCTGCGCAGCCTGGAGGATCGCCTGGGTTACCTGCGAGAGCTGGAAGACCGGCGCGCGGCGGTGCTCAAGAGCATCGAGGAGCAGGGCAAGCTCAGCCCAGAGCTGGCAAGAGACATCCGCGCCGCCGACACCAAGACGCGGTTGGAAGACCTCTATTTGCCCTATAAGCCAAAGCGCCGCACCAAGGCCCAGATCGCCCGAGAGGCGGGGCTGGAGCCGCTCGCCCTGGCGTTGCTGGAAGACCCGAACCAGGATCCTGAGGCCCTGGCCGCCGGTTATCTGAACCCGAATCAGGGGGTGATCGACGTCAAGGCGGCCCTGGACGGGGCGCGCCAGGTCCTTATGGAACGCTTTGCCGAGGACGCAGAACTGCTGGGCGAGCTGCGCGAATACCTTTGGGACAACGGTGTGATCCAGGCCCGCCTGATGGAGGGCAAGGAGCGGGAAGGTGCCAAGTTCTCCGACTACTTCGATTACCGGGAGGAGATCGCCAAGATCCCCTCGCATCGTGCGCTGGCCCTGTTTCGCGGCCGCAACGAGGGGGTGTTGAGCCTCGAGTTGGAGCTGGCTCAGGATGCCGAGGGCCCAAGCCCCTGCGAGGCCATGGTGGCGTACCGCTTCGGAGTCAGCGATCAGGGACGCCCGGCAGATCGCTGGCTGCGCGACTGCGTACGCTGGGCCTGGAAGGTCAAAATCCTCACCCACCTGGAGCTGGAGCTCAAGGGCCGGCTGAGGGATGCCGCCGAAGAAGAGGCGATTCGGGTCTTCGCCCACAACCTCAAGGATCTGTTGCTGGCCGCCCCCGCCGGGCGCCTACCGATCATGGGCCTGGATCCGGGCCTGCGCACCGGGGTCAAGGTGGCGGTGGTGGACGCCACCGGCAAGGTGGTGGATACGGCCACCATCTATCCCCATGCCCCGAAGCGGCAGTGGGACCAGTCGATCGCGGTGCTGGCGGCCCTGG
>CBDUCL010000211.1:0-5540 GCA_965365625.1 uncultured Chromatiales bacterium | reverse complement strand
CTGAAGGACTCCAGCTCCCAGGTCCGCTGCGCCATGTTCCGCGGCAACCGGCTGCGGCTGCGGTTTCAGCCCGCCAATGGCCAGCAGGTGCTGATCCGGGCCCGGGTCAGCCTCTACGAGGGCCGGGGCGAGTTCCAGCTGGTGGCCGAGCACATGGAGCCCTCCGGCGAGGGCGCCCTGCGCCTGGCCTTCGAACAGCTCAAGCAGCGCCTGGCCGCCGAAGGCCTGTTTGACCCCGCGCTGAAACGCCCCCTGCCCCGCTTTCCGAGCCAGATCGGCGTCATTACCTCTCCCAGCGGAGCCGCAGTACGGGACGTAATCAGCGTTCTCGCGCGGCGCTTTCCCCGCATCCCGCTGCTGGTCTACCCGGTGCAGGTCCAGGGCGAAGCGGCCCCGGGCCAAATCGTCCGCGCCCTCGAGCTGGCCGCCGCGCGCGCCGACTGCGAGGTACTGATCCTTTGCCGCGGCGGCGGCTCCCTGGAGGACCTGATCGCCTTCAACGACGAGGCCGTGGCCCGCGCCATCCGCGCCTGTCCGATCCCGGTGGTGGTGGGGGTCGGCCACGAGATCGACTACACTATCGCGGACTTTGCCGCCGACCAGCGGGCCGCCACCCCGTCCGCCGCCGCGGAGCTGGCGAGCCCGGACCGAGCCGACTGGCTGCAGCGCTTTGCCCGCACCGGCGCCCGCCTGCAGCAGGCCCTGCAGGCCATGCTGGGAAACCGCCGGCAAGGCTGGGATCACCTGCAGCGGCGTCTGCAACGGATGCATCCAGGCCAACGCCTGCGCCAACAGCAGCAACGCCTGGACGAGTTGGAGCGCCGACTGCTGCAGGCCATGACCCGCCGCCGTGAGCGCAGCGCCGAAGGCTTGGCTCGGTTGCGCAGCCGCTTGCTCGGCCAGACCCCCGCCCATCGCCTGAGCCGCCTGGGGCTGCGCCAGCGCAATCTCGGCCAGCGTCTGCATCGAGCCATGCAGCAGGGCCTGCAGAAGCAGTCCCAACGCCTGGGCCGCGCCGCCCAAACCCTTGACGCGGTCAGCCCCCTGGCCACCCTCAATCGCGGCTACAGCATCAGCCGTCTGCCCAGCGGCGAGTTGCTGCGGGACAGCGCCCAGACCAAGCCCGGCGAGCAAGTCGAGACTCGGCTCGCGCGCGGCCGAATCCTCTGTAAGGTGGTGGAGAGCCAGGCGGAATGAACCCCTGATGGACCCTTCGTCCCCCGCGCGCCCCGGCAATGGGCCCGAGTTCGAGAAGCCGACCCGCCCACCACGCCATCGCCGTATTTGCGGCGCGCGCCCGGCCTGAAAGGCCCGCCCGCTGCTAGACAATCCGCTTGACACGGCGTAAGCGGTTTGGTTCAGTATGTGCGCGCGAATCCCCATGTGCCCCCGCAGGCAGAAGATTCCGGCCGATAACACGAGTTGGGGAACCACCGGGAGATGGTTGCCCAGCTTTCTTGGTGCGGTCTTCGCAGGCGGGCCTTTCGCGGCCCTGATTCTCAGTCGCTTGCGCGCCCGGAATCGCGGACCCAACGGAAACCTCTCGGGAACCGGTTTCGTTCACTCCTTTAGGTCAGCTCATGCACGATAATCCAGGCTCTAATGCGCAAATTCTGCCACGCGGCGTAATGCTGAACGCCTATCCGGACAGCATCGGCACCCGACTGACCGACACCGTGGCCTTGCTCGAAAGGCCCGAGTTCGAGGGCGCCTTCTCGCTCTTCTATATTCTGCCGACCTTCTTCAATAGCGATCTGGACCGCGGTTTTTCCATTATCGATTACGACATCAACCAGGAACTGGTGAGCGCCGACGACTTGGCGCGGCTGGAGGCACTCGGCATCGGCTTCAAGCTCGATCTGGTGCTCAATCACCTGTCGGTCTTGTCGCCCCAGTTCCAAGATCTTTTGTTGCGCGGCGACGAATCGCCCTACAAGGATTTCTTCCTCGATTGGAACGAGTTCTGGCTCGAGCACGGCACCCTGAAACCGGACGGCACCGTAATGCCCAATGAGCGGCATTTGGAGAAGCTATTCATGCGCAAGCCCGACCTGCCGATTCTGCGGGTCTGCTTTCCGGACGGCTCCCATCGCCTGTACTGGAACACCTTCTATCAGGAGGTGAAGTTCGTCGAGTTGGTGCCCCACGACTTCGTGGGCATCGAGGGGATTCACCTGGAGCAGGCCACCCGTATCGCCAGCGCCGTAAACGCCGCCATCGAGGCCAAGGCCGATCTGCAGCAGCTGGATCTGGGCGAGCTCGCCGAATTCAAGCCGCAGGTGCTGTCGGTGGTCTGCCGCAAAAGGGAATACCTGGGCCAGATGGACCTGAATGCGCGCTCCGAACTGGTTTGGGAGTTCTACGACGAGACCCTGAAAAAGCTCAGCGCTTACGGGGCCAAGATCATTCGCCTCGATGCCTTCGCCTACCTGCATAAGGAGCCCGGTGCAGCCAATTTCTTCAATCAGCCTGGCACCTGGAACTACCTGGAGCGCCTGCGCGGTTTGGCTGAGCACTACGGCCTGATCATCTTCCCCGAGGTACACGCCGAATACGGCACCGGCATCCACGAGCAGGTGGCGGCAGAGGGCTATCCGATCTACGACTTCTTTTTCCCGGGTCTTGTGATCGATGCCCTGGACCGCGGCGACAACCAGGCCCTGGTGAACTGGATTGGCGAGATCCAGGCCCAGGGGTTGCAGACCATTAATATGCTCGGCTGTCATGACGGCATCCCGGTGCTCGACCTGCGGGGCAAGCAGGTGGGCGGCGTCTACCGCCCGGGGCTGCTGGACGATGCGAAGATCGAGGCCACCATGGAACGCATTATCGCCCGCGGCGGCCGGGTCAAGAACCTGTTCGGCCATGACGGCAAGCAGATCGCGTACTACCAGGTCAATGCGACTTTCTTCAGCGCTCTGGGCGAAGAAGAATCGAAGTTACGCCTGGCCCGTGCCATCCAGATGTTCATGCCCGGCATCCCCCAGGTCTGGTACCTGGACCTGTTCGCCGGCAAGAACGACTATGAAGCGGCCGACAAGGGCGGCATCGCCGGCCACAAGGAGATCAACCGTACCACCCTCAGCCTGGAGGACGTGGAAGCGGGCCTGCAACGACCCATCGTGCGCGAGCAGCTGGAGCTGATTCGGTTGCGCAATCGCTCGCCAGCGTTCGAAGGCGAGTTGGAGGTCCTTCCGAGCGAGCCCCACCGGCTGCATCTTCGCTGGCGGCACGGCGACGCCAGCCTGACCCTGAAGGCCGACCTGACCAACCACGGATTTACCGTTTACCAGGGGCAAGGCGACGCGGAAGAGGCCTTGATGTCCTTCGAGTCCCCGGATCTGGACCTGCCGGCCGGTGCGATCTTTCACGACGACCGCAACGGAGCCGCCCGATGAGAATCCTGGCCACCGACCTGGACCGCACCCTGCTCCCGAACGGCAGCTGGCCCGCCGACCCGGGCGCCATCGCCCTGTTCAACGAACTCACCGAGCGGCACGGGGTGCTGGTGGTCTACGTGACGGGGCGCAACCTGAATCTGGCCGAGAACGCGATCCGGGAGTACGGCATCCGCCATCCCCATGTGCTGATCGGTGACGTCGGCACCTCGATCCGCAACTTCGAACAAGGCGCCTGGCAGCCCCACCCCAGCTGGGACAGCCACGTAAAGCTGACCAGCCCAGCTTGGGATGCGGAGGCGATTCGCCGCGCGGTCGACGGCATGGACGGGTTGGTGGAGCAGGAACGCGAGCACTGCGGCCCGTTCAAGCAGAGCTACTACGTCGACCACGAACGTAACCAGACCATACTCGCGGCGGTGGACGAGCGGGTCAAGGGGCGCTTTGATGAGGTCATCGTCTACAGCTTCGACTCCCAGACCGGCAAGGGCCTGCTCGACTTTCTGCCCCAGAGCGCGACCAAGCAGACCGCCCTCGAATTCCTCGCCGAGGAGCTGGACATCGACAAAGCCGAGGTCGTTTTTTGCGGCGACAGCGGCAACGACGTCTTCCCGCTGACCGCGGGATTCTCCGGGGTCATGGTGCGCAATGCGGACGAGCAACTGGTTTCCAATGTCAAGCGCGCGGTCGAGGCCAATCCCGAACTCAGGGTCTACCACGCCCAGGGCGGCTTCAAGGGTCTCAACGGTTACTACACCAGCGGGGTCATCGAAGGGGCCTACCACTATGGGGTGTTCAGCGACGAAGGCTGAATAACCGCGCCGCCTCGGGCGTCAACGAACCTTCCGTCAGCCACCTGTCGGCGCCCCGAACAACGGCTCAGTACCCGGCCTGATAGCGCTGATTGTACTTCCGGTGCAACCGGCTCACCTGCTCTCCCGGCTCCCCTATAGCCGGCAGCGGGCCCAGGGTATCTCCGTCTTTGGTGAACAGGTCCATGTCCTTGGCCCAACCGTTGGTCTCCAGCACCAGCCGGCGACTCCAGCCCTTGGGCAGCGGCGCCAGCTCGGCGGCGAATTCCAGGTGCACCTCCTCTCCGGCACCGATAATGGCCAGGGCATTGTCGGTGTCGGCCACCAGCTCCCGCGCCGAACCCAGGTTGGTATAGTTGCCCGGCATATAACGGGCGTCCCAGAACGGGCTGCGCCGGGCATAGTCGTATTCCGGACGGCGCTGCGCGTGGTTGATTCGCTGGGCGAACCCGGTCTTGGCCACCTGGGCGTCGATCAAAGGCAACAATCGGCTGTCCGCTTCGGGCAGGGGCTCGGACCAGGCAACGGCCAGGCGGTCCCAGTAGATCTCCATATTGGTGCTGAGGCGCAGGGCGCGGGTCCCAGCCGGCAGCGCCGGAAGGGGCACGGACATGCGCCTGGGCATGCCGGCGGGGTAGCCGAACTGCTCCAGTAGGGGCTGCCAGCTGCCGTCGGCGCCTTGGACTTCCAGGGTCGGGGCATCGAAGCCGGCCTTTGCCTGCCAGGCGGCGAAGCTGGTCTGGGAATAGGGGTATTCCACCCAGCCGTCGATCACCAGCATGGGGCTGCCCGGTCCCGCGTCCAGGGGCCGGTCGAACAGCAGCTCCAGCTGGTGCCGGCCCTTCAGGCGGCCGATGAAACGGTGGTCCAGCTCGCCCACCGGGGCGGCTTCGCCGTCGGCCGCGAGCAGGGTCGCGGTGACCTCCTCGCCGCGTTCGTTGACAGCCCGGGCCGGACGCAGCTCACGCCGATAGTAGCGGGGCTCGCCGGTGGGCTCGGGGCCGAGGATACCCATCCGCTCGTCCATCACCAGCTGCCAGCCGGGGGGCAAATCGTAGGCACGCAGGCGGGCGCTGTCCAGGTACAGGGCTTCCTCCATGGGCTCGCTGAGCTTGAGCCGATAGCGTCCGTCCGCGGGCTGGGCCAGGCCGGCGGGCAGCAGCAGGTTCTCCCAGGGGCGTGGCGGCGCATACTCGCCGGGGCCCACCGCGTAGCCGATGCCGCCGACTCCGAGCAGGTCGGTCACAAAGCGATAGCCGCTGCCGTCCCAGACGAACAGCACCGGGCAGCTTGAGAGCTGGCGCTGGGTCTCGCTAATGCGGTGATGCTG
>CBDUCL010000210.1:0-5544 GCA_965365625.1 uncultured Chromatiales bacterium | reverse complement strand
TTCAATGCCGGCAGACGAGCCCAACACCGGCCGCCTGCGCTGGCGCTGCCGGCGCGGCATGCTGGAGCTGGACCTGCTGCTGGAGGGCTTTCTGGACACCCAGTACCCGGCTCTGGCCGCGGCGGATCGTCAGGCCTTCGCTCGCATGTTGGAGTTCCCCGACCAATTGTTGCTGGAATGGCTAACCGGCAAGATCGTTCCCGCCGACGCGGAGATGCGCCGCCTTGTCCAGGCCATCCGCCGCCCCCCTGAGGGTTGAGGCCGGCCCCTCGCGCCGACTCGCGATGTATCTGCTTCCGGTACATCTCGCGGGGTTGCTCGTACTGCCCTGGCTGCCCCTGGCTCGGTATCTGCAGCTTGCCTTGGCACTGCTGATTCTCTTTGGTTTAGTCGATGCCTGGCGCACGCACGTCCTGCGCAGCGCCCCGCGCGCTATCCGCGCCGCCGAGCTGGACCCAGAAGGCGCCTGGACCCTGTGGCTGGCCAATGGCCGCGTTCTGGCTGCCCGCCTGCTCCCGTCCAGTTTCGTCCATCCCCAACTGCTGGTATTGAACTTTCGTATTGGCCGCCTGGCCCGGCGCCACCTGGTGCTGGCGGCCGATGCCGCAGACGCGGACAGGTTGCGCCGGCTGCGCGTGCGGCTGCGGATGGGGGCGGTCGCCCGGCCCGACACCCAGGGGTAGAATAGGGCCCGGACCCGACCGAGAGAGCCTATCCTTGCCCCTGTCCGCCGCCTATCTTGGCGTGATCCTGATCTGGACCACTACCCCCCTGGCCATCCAATGGAGCGGCCAGGAGGTGGGGTTTCTGTTCGGGGTTGCCGGCCGCATGCTGCTCGGTGCGGTTGCGGCCCTGGCCGCTTGCCGCTTGCTGGGGCTGGGAATGAGCTGGGAACGGCGGGCGCTGTGGGCCTACCTGGCCGCCGGGCTCGGCATCTTCAGCGCCATGTTCGCGGTCTATTGGGCGGCCCAGCAGATCCATTCGGGGTGGATTTCGGTGGTATTCGGTACCAGCCCCCTGGTCACCGCCCTGATGGCCCGGCTCTGGTTCGGTGGCCGGCCGCTGAGCCTGCATCGGCTGGCGGGAATGGGCGCCGGGCTGGCCGGGTTGGCGCTGGTCTTCGGCGGCGGGCTCCGGCTCGAAGCCAGTGCCGCCCTGGGGGTGCTGGCGGTGCTCTCTGCGGTGGCCAGCCATTCTTTGAGCGCCCTCTGGGTGCAGCGTATCGCCGCTCCGGTGCCGGCCCTGGTGCTCACCAGCGGCGGCTTGCTGGTGGCCGCGCCTCTGTTCCTGCTGGCCTGGGTGCTGTTCGGCGGCGGCTGGCCGGCGCGCATCCCGCCCGCCACCGGCGGCGCCATCCTCTATCTCGCCCTGTTCGGCTCGGTGATCGGTTTCGCCCTCTATTATCAGGTGCTGCAGCGCATGGAGGCCACCAAGGTGGCGCTGCTGACCCTGGTCACCCCGGTCAGCGCGCTGGCCCTCGGGCATTGGGCCAATGACGAGCCCTTGCACGCTCCGATCCTGCTCGGCACCGCACTGATCCTCTCCGGCCTGGCCCTGTTCCAGCTCGGCGATCGTTGGTGGGGGCAAAGGGCGGTCGCTGAGACTTCGTCTTAGCCGAGTCGCTCCCGCCCGTGGGGCGCGCCGAAATCGATGGCTGGCCCCTTGGGGACGATGCCGGTGGGATTGAGGTGCCGATGGCTGGCGTAATAGTGATATTTGATATGGTCCAGGTTCACCGTCTGCGCGACCCCCGGCTGCTGGTAGAGGTCCCTGGTATAGGCCCAAAGGTTGGGATAGTCCACCAGCCGGCGCAGGTTGCACTTGAAGTGGCCGTGGTAGACCGGATCGAAGCGCACCAGGGTGGGGAACAGCCGCCAGTCGGCCTCGGTGATGCGGCCGCCGAGCAGGTAGCGGCGGCCGGCCAGGCGCTGTTCCAACCGGTCGAGCGCGGCGAACAGCCGGTCGAAGGCTTCGATATAGGCGGCTCGGCCGGTGGCGAAGCCGGTGCGGTAGACGCCGTTGTTGATCGCTTCATAGGTGAAGGCGTTGAGGGCGTCGATCTCGGTCCGCAGGGGTTGTGGGTAGAAATCCACCTCGGGTCGGCCCCAGGCGTCGAAGGCCGAATTCAGCATGCGGATGATCTCCGAAGATTCGTTGTTGACGATGGTGCGACGCTCGCAGTCCCATAACACGGGCACGGTGACCACCCCGTCAAACCCGGGGTCCGCCAGGCGGTAGATCTCCTGTAGCTCCGCCTTGCCATTGGCCAGGTCCGGGGTGGAGCCCGGGTAATCGCCAAACACCCAGCTCTGTTCCGGCATCAGCGGGTGTACGATCGATACCGGGATCACCGCTTCCAACCCCTTGAGGCGGCGATAGATCAGGGTGCGATGGGCCCAGGGGCAGGCCAGGGATACGTAAAGGTGATAACGCCCCGGTGCCGCGGCGAAGCCGCCCTCGCCGCTGGGACCCGGGTCCCCGTTTGGGGTAACCCAGTGGCGGAACCCCGACTCCCAGCGGACGAATTCGCCTTTCATCGATCTCCCTCCGGGCCGATCCGGCCCATGTGCCCCGCCTGGTAGTCGCGGATCGCCTGCTCGATCTCCGCCTGCGTATTCATTACAAAGGGCCCGTAGCGGGCGATCGGTTCGTTCAGGGGCGGGCCGGCCAGCAACAGTAGCTCGGCGGGCCTCTGGGCGTCCGCCGTCAACCCCATTTCCACGATATCGCCGTCGCTGAACAGGGCCGCTTGGCCGCGGGCCACCCGCACGCCGTGGCTGCCCAGAGCCGTCTCGCCGGCGAACACATAGGCAAAGGCGGTCTGCCCGCTGGCCAGGGGTTGGCGGTAGCGGGCCCCCGGCTGCAGACTGAAGTGCAGGTAGCTGATCGGCAGCCGGGTATCGATGGCCGCGCTCGCCCCCAGGGCCGAGCCCGCGATCACCCGCACCCGGGTCAGGCCGTCGGCGCTCACCGCCGTGGGGACGCCCGCCGCCGGCACATCCTGGTAGCGAGGCGGCATCAGCTTGTCCCGGGCCGGAAGGTTGAGCCAGATCTGGAAGCCGTGCACCCGCCCGCCCGCGCGAAGTAGCTGCGGGTGCGGCAGCTCGGAATGCACCACCCCGGACCCGGCGGTCATCCACTGCACGTCCCCTGGGCCCAGGTCCGCCGCGTGGCCGTTGGAGTCCCGGTGGCGCATGCGCCCCTCCAGCAGGTAGGTGATGGTCTCAAAGCCCCGGTGCGGGTGCTCGGGGGCCCCCAGGGCTTGGCCCGGGGCCCAGTCGACCGGCCCCATCTCGTCGAGCAGTAGAAACGGGTCAAGCTGGGTCAGGCCGGCCGCCGGGAACGGGCGCCGCACCGGGAAGCCGCCGCCCTCCTTGAGTGCGGCTGCGGTAATCACCCGTTCGACCGTTCGGGGCGTGCTCGGCTCAGTAGTGGCTGATGTATGCATGGCTCGTTCTCGCTCAGGCGCTGGCCGTAGCCAGTCGGCGCCGCTTCAGGCCCAGGCTCGAGACCGGATCCTGGGCCGCGACCAGAAGTAGGCCGCCGGCGATCGCCAGGTGCTTCATTAACAGGATTGTCTGCATATCGTTGCTAAAGCCGGCGTGGAAAATCGTCGCCGACGCGAGGCTGAAGCCGGCTAGGGCAAAGGCGACGAGGCGGGTCTGCCAGCCCAGGATCAGCGCCAGGGCGCCCCCGATTTCGAGTCCGATCACCAGCGGCAGCAGTGCTCCGGGGACCCCCACGGTGTCCATATAGCCCTGGCTACTGGCGTAGCCCGTGATCTTTCCGAAGCCGGCTACCAATAAGAGGTGAGCCAGCAGGATGCGTCCGGCCAGGTTGGTGAATTTTTCCATTTCGTTTTCCTCGCGCACTTCAAATTAGTCGCGCTCAAAATCAACTATTAGGTTGAATCCTCGAATTAAAAGGCGCACGTGATTGCCCTCAATCATTAGAATATTCGATTAATGCCGGGGCCAAGGGTTAATCTGGAATACTGAGTGGTGCTGCAGGCGTTGCTGGCGCAGGGCGGTTTTGCCCAGGCCGCCGCGGCCGCCCGCGAGAAGTCGGCTGGCTCGGCGCCGAGCACCGCTGGAGTCTGAGCAGCATCGACAGCGCGGTGGCGGCGATGAGCCACGGCCTGGGGTACGCCTGGCTCCCTGAGCACCGTATCCGCGCCCTGTTGGAGCAAGGTCGGCTCGTGCCCCTGCCGCTTACCGAGGGGGGCAGCTACCGCACCAGCCTGTACTTGATCTTCCGCCAGCCCGACCACCCGGGCCCGATCAGCCGCCGGTTGGCGAAACTGCTCAAGCAGGTGGCGTCGGAGGGAGGCTAGGAACACGCGGGGTACAGCGTTTGCCGTCGGGGACTGGATGCACAGCCATTTCCAGTCGCGCCAAGCGCTTGAAAATCATAGCGTTCCGAAAGCGTGTTCTGGGGAATGTGCATTAGGCATCTGCCGGTGATCAGGTCCCGTACCGAGCCTTGGCGGAGTCAGGCGGTTGCGCTCCTGCTTTCCCGCAAGCGCCTGTTTTCAGTGCTCGACTGGCGCTTTTTCGGGTTATCGATCTAGACTTGGCATGGGTTGGACGATTCTCCGCGAACGGGGGCGCGTTTATCGTAATCAACAGTTGGCGGTGTGCGGTGGCTTTGGCTCCGCGAATCACCGGAGGTGACCGGCGTATGGAAATCGATCTGGCTCAACAGGAGCAGTTGGTGCGCGGCTTGTTGGAGCCGGCGGCCTATCCCCATGCGGTATCGGTGGTAAAGCACCTGGAGACCCATATTTCTCATGTGCTGCTGGCCGGCGATTACGCCTATAAGATCAAGAAGCCTCTCGACCTGGGTTTTCTGGATTTCTCTACGCTCGACCTGAGGCGCCACTTTTGCGCCGAGGAGCTGCGTCTCAACCGGCGCCTGGCTCCAACGCTATACCTGGAGGTGGTGGCGATTGCCGGAACCTTGGAGCGCCCGCGGCTGGGTGGGGAGGGGGAGGTTCTGGACTACGCGGTTCGCATGCGCCGCTTTCCGCAAGACGCCCTGCTGCGGGGCCAGCCCCTGGATGCGGCGCTGGTGGAGCGCATCGCCGAGGCGGTAGCCCGCTTCCACAGCCAGATTCCTTCGGTGGACCCAAGTGAGCCTTACGGCACCCCGGCGGCTGTTGTTTCCCCGATGCGCGAGAATATCTTGCAGATCCGCGAGCGCCTCGACGATCCCGAGGAATTGGCCCGCCTGGATCGCATACAGGCCTGGATCGAGGCCCGCTTTGAGGCACTGCGCCCGCGTTTGGTCCAGCGCCGAGCCGAGGGCCGCGTCCGCGAGTGCCACGGCGACATGCACCTGGGCAATATTGCCCTGGTGGCCGGGGAGTTGGTGATCTTCGACGGCATCGAGTTCAATCCGGCCCTGCGTTGGATCGACACCATGAGCGAGTTGGCGTTCCTGCTCATGGACCTGGAGCACACTGGTCAGCCGGAGCTGGCGCGACGCTGCCTGGAACGCTACCTGGAAGTCAGCGGCGACTGCACCGGGATGTGCCTGCTCCCC
>CBDUCL010000209.1:0-5556 GCA_965365625.1 uncultured Chromatiales bacterium | reverse complement strand
AGTACGGCGCGTTCGATGGCGTCCTCGTCCACCAGCAGCAGCTCGTCGACCAGGTGCTGCACCACCGGAAGCGTATGCTCGCCCGGCTGCTTGATGGCGATGCCCTCGGCAATGGTGAAGCGGCCGAACTCGGCCGGTAGGCCCTCCAGGGCGCGCAGCATGGAGGGATAGCGGGCGGTCTCGACCCCGATAATGCGCAACTCCGGTCGTTCGGGCTTGAGCACCGTGGCGATGCCGGAGATCAGTCCCCCGCCCCCCACCGGCACCAGCAGCATTTCCAGTTCCGGCGCCTCCTCCAGCAGTTCCAGGCCCACCGTGCCCTGGCCGGCGATGATCAGCTCGTCGTCATAGGGATGGACGAAGGCCAGGCCGCGCTCGGCGGCGATCTCCCGCGCCCGCTCGCCGGCCTCGCCGACGCTGTCTCCGTGCAGGATCACCTCCGGCCCGAAGGCGCGGGTGCGCGCCACCTTCACGTTCGGGGTGTAGCTGGGCATCACGATCACCGCTGGAATTCCCAGCTCCCGGGAGTGGTAGGCCACTGCCTGGGCGTGGTTGCCGGCGGACATGGCGATGACCCCGCGCCGGCGCTCTTCCGGGCCCAGGGATTCCAGCTTGACCAGGGCCCCGCGGTCCTTGAACGAGCCGGTAAACTGCAGGTTCTCCAGTTTCAGGCTGATCTCGGCCCCGGTTTGTTCCGACAGCAGGCGGGCCCGCACACAGGGGGTTCGCACCACCCGTCCGCGCAACAGCTCGGCGGCGTCTCGGATGTCCTGCAACGACGGCATCGGGGTTCGGCGTCTTGCGTCGGCCTCAATTCAGGGAGCGGAACAGCCCGACCAGGCGCGCCAGCGGACTGTCATCTTCATGCAAGGGCCCCCACCAGCGAATCACTTCGGCGCTGCGTCCGGGGTTGAGCACCAGCTCCGAGACGAAGCCGTCCGCAGCCTCTGGGGCCGGCGGCGGCAGGGGGTCGCGCACCGCCCCGGCCAGACGGTTGATATTGGCCTGCAGCGCGGAGTCCAGGCTGCCTCGGCGTGGCGATGCGCTGCGGTAGCTGCCCGACTGCAGAATGTAAGAGCCGTCGGCCCCGATGTCGATCTGAAACAGCTGGTCGTACTGGCCTACCATGCGATAGCTGATTGGCGTCATTTGAGCTGCCTCCCCTGGTTGCGTCGATTGTTCTCCAACCGCTGAGCCCGGCGCAAGGTTTGGTTGTTGCTTACACTTAGACTGTAGCTGAAGATCCAAGCTTGGGCAGGGCGCGGGCGGTCCAGCCGGCTGCCAGGGCTTGCTTCGAACGGCGGTCCAGGCGCTTGATCGCGTGCTCGCGCCGACAGGCGGCGGCACGGTCCGGGGCGGCCTCTGCATAGACCAGGGTCACCGGGCGCCGGCCCCGGGTGTAGCGGGCCCCCAGGCGGTCGTCACCATTGTGTTGGTCCAGGCGTCGTGCCAAGTTCTTGGCAACACCGGTGTACAGGCTGCCGTCGGCGCAGCGCAGGATATAGACGTACCAAGTGGGATCGGCTGGGGCCATCCAGGTCCGGGACTCAGCCGGCCCCTCGCGGTCCCAGGGGCAGCAGCTGACTGAGCAGGAACAGGACCGCAGCGGCCACCACCACCGAGGGTCCGGTGGGAGTGTCCCACTGCAGCGAGCCCCAGAGCCCCAGCGCCACCGCCAGCCAACCGGACACGACCGCCAGCCCGGCCATCTGCTCCGGGTTGCGGGCCAAGCGGCGGGCGCTGGCGGCCGGGATGATCAACAGCGAAGTGATCAGCAGAATGCCGACGATCTTCATCGCCACCGCGATCACCAGGGCGATCAGCAGCATGAAGATCAGGCGCACCAGGATCACCGGCGCTCCTTCCACCCGCGCCAGTTCTTCGTGAACGGTGAGCGCCAGCAGCGGCCGCCAGATCGCTGCCAGGGCCGCCAGCACCAGGCCGCCGCCGGCGTAGATCCACGCCAGGTCGGCGGCGGTCACGGCCAGGATGTCGCCGAACAGGTAGCCCATCAGATCCAGCCGCAGCCCGGGCATAAAGGCGATGGCCACCAGGCCCAGGGACAAGGCGCTGTGAGAAAAGATACCGAGCAGGGTGTCGCTGGCCAGCCGGCCCCATTGCTGCAGCATTGCCAGCAGCACGGCCAGGCTGGCCGACACCAGCACTACACCGAGGTTCGGGCTCAGCCCCAGCAGCAGTCCCAAGGCCACCCCGAGCAGGGCGGAATGGGACAGGGTGTCGCCGAAGTAGGCCATGCGCCGCCACACCACGAAGGAACCCAGGGGACCGGTGACGGCCGCCACCCCGAGCCCGGCGAGCAGAGCGCGCAGCAGAAAGTCATCCATCCGCTGGGTCTCGCCGCAGCTGATGCCCCTCGTCGCCGGGCACCACGTCGCCGTGCAGGTCGTGGGCGTGATTGTGGTGATGGGTGTAGATGGCGAGCTTGTCGGCGCCGACGCCGAACAGGCCCAGGTATTCCGGGTCCCGGGACACCGCCTCCGGGCTGCCCGAGCAGCAGACGTGACGGTTCAGACACACCACGTGGTCGGTGGCGGCCATCACCAGGTGCAGGTCGTGGGACACCATCAACACCCCGCAGCCGTGGCGGGCGCGGATGCGAGCGATCAACTCGTAGAGCTCCACCTGACCGTTGAGGTCGACCCCCTGCACCGGCTCGTCCAGCACCAGCAAGTCCGGGGCGCGCAGCAGGGCGCGGGCCAGCAGGACGCGCTGCAGCTCGCCGCCGGAAATCGACTGCAGGGGACTGTGCAGCAACTCCGCCGCCCGCACCTCCTCCAAAGCCGTGTGCAATTGCGCCTCCGGGCAGCGCCCGCCCAACAGCAGAAAGCGGCGCACGCTGAGCGGCAACACCGGATCCACGTGCAGCCGCTGGGGCATGTAGCCGATGCGGATGCCGGGGCGCAATCGGGCGCTGCCGGCACTCGGGCGAAGCAGCCCCAGGATCACCCGCACCAGGCTGGTCTTGCCCGAGCCGTTGGGTCCGATCAGGGTCAGAATCTCGCCGTTGCGCAGCTCCAGGCCGACCCGGTCGAGCACCCTTTTCCCGCCCAAGTCCAGGCTCAGGTCGCGGACCCTGACCAGGGGGGCGGATTGCGGGTTTCGTTGGCCAGGCATGGCGGTTCCAGGGTTGCGGGTTGGCCGGGGGCGATAGGTTATCATAGTCAGCTCGACAAACAGTTGGGATCGGACATTGCGCGTTTTTCTATTGCTCGCCTGGCTTTGGCTGCCGGCCCTGGGGTTTGCCGCCGGGGCGCCGGCGGTGGTGGTCAGTATTCTGCCGCTGCATTCTCTGGCCGCCGCGGTCATGCAGGGCGCCGGCAGCCCGCAACTGCTGGTGGAAGGCGGTAGCTCGCCCCATGCATTCAGCCTGCGCCCGTCGACGGCGCGGGCCCTGGCCGACGCCGACCTGGTGGTCTGGGTCGGGCCGGAGATGGAGTCCTTTCTGGCGCCGCCCCTGGCCCGGCACCGAGGGAAGGTCCTCACCCTGCTGGAGGCGCCGGGGATGCGGGTGCTGGCGGGGCCGCACCAGGCCCATGTCGAGCCCCATTCGGTGCACGCCCATGGGTCCGGTGAGCGCGATCCCCATCTCTGGTTGGACCCGCGCAACGCGATGGTCGTCGGCGCAGCCCTGGTGCAGGCATTGGCCGAGCTGGATCCGGCCCGAGCGGCGCTGTATCGGGCCAACGGCGAACGCCTGCAGGCCCGCCTGCAACGGCTCGACGAGGCGTTGGAGCGGCGGTTGGAGCCGTTGCGGGGACGCCCATTTCTGGTCTTCCATGACGCCTACCGCTACCTGGAGACCCGCTACGGCCTGCACTCGGTAGGGGCGGTGGTCACCGGGCCGGAGCGCCGTCCGGGCGCGCGCCGGGTGCAGGAGCTGCGGACGGAGGTCCGGGCCAGCGGGGCCCGTTGCGTGTTCAGCGAGCCCCAGTTCCGGTCCAGCCTGCTGGCGGTGCTGACCGAAGACTCCCAGGCCCGGGCGGCGGTGCTCGATCCCCTGGGTGCCGATCTGGAACCCGGGCCCGATGCCTACATCCAGCTCATGGGCCGACTCGTCGATCAGCTCGCCGGTTGCCTGCAAGACCCGCCCGGAGGGCTCCCCGATGACTGAATCCGCTGCCCCCGCCGATGCCCTGCTGCTGGTCGCCACCGGCTGCAGTCATTGTCCGACCGTGTTGGAGGGGCTTTCCCGGCTTCTCAAACAGGGCCGGATCGGGCGCTTGGAGGTGATCAACCTGGCCGTCCATCCGGAGGCCGGCCAAGCCTTGGGCGTGCGCTCGGTGCCCTGGACCCGTATCGGCCCTTTCGAGCTGGAGGGCCTGCTCGGCGCGGCGGAACTGGAGGACTGGGCGGCGCGGGCGGCCGATGGCAGTGGCTTTGGTGCTTACTATCGTCACCTGCTGGAGGGGCGCCGGCTGCCGCGGGTGGTGGAACTGGTGCGCGAGCGCCCGGCGAGCCTGGCGGAACTGTTGGCCCTGATCGACGACGAGGATACCCCGATGGCGGTGCGCATCGGAATCGGCGCGGTGTTCGAGGAGCTGGAAGGCGACCCGCTGCTGCAGGATCTGGTCCCCGAGTTGGCGATCCTGGCGGCTTCCGAGCCGGTGCGGATCCGCGCCGACGTGGCCCATTACCTGGGACTCAGCCGCAGTCCAGCGGCGCAGCCGGTGCTGGAGCGGCTGCTCGACGACGCCAGCGAGGAGGTGCGGGAGATTGCTGCCGAAAGCCTGGCATTGCTGCAGGCGGCAGACTGACTCAGTCGCCGCTTGCCGCCAACGGCGCCAGCGCCTGGTACAGGTCCAGCAGGTGACGGCTGTTGGCCCCCAGGTCGCCGCGCCCGACCCGCGAGGCCGAGCGCAGGTAGAGGCGGCTGCGCCCCGGCGCCTCGGCTTGGACCCGGGCCAGCAGGTCGTCGCGAAAGCCGAACAGGGGGGTGGCCACCACGGCTTCCACGCTCAGGGTCTGGGGGTCGCTGCGAATCTCCTGCCAGCCCAGCCCGCGCATCGCCTCGGCCAGCCGGCGGTGTAATTCCGGGGCGGGCAGCGGGTAGCTGCGCGGCCGCAGTTCGGGAAACGGATGCTCAGGGCGGGTCTCGGCCAGGTTGCTGCCCAGGTAAACGCGCAGCCGGGGCCACAGCCCAGGCGGGTCGTTTAGCGGCAAGCGGTTGAGCAGCAGCCCGGCGCCGAGCAGCAGCAGCGGCACCAGCAGCGCGAAAGTCATTAGTATCGCCCAGGGCCGCATCGCTCGCTCTCCTGCCTGTTCGGCAAATCTGTGCTTGGATCTTCGGCCCTTGGTATGCGATCGGCCGCAGCGCCGTTGGGCGCCGAGTTGCTACAATAGCCGGAAATCCGCCGTCATCCCCAGCCACCCACCGGAATCCTCGATGAGCCGACTCCCTGACCGTGAACAACAGATTACCATGATGCATGCTCCGTTCATCCGCCAACTCGTGGAGTGCAGTCAGGACCCGGCCCGGCAGGGGGATGTGGAGACCCTGCTGCGCACCGCGGCGGAAAACGGTTGGGGCGAGCTGGT
>CBDUCL010000208.1:0-5576 GCA_965365625.1 uncultured Chromatiales bacterium | reverse complement strand
CGAGGAGATCGCGGTCAGATTTCGAGTGAGTTCGATATTGAGTTCGTCAGGGTGGCTAAACAAGGCCAGGTCCACCCTGCGATAATAGATGCTGCGTTCGATGGCGAACCAGAGCATAAAGAAGCTCATCAGGCCCAGAATGCCGAATACACCAAGATCCAGATACTCTCGTAATAGCTCCACTGCTGCCTCCGCCAACCGGTGGTCGATGGTCTATTTCTATCAGGAATTATAAGGGATCGGACCGGCTCGGGTCGGGGTGACCTGGGATTGCATTGAGCCTCGGCAATAGTTGGCGACTACAGCCGCCCCGGCAGGCTCAGGGAAAGGGCCGGCCAGTAGGTGATGATCAACACCGCCAGCAGCAGGATAACGAACCAGGGTAGGGTAGCAACGTAGAGCTGGAGCACCGGCTTTTCGAAGCGGTAACTGGCGATGAACAGGTTCATGCCCACCGGCGGAGTGAAATAGCCGATCTGCATATTGGCCAGAAAGATGATGCCCAGGTGCACCGGGTCAATGCCGTAGCCGAGGGCCACCGGCAGCAGCAGGGGCACCATTAGCACCAGGGCGGAGAAGATGTCGAGCATGGTACCGAGGGCGAGCAGGAACAGGTTGAGCAGCATCAGAAATCCGAGGGGGCTGGAAATCTGCTCGTTGATGGCGCGGAACAGCCGGCTCGGGATTTGGGCGTCGATCATATAGTTGGTGGAGGCCAGAGAGACGCCTAGGATCACCAGGATGCCTCCCACCAGCACCATCGAGTTGCGCATGACGCCGGGCAGCCGGCGCAGGGACACCTCGCGCAGGATCACCACTTCCACCAACAATACGTAGAGCACGGTCACCGCGGCCGCCTCGGAGACGGCGAAGTAGCCGCTGTAGACCCCGCCCAGCACCAGCACCGGCAGCGGCAATTCCCAGGCCGCCTGGGCCAGGGCGGCGCCGGCCTCACGCCAGGAGAAGGCGGTCAGCGGCACCTGGCGTTGGCTCCACATGCTCCAACCCGCTAGCATCACCAGCATCAGCAGGCCCGGCAACAGGCCGGCCAGGAACATGTCGTCCACCGAGATCGGCCCGCCGATACCCAACTGCTGGGCGATCACCGCGTACAGGATCAACGGCAAGGCGGGCACAAACAGCAGCCCCAGACTGCCGGAGGTCGTGATCAGGCCGAGACTGAAGTTGTCGCCGTAGCCGGATTGCTTGAGCGCCGGGTAGAGCAGGGCGCCGAGGGCCACGATGGTGACCCCGGAGGCCCCCGTGAAGGCGGTGAACAGAGCGCAGGCAGCCAGGCCGACAATCGCCAGCCCCCCCGGGAGCCAACCGAGCAGGGCCTGGGTCAGGCGCACCAGGCGTTGCGGGGCCTGGCTCTCGCTGAGCAAATAGCCGGCAAAGGTGAACAGGGGGATGGCCAGCAGGATCGGCATCTCGGCGATGCGGAAGAACTCGATGGCCACCACCGACAGGTCGACTTCCAGCGTGTACATGCCGAGCAGGGCGCCGGCCCCGATGACCGCGAACAGGGGCGCCCCGAGCAGGGCCAGCAGAAGCAGCAGCAAGCTGGCCCAGAGCATCAGTGCGGGTCCCCGGTCGGCGGTGCGCCCAGGCCGAGCAGGTAGCGCAGCCCCATCAGGGCGAAGGCGAAGGGAATGATCGATTCGCAGACCCAGGCCGGAACGGCGCCGAACAGCAGGCTGCCGTCCATCCACTCGTAGTGCACGAAACGCGCCCCGTGCCAGGCCAGCAGCAGGCAGATCAGGCCGGCAAACAGATCGGTGAGGCGCCGGTTCCAGGCCGCGAGTCGGGGCGGCAGGAAGCGCGACAACAGGTCGATGCGGATATGCCGGCGGTCGCGGGTGGCGGCCATGGCCCCGAGCAACCCGACCCAGAGGACGCTGACCCTCAATAGGGGCTCGCCCCAGCTCAGGCCCATATCCCAGAGGTTACGCAGCAGGATCTGGGAGCTGGCCAGAGCGATCATGGCGCCGAGCAACAGCACCAGCAGCGCGTCTTCGGCGCGACCGATCCAATCAGCGAGCCGTTGCAGCCGGCGCCAGTCCTTCACTGGGCGCGGAACTCGCGCAGGGTCTGGCGCAATAGGTCGAGGATCTGCTGACTGAACACCCCCTCCGTGGCCAGGCGGTCGGTGGCGGCCACCACCGCTTGCTGCCAGTCGGCCATCTCCGCCGCGGAAGGGGCCAGGATCTGGATGCCCTGCTGTTCCAGAACGGTGAGTGCCTTGCGGTTGTCCTCTCGGGTTTGGCGTTCGATCTCCCGTAGCCGCCGCTCCAATACTTCATGCAGAATCTCCCGGTCCTGCTTGGAGACCCGCTTCAGGGCCTTTTCCTGGATCAAAAAGGTGCCGTAGGTGTAGAGCAGGGGAAGGTCCGTGAGATAGCTCAGCCGGGTATGCCACTGCAGGGCGATGGCGGCGGTGGGGGTGCTGCCGAGGGTGTCGATGACTCCGGTCTGCAAGGCGGTGAGCACGTCGGTGATGGGCAGCTGGATGGGCGCCACCCCGACCGCCTCGAAGCCGGCCAGGCTAATGCGGTCGCCCTCCGGAGTCCATACCTTGCGCCCCTGCAGGTCTTCGATCTGGCGCACCGGCTGCTTCGACATTAGATAGGCGAAGCCGGCCTCGCCGATGCCATAGCTGACGTAGCCCCGTTCCCGCATGCCGGCGATGATCTGCGGATCGACCCGCGCCCGCACCGCGTCGACTTCGGCATAGGAGCGGTACAGAAAGGGCAGCCCCAGGGCCTGGGAATCCGGATAGACCAGGCGCATGCCGCCGCCGCTAAAGGCGCCGCCCTGGAGCTGGCCGACCCGGATCTTGCGCAGCACGCTCTGTTCATTGCCCATTACACCGCCTGGATAGAAGCGCAGCTCGACCCGGCCCTGGGTGCGGCTCTCCACCTCCGCGGCGCCGTCGCGCATGGCCTGCATCCAGCTGGTGCCGTCCGGCAGCAGGGTGGCGATCTTGAGGGTGACCGCAGCTGCCAGGGCGGGCAGCAGGGTCAGCAGCAGGCCGAGCATCAGGCCCGCCAAGCGGGCCCCAGAGGGGGGGGTTCGATGCTTCATCACTACAACCACTCCGCCGCTAGTCATTATCATTATCAGAGACCGGGGCGGGGCGGATTCGAAGTCAGAAATATTCGTCCGCCAACAGCTCCCGGGCCTGGTGCTGGGCCAGGACATTGCTCAGGGTCAGGCCCGGCTGTTCCGGTTGCGCCGCCAGCACCTCTTGGAGCAGGCGGTCGTGCAGTGCCTGATCGAACACCATCCGCGCATAATACCTGGCGTATTCGACTTTGGCGATCAGGTCTCGGCCCTGGGAGTAGGCGATGGCCCGTTCGAAGTGCTCACGGGCCTGCTCCGGTTTGCCGCCGAGGCTCGGCGGGACCAGGCTGCTGAGTATCGCCAGGTAAAGCTGGGCCCGGCCCTGTTCGAAGCCGGGGTCGACGGCGGTCACGCGCTCCAATAGCAGCTCCACCTTCGGCAGCTCGGCGATCGCGCCCCAGTCGCCGGAGCGGGCCTGGATCCAGCCCGCCCAACTGGTGGCAAAGGTATAGAACAGGGCCAGGTCGCGGGCGTCGAGGCGGGTCGGCAGGCTGGCCTCGAACTCGGCGAAGGGGCCGCTGCGGGCGGCACAAACCCGGGCGTGCCGGCTGCACATGGCGCGCTCGGCGTAGTCGAAGGCGCGCTGGGTGAGTTGCAGTCGGCGCTCGGTGTCGTCGACCAGACCGCCGGCATAGGCGCCGTAGAGACGGGCGCCGGCCATCAGCAGCGCCGGGTCGTCCGGGCTGTCTTGCAGCAGGGAGTCGATCAGCAACAGGTAGGCTGGAGCCCCGGCGCGCACGATCTCCGGGTCGCTCTGCCCCAGCATGCTGGCGGAGAGGTTGTCCGCCAGACGCTGGGTGGAAAGGGGCGCACAGGCCACTGCCGCCAGCAGCAGCGGCAATATGCTCAGTTGCAGCAGGCGCATCGCAGCGGGGTCAGCGGTGGCGTCGCCCGACGTGCTCCATATGATGCAGCCAACTGGTAAAGGCCTTGCTCATAGAGCCGGCGCCGTGGCGGCGACCCCGGAAGGTGCGGAAACAGCCTTCTTCGCCGCAGCGGGCGGAGCCGACGCAGAGCAGGCCGAAGATCAGCAACACGTCCAACGCCACGGCGGCCACCAGGGCGACGGTGTGAAGAAGGGCATCCTGGCGCAGCCAGCCCAGAATCACACCATAGTACTGGAGAATCCCCCAGACACTGGCGAACAGCAGGGCTACCGCGAGCAGGGAGAATAGATCCGCTATCCATTCATGGCGTCGCGCGTAACCCTTGACGTTGGCACATACCGACATAGTAAAGATCTCCTTTGCCATCGGTACTGCGGACGGCTGTTGCTGGTGCATTGACGGCGCGCGCTCGGCGTCGACCCGGTTGAGATAGGCCCAACCTTACACATGCTACGGCTTTTTGCCCACCGGCTCAATGGTGAATTGGGAGATTCGAATATTCAAAATTTATGTGCTTTCGATGCTATGGGCCTCCTTGGGCCAAGCCCGGGCCCGGTGTATAGTCGGTGACTGATTTCCTGCGGCCCTCGGTCGGAGGGCTGGAAGCAACGACTTGGGGGAGAGCCTTGATGGAATCGATTACCAACGCGGTCAACTGGCTGAACGGCATCGTCTGGGGGCCGGCCATGCTGGTGCTGATTCTCGGCACCGGCCTGTTTCTGATGGTGGGGCTGCGGGCGATGCCCCTGCGCCGCCTGGGCTACGGCTTCCGCATGCTGTGGAGTGGCCGCAAGTCCGAGCAGGAGGGCGATATCACGCCCTTCAATGCCCTGATGACCTCGCTCTCGGCCACCATCGGCACCGGGAATATCGCCGGGGTAGGCACCGCCATTGCGCTCGGTGGCCCCGGCGCCGTGTTCTGGATGTGGTGCACCGCCCTGGTGGGCATGGCCACCAAGTATGCCGAAGCGGTCCTAGCAGTGAACTACCGCGAGGTCGACAGCGAAGGCAACCACGTGGGCGGGCCGATGTACTACATAAAGAACGGCCTCGGCGGGCACTGGAAGTGGTTGGGCACCGCCTTCGCCATCTTCGGCGCGGTGGCCGGCTTCGGTATCGGCAACATGGTGCAGGCCAATTCGGTGGCGGATGCCCTGAGCACCAACCTGGCGATACCCTTTTGGCTGACCGGGATTGTCATCGCCGCGGTGGTCTTTCTGGTCCTGATCGGCGGCATTCGCCGCATTGCCCAGGTGGCGGGCAAACTGGTGCCGCTCATGGCGGTGGCCTACGTCTTGGGCGGGCTGGTGGTGATCCTGCTCAATCTCTCCGAAGTCCCGCGGGCCCTGGGCATGATCGTTGAGCACGCCTTCAACCCCGTGGCGGCTACCGGCGGGTTTGCCGGGGCGGCGGTGATGATCGCCATCCAAATGGGCGTGGCGCGAGGGGTGTTCTCCAACGAGGCCGGCCTTGGCTCGGCGCCGATCGCCCATGCCGCCGCCAAGACCAACAACCCGGTGCGCCAAGGCAGCATCGCCATGCTCGGCACCTTTATCGACACCCTGA
>CBDUCL010000207.1:0-5577 GCA_965365625.1 uncultured Chromatiales bacterium | reverse complement strand
CCAATTTCCCAGAAGGTCTTCTGGCGCTCGGCAAAGTCCACCTGCGTCGCCTGGAGCTGGACGTGCAGGAGGGGCGCGGCATCACGCCGGCCAACTACAGGCCAAGGCCGGGCCCGAAGAAGACCCAGACCAGGCGGAGATTCAGGAGCGCACCGAACAAAGCGGGGTCTCGCGCTCGCTCGAGGCGCGACTGTATCCGCTCCAGCGTTCGTTCCCGGGCGTGTTGGCCATGCGTACGGCGTTCGGCCTGCAGCGGCTGTTTCTCAACACCGACCTGGGCGTGGGCTATCTGGTGCTGGCCCGCCTGGATTGAGGCACGACCCATGCCCGGCGCTGATCCAACGATGAATGCCCGCCGCCAGCGCGCCATCTTCGTCGTCTCTTCGGGCCGCACCGGGACCCAGTTCCTGGGCGAAAAGATGCGCCGAATGATCGCCGATTGCCACTCCATCCACGAGGCGGACGTATTCTGGATCACCCGCCCCGGGGAATGGCTGCGCAAGATCCGGCAGTTCGGCTGGTACCGAATGACCCTGGGCAAGCTATCGCCCCGCTATTCCCTGCGCGCCCTGGGCCTGGCCCGGATCACCGGGAAATTCGACGCCCAGCGGGCCGCAGAAGCCATCGCCGATATCCGCGGACCGTACATGGAGCAGGTCGGCAAACCGGTGTTTCTCGAAGCCAACGGCCAGTACATCCTGCTGCTCGACCTGCTGTCCCAGGCATTCCCCAACAGCCGGGTGGTGTACATCGTCCGTGACCCCCGCGACTGGGTACGTTCCTGGATGAACATGGAAAACCCCTTCTATTCGGCCCGAGACCTGCGCTCCTGGCTGCTGGGCGGACGCCTGAAGCCGAAGCATTTCCGGGACGACCCCTGGCGCAAGGACTGGCGCGGCATGGACCAATTCGAGAAACTGTGCTGGCTGTGGCAGAAGGAGAACGGCCTGGCCCTGGAACTGGCGGCGGGCCGTCCCGAGATCCGGACGTTCCGCTTCGAGGCCCTGTTCGCCGGCAGCGACCGGGACGCGACCTTCCGGGAACTGCTGGCCTTCGTCACCGCCTTTCCGGACGGTTACCGGGCGCACTGGGACTTTCGGCCGGAGCTGCTGGCGCAGAAGGTCCATTCCCGCAGCCAGGGCGGGTTTGCCGCCTGGCCGGACTGGGACCGAGACACCGCGCGCCGCCTGCACCGCATCTGCGGGCCGCTGATGGCCCGCCTGGGCTATGGCGCCGAGCCCGACTGGCTTGCACTGCTGGGGGAACCGCCAACCGAGGGGCCGACTCGGGCCATATCCTGAGCCGGATCAAGGCCGGCACCGATTTTCACGCTTCCGGCATGACGCCCGGCCCCTGCGCGGCTATCCTATAGCGAATGCCGGACGGGGCGCCGGCCGCGGGGCCCAACGACGAGGAGAATCAGATGTACTGGCTGGTCGCTCTCATGTCCCTCGGCATCGCCGGGCTGATCGCCTGCGGCCTGTATCTGGAGCTGCGGCCCGCAGGCGGCAGCGGCGGGAGACGGTGGCACAAGCCCGCCATCGGCATCAACCTGATGGTATTCGTCGGCGCCCAGCTCGGCCTGCTGCTGCTCGGCATCCAGGATGCCATGGCCCAGCCCGAGTTGGCGGTGGCCGCCGACGGCGAGATTTCCATCGGCAAGGGCCTGGCGCTGATCGGCATCGGTATCCCCACCGCCATCAGCACGGTAGCCGCGGGCATGGCGGTGGGTCCCATCGGCTCGGCCTCGCTGGCGGTGCTGGCGGAAAAGCCCGAGATCTTCGGGCGCACCCTCATCTACCTGGGCCTGGCCGAGGGTATCGCCATCTACGGCCTGGTAATGAGCATCCTGCTGCTGGACAAGATCTGAGCGCCCTGCCCGGCCCGAGCCATTCCCATGCCGACCGGTAATCCCCTGCGCACGCGTATGCTCTTCCTGGGCGATGCCGTGCTCGGCGAGGGCTTCCGCCTGATCGGCTTCGAGGTCTACGCCGACCCGGATGAGGAACAACTGGAACGGATACTGGGGGAACTGGTGGACGCCGGCCAGAACGCCTATGTGGTGGTGGGCCAGAGTCTAGGCGAGCGACATTGTCCGATGCTCCAACGCATCCGCGCCGAAGGCGGGCAAATCGTCGTTAGCGGGGTGCCGCCGCTGCACGAGCCGGACCGATTCCACTGCGCCATCGACGAGCGCATCGAAACCCTGCTCAGCAACAGCCTGGCCGCGGAGAAGCACTGATGTCCCGGGTCGACGATCTGGAATCGGCCATCCTGGCCCGCGCCCACAGCCTGGCCGCCGAATACCGCAAACGCGCCGAACGCAGCCGCGGAAATATCCTCCGGGAAGCCGGCGAGCGCCTGCACCTGCGCGAAGAGCGCGAGGTGCTGGTCGCCAAGGCCCTGGCCGAGCGCGCCTACCGCCGCAAGGTCCAAGCCAGCGAGCTGAAGCTGCACAAGCAGATGGACCAGCTGCGCTGGAACCTGGTGCAGGGGGTCACCGAGCGCCTGGCAGAAGGCATGACCGCCCTGGTGGCCGACGAGCAACGCTACCTGCCCCTGCTGCGCGCCTATATCTCCCAGGGGGCCGAGGCCATAGAGCGTGACGAGCTGGTGGCGGAGGTCAACGCCGGCGACCATACCCGGTTGGAGCCGATCTGGGACCAGCTTGCCGCCGAGGCAGCCCCCGGCAAGCAGCTCGAGCTGCACCCCGAACCCATCGCCACCCTGGGCGGTGTGCTGATCCGCAGCAGCGATAACCGCATCCGCCTGGATAACACCTACGAAGGCCGGCTGCGGCGCCTGCACGAGCGCCTGCACCAGCAGATCGTCGAGCGCCTGCTGCCGGCCTCCAGTGAACTCGGCCTGAGCTTTGCCGACCAGTAGCCCTCCCATGAGCGAGCCGTCCCCCCACCAAGGCGTCATCGAAGAGATCAACGGCCCCATCGTCACCGTCCGCATGCCGGGGGTGCGCAACGGCGAGCAACTGCGCATCGGCAAGCTGGGGCTGGTGGGCGAGGCGATCGGCCTGGACGGCGATCTGGTGATCCTGCAGAGCTACGAGTCTACCGACTCCCTGCGCCCGGGCGAGCCCGCCGAGCGCCTGCGGCACCCGTTCTCGGTGGAACTGGGACCGGGGCTGATGGGGCAGATCTTCGACGGCGTGCAGCGCCCCCTGGAGCGCATCTTCGAACAAAGCGGCGACCACATCCCGCGCGGGGTCGACCTGCCGGCCCTGGATCGCGAGCGGCTCTGGCACTTCACCCCGTCCGAGACCCTGGAAATGGGCAGCGAGCTGCCGGGCGGCACCGAGCTGGGCCAGGTGCAAGAGACCGAAACCATCCTGCACCGCATCCTGGTGCCGCCGGAGCTGGGCGGCGAGCTGCTGGAGATCGCCCCCGAGGGCGACTACAACCTGGACCAGACCATCGGGCGCATCCGCGCCGGCGACGGCCAGGTGCACAAGCTGCGCCTGGCCCAGCGCTGGCCGGTGCGCATCGCCCGCCCGTTCCGCCAGCGTGACCACGGCATCAAGCCGCTGATTACCGGCCAGCGCATCCTCGACACCTTCTTTCCCCTGCTCAAAGGCGGCAAGGGGGCGGTGCCCGGCCCCTTCGGCGCCGGCAAGACGGTGCTGCAGCAGCAGATCGCTCGCTGGTCCAACGCCGACATCGTGATCTTCGTCGGCTGCGGCGAGCGCGGCAACGAGCTGGTGGACATCCTCGACAGCTTCCCCAAGCTCAGCGACCCCTACACCGGGCGCCCGCTGATGGAGCGCACCCTGCTGGTGGCCAATACCTCCAATATGCCGGTGGTGGCGCGCGAGGCCTCGATCTACGTCGGCCTCACCATCGCCGAGTACTACCGGGACATGGGCTACGACGTGGTGCTGCTGGCGGACTCCACCAGCCGCTGGGCCGAGGCCCTGCGCGAGGTCTCCGCCCGTCTCGGCCAGATGCCGGTGGAGGACGGCTACCCGGCCTACCTGGCCTCGCGCCTGGCCGGCTTCTACGAACGGGCCGGGCGGGTCCAGACCCTGGGCTGCGGCAGCGGCTCGGTGACCCTGATCGGCGCCGTCTCGCCCCCCGGCGGCGACTTTTCGGAGCCGGTGACCAGCCACACCAAAGAGATCATCCAGACCTTCTGGGCCCTGTCCAAGGAGCTCGCCGACGCCCGCCACTACCCGGCGGTGGACTGGGTCGACAGCTTCTCCGAGCACGTAAACACCGCCGCTCAGTGGTGGGCCGAGAAGATCGACCCGGCCTGGAAGAAACGGCGCGCCGACGCCCTGGCCCTGCTGGCCCGCGATGCCGAGCTGGCCCGCATCGTCAACCTGGTGGGGCCCGAGGCCCTGTCCTCGGCCCAGCGCTGGGCCCTGGTGGGCGCGGCCCTGATCAAAGAGGGCGTGCTGCAGCAGAACGCCCTGGACGAGGTCGACAGCTACTGCGCCCCGGCCCGCCAGTACGAACTGCTGAACCTGATGATCACCATCTACCAGAAGGGCGCCGAGCTGATCGAACTGGGGGTGCCGGTGCAGGAGCTGTCGAAGCGCCCGCTGCTGGCCCAGGCCCGGCGCTGCAAGTCCGTCTACCCCAATGAGGCGGTGGAAAAGCTTCAGGAACTCACCGAGGAGCTGATCCAGGACTTCAACCAGATCCGCCTCGACTACGCCAAGTTCGGGGAGCACGAGCGATGAGCGCCAAGGAATACCGTACTGCCTCCAGCGTGCACGGCGGTCTGTTGCAGGTTAGCGGCGTTCCCAACGTCGCCTTCGGCGACCGGGTAGAGGTACGCGACCATCGCGGCCGGCGGCGCAACGGCGAGGTGATTCGCGCCGGGCGCGAGCACACCCTGCTGCAGGTCTACGAGGGCACCGACAATCTGGACCTGGAATCCACCTGGGTGCGCTTTCTCGACCAGCCGCTGGAGATCACCCTGGCCCCAGAGCTGCTGGGGCGGGTGTTCAACGGCATCGGCGAGCCGCGGGACGACCGCCCGCCCATCGTTTCGCGCATCCGCCGAAATGTGCGCGGCTCCGCCATCAACCCCTCGGCCCGCACCTACCCCCGGGAGTTCATCCAGACCGGCATCTCCACCATCGACGGGCTGAACTCCCTGGTACGCGGCCAGAAGCTGCCCATCTTCTCCGCCTCCGGCCTGCCCCACAACCGGCTCGCCGCCCAGATCGTGCGCCAGGCCAAGCTGCCGGACGAGAGCAGCCGCTTCTCGGTGGTGTTTGCCGCCATGGGGGTGAGCTATGCCGACGCCCGCTTCTTCCAGGAGGACTTCGCCTCCTCCGGGGTACTCGGCAATGTGGTGATGTACATCAATCTGGCGGACGACCCCCCGGTGGAGCGCCTGGCCCTGCCGCGAGTGGCGCTCACCGCCGCCGAATACCTGGCCTTCGAGCTCGACCGCCACGTGCTGGTGGTGATGACCGACATGACCCACTACGCCGAGGCCCTGCGCGAAGTGGCCACCGCCAAGGGCGACGTACCCTCGCGCAAGGGCTATCCGGGCTACCTCTACTCCGACCTGGCCGAGATCTACGAACGCTCGGGCATGATCAAGGGCCAG
>CBDUCL010000206.1:0-5613 GCA_965365625.1 uncultured Chromatiales bacterium | reverse complement strand
CCCCAGCTTGCCCATGCGACCGAACCCATTGATGCCTACACGAATCGCCATGCTTGCCTCCTGAAATTGGTTGGTGAAAAAAGCCCTGGGAAAGGCCGAATTGACTCATTTCCCTTGTTTCTCGTTGCTGGTACGGCGCCGCTGCCCAGGGAAAGCTTGCGGTAACGCGTTTCTTATAGAAACGTGCTGCGCGTCGTCGCCGTCTGAATCGAGTGACCGCGGAGTCGCTCGGGGCAGGGTCGGCGTGCTTCCGCGATTGTCTAGGAGCAAGCGGATACACGAGCGCGATTCCTCCAACCGCCAGGGATCGCTCTAGCGCCGAGCGGAAACTGGTCCGCCGGCTGTCAATCCTCCTAGCAGGGCACGCCTTCGCGGCGTTCGTACCAATCCCGCGTGCGGTTGACCACGCCCACGGCGGCGAGCATCACTGGCACCTCGATCAGCACCCCCACTACAGTGGCCAGGGCCGCGCCGGATTGGAAGCCGAACAGCACGATGGCGGTGGCCACTGCCAACTCGAAGAAGTTGCTCGCCCCGATCAGCGCCGAGGGTCCGGCAACGCAATGTGGCGAGCGTACCGCGCGGTTGAGCAGATAGGCGAGCCCGGAGTTGAAAAACACTTGGATCAGGATGGGCACCGCCAGCAGCAGAATGACCAGCGGTTGCTTTAGAATTTGCTCTCCCTGGAAGCCGAACAGCAGGACCAACGTGGTGAGCAGCGCCACCAGGGAGGCGGGGTGCAACGCCCGGATCAGCGCGCCCAGCCGGGCAGGGCCGTCGCTGCCGCGCAGGACCCGCCGCCTCCAGGCCTGGGCGATGGCGAGCGGGACGACGATATATAGCACCACCGACAGCAGCAGGGTGTCCCAAGGCACGCTGATCGCTGACAGCCCGAGCAGCAGGCCGACGACGGGGGCAAAGGCGAACACCATGATGACGTCGTTCAAGGCTACCTGGGACAGGGTGAAGTGGGGCTCGCCCTTGCACAGGTGGCTCCAGACGAAGACCATCGCGGTGCAGGGGGCGGCGGCAAGCAGGATGAGTCCGGCGATGTAGCTGTCGATCTGCTCGGCCGGCAGCCAGTCCGCGAACAACCCGCGGATGAACACCCAGCCGAGGAGGGCCATGGAGAAGGGCTTCACCGCCCAGTTCACGAATAGGGTCACGCCCACGCCGCGCCAATATCGGCGCACCCCCGCCAGGGCGTGCAGGTCGATCTTCAACAACATGGGAACGATCATCAGCCAGATCAGTACCGCCACCGGCAGATTAATCCGCGCCACTTCCAGGCGGCCGACGAAATGGAAGAACCCCGGGAATGCTTGCCCCAGGCCAATGCCCAAGGCGATGCAGAGGAACACCCAAAGGGTGAGGTAGCGCTCGAACAGGCCCATCGGGCTGCCGGCGGCTCGCTTGGCGGTCGCTTCGCACTGGGTGCTCATGACTGTGGCTTCGGGCTGCTTTCTGGATTCGGGTTGGGACCGCGAGCCGAGGCAGGCTACCCCTGTACCCAGGCCCGCACTTGGTCCGGGCCCGGGAGCCCGCCCGCATGCACCAGCTGGCCGTCCACCACCACGCCTGGGGTCGACATCACCCCGTAGGACAGGATCTCGGCCATGTCGCTGACCTTCTCCAGTTCGATCTCCACCCCGGCCTCTTTCGCCGCTTGGGCGATGGCGTTGGCGGTGATCTCGCAGTTGCGGCAGCCCGAGCCGAGTACCTTGATGTTTTTCATAGTCAGGAATCCCCAAAATTCAGGTCAAAGCGTTGAACGACCAGCCGACCAGCATGAAGGCCACCGCCAGCACCCCGGCGAACAGGCCCAGCGCCTGCCAGTGGATGACCTTGCGCAGGATCAGCATCTCCGGCAGTGACAGGGCGGCAATGCTCATCATCAGCGCCAGGGTGGTGCCCACCGCCACTCCCTTGCCGAGCATGGCCTCGGCCACCGGAATCACCCCGGTGGCGTTCGAATACAGCGGAATGCCGAGCAGCACCGCTCCCGGGACCGCCAGCCACTGCCCGCCCCCCAGGTGCGCGACCACCCAGTCCGTCGGCACGAAGCCGTGAAACAGGGCTCCCACGCCGATGCCGACCAGCACCCACTTCCAGAGCCGGCCAACGATCTCCTTGACCTCGCCCAAGGCATAGCGATGCCGCCCCCTCAAGCTCTTGTCCGGCGCTGGTAGGGCCGCCTCGCCCATCCGGATCTTCCACACATAGTCCTCGACCCAGCGTTCGGGCCGGAACCACTGCATGGCGATGCCGCCGAACCAGGCCACCACCAGCCCGGCCAGCACGTAGAGAGCGGCCAGCTTCCAGCCCAGAATGCCGACCAACAGGACCGCCGCCACCTCGTTGATCATCGGCGAGGCGATCAGAAACGAGAAGGTAACCCCTATTGGGATGCCGGCCTCAACAAAGCCAATAAACAGCGGCACCGACGAGCAGGAGCAGAACGGCGTGAGCGCCCCCAGCCCGACCGCCAGGCCCCGGGCCTGCCAATCCGGCCGCCCGCGCACGAACTGGCGTACCCGTTCCGGCGACAGCAACGCCCGCACCAATCCCATGGCGTAGATCACCAGTACCAGCAGGAAGAAAATTTTTGCCGTGTCGGTGACGAAAAACTGCAGCGCCGCCCCGGCGGCCGAATCGGCGGCCAGCCCAAGCAGGTCGTAGGCGATCAATTCCCCGAGGCGTTGGAACATCTGCGGGCGGTTCGACCAGGCAAGAAAATTCCTATTATATACGCCCAAGCGAATATTAGGAATGCCGCGAATTCTGGGGCCGCTGGGAAAGCTTTCGGGGCGCGCCGTTGCCGGGCCGTTTTAAAGCAGGGCTCGATCCCGGAGTGAGCGTTTGCGCGCTAGGCTCAGGCCGTCGCCGATCGGCACCAGGCTGAGGTCGATGCGCTGGTCCTGGTGCAAGTGTCGATTCAGAGCCCGGATCGCCTCCGTCTCGGGGTCCACCTGCTGGGGGTCCGCGACGCGTCCGTCCCAGAGGCTGTTGTCGAAAAGGGCCAGCCCCCCGGGGCGCAATAATTCCAGGGCGCACTCGTAATAGGCCAGGTAATTTTCCTTGTCAGCATCGATGAAGACCAGATCGATCTGCCCTTGGCGGCCCTCCCCGATCAATGTGTTGAGGGTGTCGAGGGCCGGTGCGATGCGCAGGTCGATGCGGTCGAAGACCTTCAACTGCTCCCAATAGGGGATGCCGATTGCCGTCCACTCGGCGCTCTGATCACAGCAGATCAGCTGTCCGTCCGCCGGCAGGCCCAGGGCCATCCAGGCGGCGCTGTAGCCGGTAAAGGTCCCGATCTCGATGGCGCGCCGAACCCCCATCAGCCGCACCAGCAGGCTCATGAACTGGCCCTGTTCCGGGGCGATCTGCATGCGTGCCCATTCATGGGTCATGGTGCGTTCGCGCAGCTGCTGCAGAGCGGCGGGTTCACGCAGGGAATGGTCCAACAGATAGCGGTACAGCCTGTCGTCGAGAGCAATTGTTCGATTAGACAAGTCTCACCTCGCTTCGTCAGTTCCTAGATGGGCCGCGTCGGTGGCTCGGACCGGCCCGAGGTGCGCCCGCGGCGAGACGGTTTGCGCCCTTCTCCTGGAAGTTTTCGGTCCAGCCGCGTCCGCTGGGGCGAAAGCGGCGAGGCCAAATCGCAGGCGGGATATTCGGTAACCGGGTTATCGGGCGTCGTAGGCCAATAAATCGGGGATGCATCTTTCAGCCTTTCCACCCGGACCGCTCGAAGGCCATCCCCCAACCTTCCATTCTCTGGGCGCAGACGCTAACCTCCTCTCAAACCCCCATTTTAGAGAGAAAGCCATGATTCTGCTGCGCATCGTTACTGCGTTATTGGTTCTAACCGCTCTGCCCTGCTGGGCCGAGGCACCCGCGGTACCCGACCAAAGGGCGGTCCAGGTGGCGGCCAACACCTGGGTGATCCACGGTCCCATGGACTACCCGAACCCAGAGAATCGCGGCTTTATCAATAACCCGGGGCTGGTGGTGACGCCCGCGGGGGTGGTGATCGTCGATCCGGGCTCGAGCGTACAGATCGGCGACATGGTGCTGCGCCAGATGCGAGCGATCACCGCAAAGCCGGTAATCGCGGTCCTCAATACTCATGTGCACGGTGATCACTGGCTGGGCAACGACGCAGTGCTCCGGGCCTTCCCGGGGGTGCCCATCTACGGCCACCCAAAGATGATCGCGGCCATCGATGCCGGCGCCGGCGAGCAGTGGATCGACTCCATGAACCGGCTCACCGGCAATGCCGTGGCCGGCACTCAGGTGGTCAAGCCTACAAACGCTGTCGGCGACGGAACGGTCCTCGATCTGGGTGGTTTTCAATTTCGAATTCACCATAACGGAACAGCTCATACCAATAACGACCTGATGATAGAAGTGGTCGGAGAGGATCTCCTGTTCACCGGGGATAACGCCAGCAACGGTCGCATTCTGCGCATGGATGACGGCAGCTTTGAGGGCAATGCGGAGGCGCTGAAGTTGGCATTGAGCCTGGACCGCCAGGTGGTGGTTCCAGGCCATGGCCAAACCGCCGGTCCCGAGCTGATCAAGGCCTATCGGGCCTATCTGGAGAGCCTCTATGCGGCAGTCGCCGAACTCTACGAAGAGGGAATGAGCGATTTCGAAATGAAGGACGCGGTTCACGCCCGGCTCGGGCCCTACCATCACTGGGCGGGTTACGAAACCGAGCTAGGGCGGCACATCAGCCTGGCCTACCTTCAGGTGGAAGCTGCGGAGTTCTGAGCACCGTACTCCCACCCAGCACGGGTAACGCGATACAACCGCTTTTCCGTGCTCCAGAATGTAAGAAGGGGTAAGAATATGTGTAACCTCGCCTTGCACCAAGCGCGATCCGATGCGCCCTCGGCCTTACCCCCGGGCTCAACGGGAAGCCTTGTGCCAGCGAAGACTTTCGAGAGCAGAGCCCCGGCCAGTGACTGCGAATCCAACCAGGATATCTCAGGGTGTCAGCTGAATGAGTGCAAGTCGCTGATATATATTTAGAACTTCCATATTTGTAGGCGGTTGAGAGTAAACGTTCGGAATACTGCCACCTACCTATCTCCCCCCCGTTTGGCTTCTACCTGCCTGGCCATGCTCTTCACTAAAAGAATAGAAGCTATGGCTACGAATTGAGTTTCGAAGCGACCCCCAGCTTTGGGGGGCTTGGCTCTGGCGCCTAGTACCAGGTGAAGTATGAGGGCGAGTCCAGTGATTTAGTTCCACCTCAAGTCTCGTCAAAGCGGATATACTCGGCAGTATCAGCGAACGAGAAAAGTAGCGATCCGATAGCCTGTAGACGCGAGAAATGAGCGATCAAACACCCTCCCGCGAGAACACCTTGGCGGCGCTCTATCGCCGTCTGCGCGAGCGGGTGGCGAGCAGGGAGCCCTCTGAGCACGAGCAAGCGGTAATTCGGGTAATTATCGGGATGGCGGTGCTCGTCTATTGTTTTTCGCCGCTTTACTCGGAGCGATACTCCGCCGAGATGGACCGGTTGCAGATTGCAGCGGTCGGCTTCGCGTCTTTCGTCGTCCTGTTTTATCTCCTTGTGCTGGCGGGACGGCCCCATTCCCC
>CBDUCL010000205.1:0-5626 GCA_965365625.1 uncultured Chromatiales bacterium | reverse complement strand
TCTTGCGCAGGATGCGGCGCATGATCTTGCCGGAGCGGGTCTTGGGCAGGCCCGGGGCCCATTGGATGACGTCGACAGTGGCAATCGGGCCGATCTCGCCGCGCACCAGAGCCACCAGTTCCTTCTTCAGGTCGTCGCTGGGCTCGACTCCCGCCATCGGGGTGACATAGGCATAGATGCCCTGGCCCTTGATCTCGTGCGGGTAGCCTACCACAGCCGCCTCGGCTACGTGCGGGTGCAACACCAGCGCGGACTCGATCTCGGCGGTGCCCAGGCGGTGGCCGGAGACATTGAGCACGTCGTCGATGCGACCGGTGATCCAGTAGTAGCCGTCTTCATCGCGCCGAGCCCCGTCGCCGGTGAAGTAGTTGCCTGGGTATTGGGTGAAGTAGGTGTCGGCAAAGCGCTTGTGGTCGCCGTACACGGTGCGCATCATGGCCGGCCAGGGGCGGGTGATTACCAGCGCGCCCTCGGTGGCGCCCTCCAGCACCTCACCGGTGGCGGCGTCGACGATCGCGGGTGCCACCCCGAAGAAGGGCTTGCTGGCGGAGCCGGGCTTGAGGTCGGTGGCGCCCGGCAGCGGAGTGATCAGGTGGCCGCCGGTCTCGGTCTGCCACCAGGTGTCGACGATTGGGCAACGTTCGTCGCCTACTACGCGGTAATACCACTCCCAGGCCTCCGGGTTGATCGGCTCACCGACGGTGCCGAGCAGGCGCAGCGATTGACGCGAGGTCTTCTTAACCGGATCTTCGCCCGCCCGCATCAGGGCGCGGATGGCGGTGGGGGCGGTATAGAAGCTGGCCACGTTGTGTTTGTCCACCACCTGCCAGAAGCGCGATACGTCCGGGTAGTTGGGGATGCCCTCGAACATCAGGGAGATGGCGCCGTTGGCCAGCGGCCCATAGACGATGTAGGTGTGGCCGGTGACCCAGCCGACGTCGGCGGTGCACCAGTAGACCTCGCCGTCGCGGTAGTCGAAGGTGTACTTGTGGGTCATGGCGGCGAAAACCAGGTAGCCGCCCGTAGTATGCAGCACCCCCTTGGGTTTACCGGTTGACCCGGAGGTGTAGAGGATGAACAGCGGGTCTTCCGCGTCCATTTCCTCCGGCGGGCAGTCGGTGGAAGCAGTGGCCATGGCCTCTTCATACCAGATGTCGCGGCCGTCGCTCCAAGCCACCTCGCCGCCGGTGCGCTTGACCACCACCACGGTACTCACATTGGGGCACTCGCCGAGAGCGGTGTCGGCGTTCTTCTTCAGCGGCACCTGCTTGCCCCCGCGCACGCCGTAGTCGGCGGTGATCAGGGTCTGGCAGTCGGAGTCCAGGATGCGGTCGCGCAGGGAGTCCGGCGAGAAGCCGCCGAACACGATGGAGTGCACCGCGCCGATGCGGGTGCAGGCCAGCATGGCCACCGCGGCCTCCGGGATCATCGGCATGTAGATGCAGACCCGGTCGCCCTTGCCAACGCCGCGGGACTTGAGGACGTTCGACAGTTTACACACCTCGGCGTGCAGTTCCCGGTAGCTGATCGTCTTGTCTTCTTCCGGGTTGTCGCCCTCCCAGATCAGGGCGGTCTGGTCGCCGCGGGTCGCCAGGTGGCGGTCCAGGCAGTTGTAACTGACGTTCAGCTTGCCGCCGACGAACCACTTGATGTGCAGGTCGCTGGGGTCGAAGCTATAGTCCATGACCTGATCCCATTTCTTGGACCAGGTGACGAACTGCTCGGCGTATTCGCTCCAGAAGCCCTCGGGGTCGTCCACCGAGCGCTGGTACATGCTAGCGTACTGCTCGGCGCTGATATGGGCCTCGGCGGCGAAGTCTTGGGGGACGGGGTAGACCTTGTGCTCGGACATGTTTTTTCGCTCCTCGCTGCTTGATGGTGGCGTTGCGGGCCTGGCCCTGTTACCGGGCCTTGTCTGTTCCCCAACGCGATGATGAATTCTGCTCGCCCCGGCACCCGGGGCTAACCTCGTATCCTAACCGTTACCTGCTTCAGGGGCACCTTGTGGTCAACCCTGTGGCGCGCAGTCAGGGCCAGAAACAGCTCGGCCGCCGCCAGCGCGTCGCTGAGCGCGTTATGGGCCGGATAGCGCGGCAGGTGGTAGCGGCTGCGCAGGGCGGCCAGGCGCAGGTCGCCGCCGCCGTAGCTCTGGTTGCCGCGTTCCAGGGCGCGCCGGGCCAGCACCTGGGTGTCGGCCACTCGCACCAGCAGCGGCTGGCCGTAAAGGCGCCGGCAGGCCTGGTCGAAAAAGCCGTGTTCCACCCGTACATGATGGGCTAGCAACACACGCCCGGCCAGGGCCTCCAGCACCTCCGCCATTACCTGCTTTATACCCCCGCCGGTGGCCGCGCGGTCGTCGGTAATGCGGTGAATCACTGCGCTCTGCTCGGGGATATCGCCTTCCGGCCGCACCAGTCGGTGCTGGGCACTGTTCAGGTCGATCCAGCTGCCGGCACGCAGCACCAGCATACCGACGCTCAGGATCTGGTCCTGAAGCGGATCCAGGCCGGTGGTTTCCAGATCCACCGCCAGGTAGTCGGCCTGGCGGAAGTCGGCCTTGAGGTCCGGCAGGGGCTGGGCCAGGTAGTCCCGGTAGGCACCCTGCGGGGCGCGTTCGAGCAGGCGCCGGCGCCGGCGTTCCAGATCGGCAAACGGCCACCACATGGGGTCTCAGTGGACTCGCCGATTCATACGAAGCGACCGGCCTGATAGCGAGTGCCAAGGGCTTCCTGCACGGTGTCGATGATCCCGAAGGCGTCCTTAAGGTGGCGCCGCTCCAGGCTCGACAGTTCCTCCGGTTTGAGATAATTGTCGGTGGCCTCGCTGGCGCGCATCTGGCGCACCTGGTGCTGTACCCGCAGGGTGCCGATAAATTCGAAGGCGTCCTCGAGATTGGCCGCGCCGTCGCGGCTCAGGGCGTTCACCCGGCCGGCGGCGCGCAAACGCTCCAAGGTGTTGATCTCGCCGATGCCGGCGGACAGAGCGGCGACCCGGGCGATGTCGATGATCGGCACTAGGCCCCGGTGCTTGAGGTCCAGGGTGTTGTGGTGCTCGCCGCCGTGGATCAGCACGAAGTTGCGGAAGAATCCCAGCGGCGGGCGGTGCTTGAGGGCATTGGCGGTGAGGTAGGCCAGGAAAATGCGATTCTTGCGGCTTTGTTTCCGCACTCGCTCCTGCAGTTGCTCCAACAGGGCGGCATCGCCGTAAAGATGGCGCAGGTCGAAGAATACGCTCGACAACATCAGGGCCATGGGTTCGGGCCGGTTGATCCAGGTATCAAAGTACTTGTGCCAGACCCGTAGCGGCTGGCGCCATTTGGGGTTGGTGGCCATTACGTCGCCCGGGCAGTAGATAAATCCGCAATCGTTGAGGCCGTCGCATACCCGCGTGGCCAGGGCGGCGAAGTAGGCGTCATGGGCCCCGGGATCGAACTCGTTGGACAGGATCAGGGCATTGTCCTGGTCCGAATGGCTCGATTGCTCCCGCCGGGCTTGGGAGCCCCCCACCACCCAGGCGTAGGGCACCGGCGGTGGCCCCAACTCCTGCTCGGCCAGGGCCAGCAGCCGGTTGGTCAGGGCATCGGTAATGGCGGTCACCGCCTGGCCGATATGAGTCGAAGTAGCCCCGGCCAGGGCCATCTGGGCCTGGGCCTCGGGCAGCTGCCGGCTGATTTCCACCAGCCGGGCGCTGTCCTTGGCCCGGTAGATGTCGCCCACCATAAACAGGGCATTGGCGCTCTGGTGGCGAATCAGGTCGGTGGTGGAGACTAGGCCCACCAAGTGCTCGCGGTGCATGACCGGCAGGTGGTGGACGTTCAGCCGGGTCATCGTGACCAGGGCCTCGAAGCCCGGCGTGTCCTTGCCAATACAGTGAAGATCGCGGGTCATGATCTCGCTCACCGGACGGTCGGCCGGCAAGCCTCGAGCCAGGCAGCGGGAGCGCAGGTCGCGGTCGGTGATCAGGCCCAGCAGGCGGCCGTCGTTTTCGATCAGCAGGGCCGAGACGCGGTTTTCGGTCATGATCGCTGCCGCCTGCCGGATCGAGGTTGTGCTGGGCACGGTTACCGGTTCCCGGGTCAGCAGTTCCTCCACGTCCACCTGCATCAGGGTGTTGCCGCCGCCGGAGTCCTGTTGCAGTGAGTACAGGGCATTGCGCAGGCGGGCGGTGACCGATGCCTCGAACTGGTGATTGAAGGTCTTGGACTGCTCGCGCAGGCCCTCGATGCGGGCGCAGGGGATCTGGTAGACCAGGGTGTCCTCGGCGGCGACGGCGACACCGGTCTCCTGGGCAGCCCCGCAACGGCCGGTGTAGAGGTCACCCTCGGCGTATTTTTCTACCAGGTCGCCCCGGTTGTTACGCACGTCCAGGGCGCCGCTGCGCACCAGGTAATGGTTCGGCTCGTCGGCTTCCGGGGGCGGAAACGGTGAGCCTCGCCGCAGGTAGCGAATCGAGATCTGGCGCGGTAGCTGCTCCAGCAGGGGCTCAGGCAGCCGGTCGAAGGGGGGGTGCGAGGCCAGAAAGTCGCGAATTTCGATCAGTTCTACGTCCATGGGGGCAGGTCTTGCTTTGGACGGAAAGGGGACGTCGGCATTCGTCAGCCCGGCGTGCCGGGCTCAGGAATGACGGCGCAATGGCCGCAGGGGGCTGAACCCCTGCGGCCGGCCGTTCAAACGCCGATCAGTGATCGACGGCGGCGGAGGCCCCGCGCGGTACGCGGATGTCTTCCACCAGGTGCTGGATGTGATCCGGCGGAGCCGCGGTCACCTTGGACACGCCCCAGGCTACCAGGAAGTTGACCAGGGCTCCGACCGCACCGAAGGCGTTGGGCGAAATGCCGAAGAACCAGTCCGGGCCCATGTCGCCCAGGAACGCAGTACCGGGAATGAAGAAGATCCCCTTGTGCTGGAACACGTACAGCATGGTCACGCCGATACCGGCGATCATGCCCCAGATGGCGCCGGCCCGGTTCATCTTCTTGTTGAAGATGCCCATCATCAGCACCGGGAAGATGGACGAGGCGGCCAGACCGAAGGCGATCGCCACGGTTCCCGCCGCAAACCCGGGTGGATTAAGCCCGAGGAAACCGGCGGCGACGATGGCCAGGGCCATGGCGACACGGCTGGCCATAAGCTCCGCCTTTTCCGAGATCGACGGCATGAACACGCCCTTGAGCAGGTCATGGGAGATGGACGAGGAGATGGCCAGCAACAGGCCCGCCGCGGTGGAGAGGGCGGCGGCCAGACCACCGGCCACCACCAGGGCGATCACCCAGTTGGGGAGCTTGGCGATCTCCGGATTGGCCAGCACCATGATGTCCCGGTCGACCTTGGTCATCTCGTTGCCTTTCCAGCCGAAGCCCTCGGCTTTGGCGGCCATTTCCTCATTCTTTTCGTTGTAATACTGGATGCGGCCGTCGCCGTTCTTGTCCTCGAAGGTCAGCAGGCCGGTCTGCTCCCAGTTCTTGAACCACTGGGGCCGGTCTTCATAGGCCAGGTTGCCGGTCTCTTCGCCCACCGGGCCGACCTGGATGGTTTCCATCAGGTTCAGGCGAGCCATGGCGCCGACCGCCGGAGCGGTGGTGTAGAGGATGGCAATGAACACCAGGGCCCAGCCGGCCGAGGAGCGA
>CBDUCL010000204.1:0-5659 GCA_965365625.1 uncultured Chromatiales bacterium | reverse complement strand
GGGTCTGGCGGTGGGTGCAATGGCCATTTCGGTGGACAATAATGGCAAGCGGCTCAGCCCCTGACGCGGTCTCCGAGGTTTCGCGCGGGCGGGTCCCGCGGACCGGTCGGAGGCTGGTATGGCTGCTGGGATTGGCGTTGCTCGCCGGCTGTCAGAGCAATCCGCCCCAGGCGACGACACCGGAGCCGGCGCCGAGCAATGAGTCGATCCGCCAGGGTTTTCTCGCCTACACCCAGGGTCAGTACGGTCTGGCGATTCGGCACTATAACGAAGCGCTGGAGAGCGGAGCCCTAACCGATCGGGACCTGCTGATCGCCTACCTGCGGCGCGGAGCCGCCTATCAGGACCGGGGCGACCTGGAGCGCGCGATCGCCGATTACAGTTACGTGATCCGTCTCGACCCCGACTCGGCGGCCGCCTACAGCAATCGAGGTTGGGCCTATATCGGCCAGGGGGAATACGAACTGGCCTTGCTCGACCTCGACCGGGCAGTGGCTCTCGACCCGGGTTTCTTTGTCGCCTTCAATAACCGGGGCCTGGCCAATAAGTACCTGGAGCGTTATCCGGCGGCGCTGGCGGACTTCGGCCGCGCCATCGAACTCAAGCCGGATTACGTCTGGGCCTATATCAACCGCGGCTCGGCCCAAGTGGACGCCGGCAACTTCGCCGACGCCATAGCCGATTACGACCGTGCCCTGGAACTGGTCCCGGATTCGGTGCCCGCCTACCTTAACCGCGGCTATGCCTACCGTCGTATGGGCTACTTCGATCAGGCCCTGGCGGACTACAACGCCGCCCTGCAACGGGATCCGGAGCACGATCTGGCCTACGTCAACCGGGCCACGGTGTACTACTTGCAGGGCAACTACCGGCGTGCCATCGATGACTTCGACCAGGCCCTGCGCCGAGACCCGGGCTACCCGCCCTCCTATCGGGGCCGGGGCAACGTGTATCGCGACCTGGGAGACTATGCACGGGCGCTCGCCGATTACGACAAGGCCCTATCGCTCGCGGACGGGGACCCGGACCTGTTCGTCGACCGTGGCCTCCTGTATGCCTACCGGGGCGACTGGCGGGCGGCGGCGGCGGATTTCGAGCAGGCGATCCGTCTCGCTCCGGATGCCGCAACCGCCTACGGCAACCTGGCCTGGTACCTGGCGACCGCGGACGACGCCGGCTTTCGCGATGGCCGGCGGGCTCTGGCGCTGGCGGAGCGGGCGGTAGACCTGGACCCGTCGGTGGATCATCTGGATGCCCTGGCTGCCGCCTATGCGGAGCTGGGGGACATCGACCGTGCCATCGAGACCCTGGAGGAGGCCCTGAATAAGCTGCGGGACGACTCCAATGCCGCCGGCGAGCTCGAACGGCACCTAGCGACCTATCGTCAGGGCCGGCCCTGGCGCACTGGGCCCCGGGCCGGCCTGCTCTGAGCTAGACCCGTACTTAACCGGCTCGGCGGCCAGCGGCGATGCGGGCCTGCCATTCCCGCGCCCGGGCAGTGATGGCCTCGCCATCGAGGGTGGTCAGTTCGCGCTTGCGCAGGAGTTGCCGGCCGGCCACCCAGACGTCGCTCACCTGTTGGCGGGCCGCTGCATAGACGATCTGCGATACCGGGTTGTAAATCGGCTGGGTCTCGATTGCTCCCAAGTGGATGGCGGTGATATCGGCGGATTTTCCCGGCTCCAGAGACCCGGTCTCGTCGCCCAGTCCCAGGGCTCGGGCGCCGTTGATGGTGGCCATGCGCAGCACCGCGGCGGCGGGCACTGCGCTGGCGTCGCGGGCCACTCCCTTGGCCAGCAGGGCGGCGGTGCGCATCTCGCCCAGCATGTCCAGGTCGTTGTTGCTGGCCGCGCCATCGGTGCCGAGGGCCAGGTTGACCCCGGCCGCCAGCAGCTTGGCTAGGGGGCAGAAGCCGCTGGCCAGCTTGAGGTTGGACTCCGGGGCGTGCACCAGGCTGCCGCCGCCGGCGGCAAAGGCCCCCACCTCGGCGTCTTCCAGCTGGGTCATGTGCACGGCAATCAGATTTGGCGAAAGCAGGCCCAGTCGCTCCAGGCGCGCCAGGGGACGTTGACCATGCTGTTGCAGGCTGTGCTTGATCTCATCCCGGGTCTCGTGCAGGTGGATATGGATCGGGATCTCCAGCTCGTCCGCCATCACCCGCACCCGCTGTAGGGGCTCGTCCGAGACCGAATAGGGGGCGTGGGGAGCGAAGGCGGTGTGTATCAGGGGGTGACTGCGGAACTGGTCATGCACTTGCAGCCCGCGGTGCAGGTATTCATCCGGGTCTTGCGCCCAGGCGGTGGGGAAATCGAGCAGGATCAGTCCGACGGTGGCGCGGATGCCCGCCGTCGCTGCCGCCTGGCCGGTAACCTCCGGAAAGAAGTACATGTCGCTGAAACAGGTGGTGCCGCTGCGCAGCATCTCGGCGATTGCCAGTTGGCTGCCGTCGTGGACGAACTCCTCGTTGACCCAACGTGCCTCCGCCGGCCAGATATGCTCGTGCAGCCAGGTCATAAGCGGCAGGTCGTCGGCGATCCCGCGCAACAGGCTCATCGCGGCATGGGTATGGGCATTGACCAGGCCCGGGATCAAGGCATGCTCGGGCAGCTCCTGTTCTTGCTCGGCGATATATTTGCCGCGCGCTTCCGCAGAGGGGAGAATCTCCAAAATGCGCCCGCCGCGGATGGCCAGGCTGTGGCCGTCCAGAACCGGGTCGCCGGCGCTGACCGGGATGATCCAGCGGGCGTGCAACAAGGTATCGACGTTCAATTCGGGCCTGCCTCGACGATTTGGCTAAGCGGTTTTGCTTGGCTGGCGGCCAATTTGCCACGGGAACCATCGAGATGGAAGAGATCGAAGACATCCAGGTTAGCCCAGACCACGCCATTGTCTGGCGTGCCGGCCGACTGTACCTGCTGGACCAGCGGGCACTGCCCGCGCGCGCGGGGTTCGTAGCCCTGGACACTGCGGCCGCGGTGGCCGACGCGATTACCGGGATGGTGGTGCGCGGGGCGCCTGCGATTGGCATCACTGCCGCTTACGGGGCGGTGCTCGGGGCCCGGGCCCGGGTGGCCGAAGCTGGGGAGGACTGGTTGGATCACTGGGAAGAGGATCTGGAACTGCTGGCCGCTGCTAGGCCCACCGCGGTTAACCTGGGCTGGGCATTGGCCCGCATGCGTCGATTCGGCCAGGGACTGGTACCACAGCGGGCGGAAGCCGAACTGCTGGCCGAGGCCGAGCGCATCCACCGCGAGGACATCGCTGCCAACCGCCGCATCGGTGAGCTGGGAGCGGCCCTGATCGAGGGGCCCGCCAAGGTGATCACTCACTGCAACGCTGGCGCCCTGGCTACCGGCGGCTACGGTACCGCTCTCGGGGTGGTGCGCAGCGCCTTTGCCGAGGGCAAGTTGGAGCGGGTATTTGCAGACGAGACCCGGCCCTGGCTCCAGGGTGCCCGGCTGACCGCCTGGGAGCTGCTCCAGGACCAGATCCCGGTCACCTTGCTGGCAGATGCCGCCGCCGCCAGCCGCATGGCCTGGGGCGACATCGCCTGGGTCGTGGTCGGCGCCGACCGTATTGCCGCCAACGGGGACGTGGCGAACAAGATCGGCACCTATGGTCTGGCCCTGGCGGCACGTCACCACGGCGTTCGATTTATGGTGGCGGCCCCCACTTCGACCCTGGACCTGGAATTGGCCAGCGGCGCCCAGATTCCCATCGAGTGTCGGGACGGTGCCGAACTGCTGGGTTGCGGTGGGCGGACCCTGGCCGCACCCGGGGCCGGGGCCTGGAATCCGGTGTTCGATGTGACTCCCGCAGAGCTGGTGGATGCCATTGTCACCGAAAAGGGGGTTGTGCTTTCGCCAGATGCAAAAAAGCTGGCTGAGCTAATGGATGCCTAGGCTGAGAGCGCCTGTGCGCGTTTCTCGGGCGTTTTCTCTGCCCACAGCACCGGTCGGTATGATATCATTACCGATTTCCCGAGAAGGCTTTTCGTAAGCCGCCCGTGCGCTCCCGGCGAGCGGCCGGGGGGACGTCCCGTGGAAGCGCATGACTGAATTCGCCAAAGAAGTTCTAAACGTCAATCTCGAAGACGAGATGCAGCAGTCCTATCTCGAGTACGCCATGAGCGTGATCGTGGGTAGGGCGCTGCCGGATGTGCGCGACGGCCTCAAGCCGGTGCATCGCCGGGTGCTCTACGCCATGAGCGTGCTCGGCAACGAATGGAACCGGCCCTACAAGAAGTCGGCCCGCGTGGTGGGCGACGTTATCGGTAAGTACCATCCCCACGGCGACACCGCGGTATACGACACCATCGTGCGCATGGCACAGCCGTTTTCCATGCGTTATATGCTGATCGACGGTCAGGGAAATTTCGGGTCGGTGGACGGCGATGCCCCGGCCGCCATGCGCTACACGGAAGTGCGCATGGCCAAGATCTCCACCACCTTGCTCAATGATCTCGAGAAGGAAACCGTCGATTTCAGCCCCAACTACGACGAGTCCGAGTCGGAGCCGGTGGTGCTGCCGGCGCGCATCCCCAACCTCCTGGTCAACGGTTCCGCGGGTATCGCGGTGGGCATGGCCACCAACGTGCCGCCGCACAACCTCAACGAGGTGGTGGATGCTTGCATCGCCGTCGTCGACGACCCGGATATCAGCATCGACGGCTTGATGCAGCATGTGCCGGGACCGGACTTCCCCACCGCCGCCATGATCAACGGCGCTAGCGGTATCCGCGAGGCCTACAAGACCGGCCGCGGGCGGATCTACGTGCGCGCCAAAGTCGAGATCGAAACCGACGAGCGCAGCAACAAGCAGACCATCATCGTCAACGAGCTGCCCTACCAGGTAAACAAGGCGCGCTTGCTGGAGAAGATCGCCGATCTGGTCAAGGAACGGCGCATCGACGGCATCACCGAACTGCGCGATGAGTCCGACAAGGACGGGATGCGCATGGTGATCGAGTTGCGCCGCGGCGAGGTGGCCGAGGTGGTGCTCAATAACCTGTACCAGCACACCCAGATGCAGAGCGTGTTCGGCATCAATATGGTGGCCCTGGTAGACGGCCAGCCGCGCCTGCTGAATCTCAAACAGGTGCTGGAATACTTCCTGCGCCACCGGCGCGAGGTGGTGACCCGGCGCAGCATATTCGAGCTGCGCAAGGCCCGGGAGCGGGCCCACGTGCTCGAGGGCCAGGCCGTGGCCCTGGCCAACATCGACGAGGTGATCGCCCTGATCAAGGCCTCCGCCAGCCCGGCGGAGGCCAAGGCCGCGCTGCTGGCCCGGGTTTGGAAGTCCGGGGTGGTGGAGGCGATGCTCGAGCGCGCCGGCCAGCAGGCAACCCGCCCGGATTGGATGGGCCCGGAGTTCGGCCCCAGCGCCGAGGGCTACCGCCTCACCGAGGTCCAGGCCCAGGCCATCCTCGACCTGCGCCTGCACCGGCTGACCGGGCTCGAGCAGGACAAGATCATCAAGGAGTACGAGGAACTGCTGGCGCGCATCGCCGACCTGCTCGAGATTCTGTCGAGCCCCGAGCGCTTGATGCAGGTGGTGCGGGACGAACTGGTAGAGGTGCGCGAGCAGTACGGCGATATCCGCCGTACCCAGATCCTCCACGACCAGCTCGACCTGACCCTGGGGGATCTGATTACCGAAG
>CBDUCL010000203.1:0-5660 GCA_965365625.1 uncultured Chromatiales bacterium | reverse complement strand
GCATCGAAGGACGGCCTGCTGGCCACCTACCGCCAGGAGTACATGGACATGGCCAACCGCGTGGTTGACCTGGCCCACGAGATCGTCGGCTCCGCGCGTAATTTCTGAGTCCCCGGGCCCTCAGGGCCCTCGAGGTTGCCGGTCCCGGCGTACGTGGGACTGCTATGAAAGCCCGCTTCCTTACCCAGGAGCGGGCTTTTTCGTGGCTGCCGCCTGGGGCGCGAGGCGATGGCCTCTTTCACTCTGTGGGAGCGGCTTGTAGCCGCGACCGGGACCTGTGCCGCGGTCCTGTGGCTGTCGCGGCTGCAAGCCGCTCCCACGGGGGGCAGGAGCCCTCTGGGGTACCCATATCTTGGAGAACGGTAGGCCAGGGCAAGTCGGCGCAAGCGTACCTTAGGTTGCAAAAAAAAGCAGCGCCATTCGGCGCTGCTTTTTTCTTTGCCGCCGCCCGCAGGCGGGTGGGCGCTCGGCGCTCAGTAACCGCCCTTGCGCAGCACGAAGGGCAGGCCGGCGATCTTGTTGCCCTGCTTGCTCGGGGCCTTGGGGAACAGCTTGTACATGTCCTTGCTGGTCACCTTCTTGCCCAGGCGCTTGCCCATGTCCTTGAGAATGGCGCGCTCCATCGGCTGGTTGCCGCCGTTGTTGAGGTATTCGTCGCGCAGGTATTCGATCACTTGGAAGTGCTCGTCGGTCAGCTCGACGCCCTCTTCCTCGGCCAGGGCGCGCGCCACGTCCTCGTCCCAATCGTTGGGATTCATCAGATTGCCGTTGTCGTCGGTCTCGATGGATTTTCCGTTTACTTCTAGTGCCATAGCAAACTCCTGATTACTGGTAGGTCGGAAATCTGGGGGCACATTCTATTATTTTTTCACCAATTAGTCATCTTCAAGCTTCTTGACCGCTTCGATCCCCTTGTGCGGCAGAAAGATGCCACAGCCCATCAGCCGGTGCGGGCCGAGGCCGAACCGCTGTAGTTGCAGCGAGTGCTCGGGACTCAGCTCCGCCAGCAGCAGGCTGCGGGTGTGCACCGGTCCACTCGGGGTCTGCAATCGGGTTTCCTTGCCGCAAAGGGCTTTTTTAATCGAAATGCCCTGTTGACGCAGTTCGTCTGCCATGCGTTGCAGGAAGGCATGCTCGTCCTCCCCCGGTTGGCAGACCACGTAACGGGAAAAGATGGTTCCCAGCTTGCTGAGCGGTCGGGTCTTGCTTTGGCCGACGCGCAACCGGTGCCCGGCGATGTCCAGCTTGGCTCCCGTTAGCTTGCGGGCCTGCTCGAGACGCTCCAGGGGTACCCGCAGGGTAAATTTGGTGCGTTTGGACAGACACAGCTTCTGGCCGGCCCCGGGGTCCGGGCGCTCCCAGCCGTTCTGCGAGCCGGCCACGTGAATCAGGTGCACCGCGGCCCGCGGTTCGTCGGCCAGCCAGGGCAGGGCCTGCAGGACCGCGGCGGAAAGCTCGTGGGCATGGTCTACGGGCAGCTCCCGGCAGTCGATGGAGAACAGCAGGTCGGTAGTGTCCTGGGACTCGCCCTGGGGTTTCTGCTCGCTGCCTTCTTCCCAGAACATCTCAATTCACCGCCAGCTGGGCCTGCAGGGCCTCGCGGTCGAACCACCAGTCATCCTGTACCAGCACGTCCACCACATTGCGCAGGCGGGGCAGGAATCTATCCGGCTCCTTGAGCTCCAGGCGTTCCATCCACTGATCGAACTGCTGCTGGGTCTCGACCTGGCTGTGACGGCGCGCCACGTTGCCGAGGATCTGGCCGGCAAAGAAGCTCAGGTTTTCCTTCTGCTGGCCCTCGGCCCGCAGGTCGATCAGGAACATGGCGGTGGTGGCGGCGACCGCAGCGCCGTCGGCATCGTCCGGGGTTTCGTCCACCACGTGGTGCAACAGGGTGGCGGACAGCTCCGGGTCCATCGGGAAGGTCACCGCCAGCCAGATGCCCTGACCCAGGGCGCTCAGGGAGCCATCCTGCTCGGCCTCGAACAGCACGTCGCAGAGGTCGGCCGCCGATTCCCAGTCCTGCAGCTCGATAAAAGAGTCGAACGCGGAGCGGCCAATGCGCCAGGCCTCCTCGCCGCGCTCGAGCCCGACCAAAGTTCGGGCGATCTGCAGCTGCAAATCGGCCTGCTCCCGGCGGTCGCCGCGGCCGGCGCTCTCGCGCAGCTGATCCTGGAGGGCCTCCAAGTGAGATTCCAGCGCCGCCTGTTCGGCCTGCTGGCCTACGGAATCCGCCGCCAGGTCCGGTAATTCGGTCATGGTGAGTTGCTGCTTTTTCATGGTCTATCCCAGGTAGCCGCTGAACACCGCCTCCAGGCGGTCTTCCCAGTCGAGCGGGGTGTCGGAGTAGGGCGGTTTGACGTCCATACGAAAGAATCTTTCGCCGCTGCGGGCCACCTCCTGAATCAGCGGGACCAGCTCTTCGAACGAATTCAGCTGCGGATTGGCAATCATAATTTCGCTGAGCTTCAGCATATCGGTTGTGCCTAAGTGTTGGTTGCCTCGTTTCCGCACCGGGGAGGTGCCCGCGATACGGTCGAAATATCTGGCCCGGAACAGGAGGCGGCGCTGTTCCGCCGCCCCGGTATCGCGGAATCCGCTGCGGTTGTGCAAGACGTTGTTGCTTACCAATACCTCGCCCGGTTGCAGACGATGTCGCAATATGTAGGGCGAGCCGGACGAAAACAACCCCTGCAGGAACGCCGCCGCCGCGGCCGCCGCCCCCGGCTTCCAGCGGATATTGCGCTGGCGCGCCGAGTAGCGCATGTGCAGACTGCCGTCGTCCGCCACCGAGAACACCGGACCGACCCGGGCCGGGCGGATTTCCCGCCCGGCCTCGAGATTAGCCGGGATCGTCAGGGCGTCTGGCTGCATCAGGGCGCGCGCCAGTTCCGGGTCTTCGTCGCGCAGCAGCAGGTAGGCGATTTCGGGGTCGAGCAACTGGTTTTCGCCACCCTCGCTCGCCGAGCGGACGCACAGCAGGGCCCAGGCGCGGATCTGCCGATCTGGGGCGTTGTAGTAACCGTCGGTGTGCCAGCTCAGGGGGCGGTCGGTATAGGGGATGTACTCGTTAGCCCGACGCTGTTCCGTTACCCGGATGGCGCTGATGCCGTCCTCGTCGGCGCACAGGTTCTGGTCCAGGCGGATCAGGCCCAAGGCGCTACCGAGTCGGCGCAGCCCGGCGCCGGATCTCTCCCAGCCCCGAGGCAGTTTAACCAGCGCCAAATTCGCGCGGGAAACGCAGTCGCGGATCTGAGTCAGCTCGGCTGTGCTTGGGCCGGTGTCGGCTGCCAGCGACAGGCTCAATTCGTTCAGTGAGGACGGCGCCGCCGCCAGCTTGAGGGCGCGCCAGCGCTGGTAGGCCTGGTGGTTGTCCGGGGCAAATGGGGAGGTCATGGCGGCTCTCGAATCGCAGAAGGTATTCGTTATATTAGAATGAATTGACGATCCGTTAGAAGCCCGGTACTATGGGCTAGTTTACCTACGACTGGCCGGGTTATTCCCCCGTGGCCAGCACCGGAGCCCGGGCGGGATTGCCCCCCCCTTTAGTGGAATATCCCCCCGGCGCCCGCTTGGCTAGTATTTAGCCCCCGCCGAAAAGGCTTAGGCGCCGACGGTCGGGATGGCGGAAATCTTCAGAGGCACCAGTTGCCGGCTGGACCGGCGGCTGAAGCCGATAGCGTAATGTGAGGCACTACGGGGCGGCGGTCCCCGGGATATCAAACCAGTTTACGAGTCACTAAATTCTTAGTTAGGAGAACTAGCCCGATGGCAATCGAAAAGCACGATACTCCGATGCTTGACCAGCTGGAAACCGGTCCCTGGCCCAGCTTTATCACCGGTATCAAGCGCATGCGCGACCAGCATCCGGACGAGCGCATTAACAAGGTCATCAACGACTTGCTGGGTCAGCTCGAGCACTCGTACGAGACCCGCAAGGGTTATTGGAAGGGCGGCACCGTTTCCGTGTACGGTTACGGCGGCGGCATCATCCCGCGTTTCTCCGAGGTCGGTAAGGCCTTCCCCGAATCCAAAGAATTCCATACCCTGCGGGTACAGCCGCCGGCGGGCAACCACTACAGCACCTCCATGCTGCGCCAGCTGGCCGACAGCTGGGAGAAGTGGGGTTCCGGCCTGGTGACCTTCCACGGTCAGACCGGCAACATCATGTTCATCGGTACCGACACCAAGAACACCCAGCACTTCTTCGACGAGATCAACGACTACGGTTGGGACCTCGGCGGCGCCGGCCCCTGCGTGCGTACCGCCATGTCCTGCGTCGGCGCGGCCCGCTGCGAGATGTCCTGCACCAACGAGCAAAAGGCCCACCGTCTGCTGGTGAACAACTTCACCGACGATGTGCACCGTCCGGCCCTGCCTTACAAGTTTAAGTTCAAGGTCTCCGGTTGCCCCAATGACTGCCAGAACGCCATCGAGCGGGCTGACTTCGCCGTGATCGGCACCTGGCGCGACGACATGAAGGTGGACCAGGACGCAATCAAGGCCTACGTGGCCAGCAAGGGCCGCCAGTACATCATCGACAATGTGGTCACCCGCTGCCCGACCAATGCCCTGTCCCTGCGCGACGACGACACCCTGGACGTCAACAACAAGGACTGCGTGCGCTGCATGCACTGCCTGAACGTGATGCCCAAGGCCCTGCACCCCGGCGACGACCGCGGCGTGACCATCCTGATCGGCGGCAAGCGCACCCTCAAGATCGGCGACCTGATGGGCACCGTGGTGGTGCCGTTCAAGAAGCTGGAGACCGAAGAGGACTGGGAATCCATGGTCGAGTTGGCCGAAGAGATCATCGACTTCTGGGCCGAGAACGGGCTGGAGCACGAGCGCTGCGGCGAGATGATCGAGCGCATCGGTCTGGTCAACTTCCTGGAAGGCATCGGCATCGACCCGGATCCGAACATGGTCAGCAGCCCGCGCCAGAGTTCCTATGTCCGCATGGACGGCTGGGACGATGCGGCTGAAGCCTGGTTCGAGCGCAAAGCCGAGGGTTGATCCCGGCGCTGCCGAATCGACTGCCCACTGCACAAGGTCCGGAGGGGGATCCCTCCGGATCTGCCAAACACTAGCGAATCTGCCTGAAAATCTTGGAGGTAACGATGGCGAAGCAAGAAATGCGCGAGCCGATCGAAACTGGATGTCCCGACCCGTTTCAGTACATGCACCCCACCATGCGCCGCAACTTCGGTCTGTGGAAGTACCATGAGCATCCGCGTCCGGGCGTGCTCAAGCACGTAGCCAAAAACGGCGATGTGATCTGGACCGTCAAGGTCGGCACCCAGCGCATCCTGGACGTCTACAGCCTGCGCACCCTGTGCGACATCGGCGACCAGTTCGCCGAAGGTTTTGTGCACTTCACCCTGCGCAGCAACCTCGAGTACATGGTGACCGACGAGGCCAAGGTCCAGCCCCTGATCGACGCCATTGAAGAGGCCGGTTTCATCGTCGGCGGAACCCAGAACTCGGTGACCATGATCTCCCACACCCAGGGTTGGCTGCACTGCGACATCCCGGGCACCGACGCCTCCGGCGTGGTGAAGTCCATGATGGACGAGCTGATCGACGAGTTTAAAGAAGCCAATATGCCGAACCGTGTGCATATCACCACCTCCTGCTGCCAGATCAACTGCGGCGGCCAG
>CBDUCL010000202.1:0-5680 GCA_965365625.1 uncultured Chromatiales bacterium | reverse complement strand
AGTTCCCGCAATTCGTCGGCGTCGGCGGCGCTGGCGATGCGCTTGTAGAGCACCAATCGGGCATGCACGTCCGGCAGGTAGTCGTCCGGAATCAGCGCCGGCAAGTGCAGGTCGATCTCGCTGCCGTGGTCCAGGGGCCGGTCCAAGGTCGGCTGCTTGCCGGATTTGAGCGCCGCCACCGCGCGCTCCAGCATGTCGGTATAGAGCGTGAAACCGATCTCCGCGATGCGACCGCTCTGTCCCGACCCCAACAGCTCGCCGGCGCCGCGGATCTCCAGGTCGTGGGTGGCCAGGGTAAAGCCGGCGCCCAGGTCTTCCAGGGATTCGATTGCCTCCAGGCGCTTGCGGGCATCCGCGGTCATGGCCTTGGGCGGCGGGGTGATCAAATAGGCGTAGGCCCGATGGTGGGAACGCCCGACCCGGCCGCGCAGCTGATGCAGCTGGGCCAGGCCCAGTTTGTCGGCGCGGTTGATGACGATGGTATTGGCACTGGGCACGTCGATACCGCTCTCGACGATGGTGGTGCAGGCCAGGATATTGAATCGCTGGTGGTAGAAGTCGCGCATCACCAGTTCCAGGTCGCGCTCGCGCATCTGGCCGTGGGCAATCTCGATGCGGGCGCCGGGCACCAGCTTTTCCAGCTTGGCGGAGGCGTTGTTGATGGTGCTGACCTCGTTGTGCAGGAAGTAGACCTGGCCGCCGCGCTTGATCTCGCGCTGGCAGGCTTCGGCCACCAGGCTGTCGTTCCACTGGCTGACGAAGGTCTTGATCGGGTGGCGCTCGGCCGGGGGGGTGGCGATGATCGACAGGTCGCGCATCCCGGACATGGCCATATTGAGGGTGCGCGGGATGGGCGTGGCGGTGAGGGTGAGCAGATCGACCTCACTGCGCAGGGACTTCAGACGCTCCTTGTCGCGCACCCCGAAGCGGTGTTCTTCGTCGACGATTACCAGCCCCAGGTTCTTGAATTTGACATCGGCCTGCAGCAGTTTGTGGGTGCCGAGGATGATGTCGACTCGGCCGTCCGCCAATCCGGCGCGGATCTCCGTTAACTGCTTGGCGGAGCGGAAGCGCGACAGGCTCTCCACCCGCATCGGCCAGTCGGCGAAGCGGTCGGAGAAGTTCTGGTAGTGCTGCTGGGCGAGCAGCGTGGTGGGCACCAGCACCGCCACCTGTTTGCCGCCGTGGGCGGCGACGAAGGCGGCGCGCATGGCGACCTCGGTCTTGCCGAAGCCGACGTCACCGCAGACCACCCGGTCCATCGGTCGGGGCGACTGCATGTCGGCCAGCACGCTGTCGATGGCCTGGAGCTGGTCCGGGGTCTCCTCGAACTCGAATGAGGCGGCGAAGGCGGCGTATTCTTCCTCCGGGGGCGGAAAGGCAAAACCTTGATGGGCGGCGCGGCGGGCGTAGATGTCGAGCAGCTCGGCGGCCACGTCGCGCACCTGCTCGGCGGCCTTGCGCTTGAGGCGCTCCCACTGGCCGCTGCCCAGGCGGTGCAGGGGGGCGCTCTCCGGTGAGGCCCCCGAGTAACGAGAGATTAGGTGCAGGGAGGATACGGGTACGTAGACCTTGTCCCCCTTGGCGTATTCCAGAGCCAGGCACTCGGTCTCCAGGCCGCCGGCCTGCAGCTTCTGCAGACCCAGGTAGCGGCCGACGCCGTATTCCTCGTGTACTACCGGGGCGCCTTCGTGCAGTTCCGTGAGATTGCGCACCACCTGGTCGGCGTCGCGGCTGGCGGCTTTGCGGCGGCGCTCCTGACGCACCCGCTCGCCGTACAATTGGGACTCGCCGATCAGCACCAGATCCGGGTGCTCCACCCACAGGCCCTGTTCCAGGGGCGAGACGGTCAGGCCCAGCTCGACATCGGATTCGGCGAAGGCGTGCCAGTCGTCCACCAACCGGGGCTGGATGCCGAAGTCCTTGAGGCTGGCCAGCAACTGCTCGCGGCGCCCGGCGCTCTCCGCCAGGAACAACACCCGTCCGGGGCGGCTGGCGAGAAAGTCCTGCAGCGCCCCGGCCGGCCGGTTGGCCCGGGCCTGCAGGGCCAGGGGCGGCAATTGGCGGCTGGCAAAGTTGTGGAACTCGGCGAAGCCCCGAGCGCGGGCGGGGATCTCGCTGCCCTGGACCTGCACCCCGGGGTGTTCCTTGAGCTGGGCGATGCTCTCGTCGAGCCCCAAATAGAGCTTGGCCGGCGGCAGCAGGGGGCGCTCGATGTCGTGTCGGCGCTGCTCGTAGCGGGCTTCCACCTGGGCCAGGAACTCCTCGGCCTGGGTGCGCAGATCCAGGTCCTGAATTACCAGACAGGGCTGGGGCAGGTAGTCGAACAAGGTCGAGGTCTGGTCGTAGAACAGGGGCAGGTAGTACTCGATGCCCCCCGGGGTATTGCCGTTGGAGACTTCGCGGTAGATGAGGCTGCGCTGGGGGTCGCCTTCGAAGCTGTTGCGGTAGGCGCTGCGGAAGCGGGCGATGGCCTCGTCGCTCAGCGGGAACTCCCGTGCCGGCAGCATGCGCACCCGTTCCACCTTGTGCAGAGAGCGCTGGGTGTCTGGATCGAAGGTGCGGATACTGTCGATCTCGTCGTCGAACAGGTCGATCCGGTAGGGCTCCGCATTGCCCATCGGGAAAATGTCGAGCAGGGAGCCGCGTACCGCGAACTCGCCGTGGCTCACCACCTGGGGCACGCACAGGTAGCCTGCCATCTCCAGCCGGCGGCGGGTGGTGTCCAGATCCAGGCGCTGGCCGACGTCCAACAGCAGGGTATGGGCTTCGAGATAGTCCCGAGGCGGCAGCCGCTGCATCAGGGTGCTGATGGGCACCACCAGCACGCCCTTGTTGATCTCCGGCAGGCGGTTAAGCGTCAGCAGGCGCTCGGAGACCAGCTCCGGAAGCGGCGAAAAGACGTCGTAGGGCAGGGTCTCCCAATCCGGAAAGTGCAGGACCGGCACCTCCCGATGGGACAGAAAGAAGCGCAGCGCCTGCTCGATGCGGTTGGCCTGCTGCACGTCGTCGGCCACCACCATCACCAATCCGGGATGGGCCTCGGCGGCGGAGGCGATAGCGAGGGCCGTGCTCGCCCCATACAGCCGGCCCCACTGGAAGCGCTCCCTGGGGTGCTCGGGCACGGGCGCCTGCATCGGGTTGGGAAGCGAATCCGAAACGGTTTGGGTTCGTTGGGCGGAAGACATCGGCTGCGGGATCGACTCGCTGATCAGAGGCGAGGATTTTCGCACACTCGTCGAGCGGGGTCAGCTTCCCTGAGCGCAGCGCCGAAGGCTGGCCCGCCTCAAGCCAGTTGATCGCTGGCCACGTGGTAGCGCGGGTCCTCGATGACGTTGACCTCCACCAGGTCGCCGGCCTTGCGCAGCAGCTGCTGGCATTCGCCACTCAGGTGGCGCAGGTGCAGGCGCTTACCCGCAATAAGGTAGCGCTCGGCCAGGGTGTCGATGGCCTCGATGGCGCTATGGTCCATCACCTGCGAGTGTTGGAACTCGATTACCACGTCGTCCGGGTCGTTTTTGGGGTCGAACAGGTCCTGAAAATTGTTTACCGAAGCGAAAAACAGGGGACCGTGCAACTCGTACACCTTGCCTCCGAGCTTGCCCGGGTAATTGATCACCCGGATGTGCTTGGCGTGCTCCCAGGCGAATACCAGGGCCGAGACGATCACACCGACGACAACGGCGATCGCCAGGTCGGTGGCCACGGTCACGCCGGAGACCAGGATCAGGACGAAGGCATCCGAACGCGGGATCTTGCCCATAATGCGCAGGCTCGACCACTCGAAGGTGCCGATCACCACCATGAACATGACGCCGGTGAGGGCGGCCAGGGGGATCATCTCGATCAGCCCCGACGCAAACAGGATAAAGCCGAGCAGGAACAGGGCGGCGGAGATCCCCGACAGACGTCCCCGGCCGCCCGAGTTGATATTGATCATGCTCTGGCCGATCATCGCGCAGCCGCCCATGCCGCCGAAGAAGCCGGTGACCGTGTTGGCAACCCCCTGACCGATGCATTCGCGGTTGCCCCGGCCCCGAGTTTCGGTGATCTCGTCGATCAGGCTCAGGGTGAGCAGGGATTCGATCAGCCCGATGGCCGCCAGGATCACCGCGTAGGGGAAGATAATGCCCAGGGTCTCCCAGGTGAGCGGGACGCTGGGAATGCTGAACTCCGGGAGGCCGCCGGCGATCGAGGCGAGGTCGCCGACGGTGCGGCTCTCCAGGCCCAGGCCGATCACGGCCAGGGACACCACGATGATCGCCGCCAGCGACGATGGGATGGCCTTGGTCAGTCTCGGCAGGAAGTGGATGATGGCCATGGTCAGGACCACCAGGGCGAGCATCACATAGAGTTTGCTGCCCTCCAGCCACTGGGTTTGGCCACTCGCGTCGGTGATCTGGAAGGACTGCAATTGGGCCAGGAAGATGACGATGGCCAGGCCGTTGACGAATCCCAGCATCACTGGATACGGCACCATGCGAATGAATTTACCGAGCTTCAGCAGGCCGACGAGGATCTGAAGCAACCCCATGAGCACCACGGTGGCGAACAGGTATTCCACTCCGTGTTGCGCGACCAAAGAGACCATGACCACGGCGAGGGCGCCGGTGGCCCCGGAGATCATGCCCGGTCGACCGCCGATCACGGCGGTGATCAATCCGACCAGAAATGCCGCATACAGGCCGACCAGCGGTTCAACCCCGGCGACAAAGGCGAAGGCCACGGCCTCGGGAACCAGTGCCAGGGCCACGGTGAGGCCGGACAACAGGTCATTCTTGGGGCAGCCGCGCTCGGTGCAGTCGAAATTGAAAAACACGGGGGGTTCTCCGGTGAAGGGCTAAGGGAAAACCCACAATATTAACAGATTAATAAGCGCTAATATAATGCCTTCTCACCAATAATGCGGTGCGGAGTCCTCCGGATCGTCAATTCCGGGGCGAATTAGAATAGTCCAGGTCTCAGACTTACATCGGTGTGCGGTCGCCGCTGATCGAACGCGGTCCAGCTTCAGTCGTGGGTTCCCCCGCCCGCGCCGGGGCGGTTCCCGGGTTCAATCGCTCTCATCCAGCAATCTGCGCCGCTGCTCTCTGCGGTAGGCGGCGAGCATCCGCTCCCCCAGTTTGGGCATGGCCACGCCGTTGACGTGCTTGCGCGACCATTCGGCGATCTCGGCCAGGATCGGCATCAGGTCCCGCCCCTTTTCGGTCAGACGGTAGGCGTAGCGCACCGGGTTCTGCTGGTAGGGGTTCTTGTCGATGATGCCGGCGGCCTCCAGCCGTTTCAGGCGGTCGGCGAGAATATTGGTGGTGATGCCCTCGGACGAGGCGAGAAACTCGTTGTACTGACTCTTACCCAGAAACAGGTCGCGCACCAAGATCAGGGTCCACTTGTCGCCGAAGATCTCCAAGGCGTTGGTCACTGGGCATGGGGAACGGGGATGGACGGCGCTCATGGCGGGGCCTGCAACGGTTTGCGTTAGTCACTTGTATTTTACAAGCTGGTGGGCTAGTCTGCCACTAAGTGACTTGTATTTAACAAGTCACTGGAAACCAACTTCCACCGATAACAAGGAGACTCACAATGTCCGATCGGATCCAAGCCGCGGCTCCGGACCTGGAGGCACCAGGTGCCGGCCTGCCGAAGCGCGAAGAAGCTCTGCTGCGCTATCTGTTGATGC
>CBDUCL010000201.1:0-5715 GCA_965365625.1 uncultured Chromatiales bacterium | reverse complement strand
GGGCTACGCCTGCTCAGAGGCCCCGAGCCGCGTAAGCGGACCTAGAAGGTCTCCTGTTGGGGGGTGACCCCGTGACTTGCCCTCCATAGGGTAGAAGCGGGGAAGACTCCCGCAACCGAATCGCGAAAGCGCCTTGACGGCGGCGGTGGTGCGGATGGTGAGGATTTCGTTCTCGATTCGGGCCATGGAAATGCGAGCCGTTCATGCGGTAATGCAAAGGTACTGCCACAAAGGCCGGCCTCGCAACCGGAAGTCGCCCGGAATTGCGCTCTACCAGCCGACGGCTCTGCTCCCGAAGGGCCCGAGAAAGTTACCCCAACTGTCACCAGATGGCGGCCACATAGGTATACCGGGACACCGACGCCTTGCCGACATCGGCCTTGGGCTCACTCACCTTCTCGCGCGTTTTACCATCTCCGGGTCAGTTCGCCCAAATGAACTCCCCGTGTTCTGGGTCCAGCCACCGGTCCTTGGGCTATGATGCCATGTTGAACCAAGCCCATCACGGGCGAGTTCTTGACGGACGCCAACGGCTACCAAATAGCACTGCCCCGAGGTTTCGCCCGGAACAAGGGAAGGAATAGGACGAACCTTGGTCCGGGAACAGCCGACTGCAACTACCGAGGAGCTTTTGGAATTGCGGCCATGTAGCTGGCGCCAGTAAAGAACTTTATTCTCTGGTTAAAGACTTTATTCTCCAGTAAAGAACTTTATTCTTTGGTGACAAACACTATTGCGCCGCGGAGCTGATCACTCCACCGTGACGGATTTGGCCAAGTTGCGGGGCTGATCGACATCGGTGCCCTTGAGCACGGCGACATGGTAGGCGAGCAGCTGCAGGGGCACTGAGAAGACGATGGGGGCAACGTGGGCGGGAGTTTTTGGAACCTTGATAATGGTGATGTCCGGGCTCTCACCCATGGCGGCGGATTCGTCGGCGAACACGATTAGCTCGCCGCCTCGGGCACGGACTTCTTCGAGGTTGGACTTGAGTTTTTCCAGCAGGGCATTGTCGGGGGCCACGGCGATCACCGGCATATCGGCGTCGATCAGAGCCAATGGACCGTGCTTGAGTTCGCCCGCGGCATAGGCCTCGGCGTGGATGTAGGAGATTTCCTTTAGCTTGAGGGCGCCTTCCAAGGCCACTGGGTATTCTTCGCCTCGGCCAAGAAACAGGGTATTGCGCGTTTCGGCGAAGCGTTGCGCCAATCGCTTGATTTCGTCGTCCAGTTGCAGGGCCTTCTCGATCTCGCCGGGGAGGATGCGCAATTCGTTCACCAGATCGGCCTCAACCTGCTTGGACATGCCATGGCAGCGCCCGAGTGCGGTGACCAGCATCAGCAGCGCAACCAGTTGGGTGGTGAAGGCCTTGGTGGAAGCGACGCCAATCTCCGGCCCGGCGTGAGTGAGCAGTGACAAGCCGGATTCCCGTACCAGGGAGCTCTCGGCTACGTTGCAGATGGAGAGCGTCTGCACATAACCAAGCGCTTTGGCCTGCTTGAGGGCGGCCAGCGTATCGGCGGTCTCGCCGGATTGGGAGATGGTGATAAAGAGCGTATCAGGGGCGACTACCAGCTTGCGGTAGCGGAATTCGCTGGCGACTTCGACATTGCATGGAATCCCGGCTAAGGACTCGCACCAGTAGCGGGCCACCAGGCCGGCATGATAGCTGGTGCCGCAGGCGACGATCTGCACCGCCCGGACCCGCTCCAGGATTGCCTCCGCCTCGGAGCCCAGGCAGTCGGGCAGGACGCTGGTGCCCACCAGCCGGCCCTCGAGGGTGTCGGCGATGGCACGGGGCTGCTCGAAGATCTCCTTCTGCATGTAATGGCGGTAGCCGCCGCGGTCCGCGGCTTCGGCGCGGGTGGTGGCGAGCTTGATCTCGCGCTCGACCCGTTGGCCTGTGTGGTCGTAAACCTCAATCCGCTCGCCGGTGAGATCCGCAATGTCGCCGTCTTCCAGGAACATGAAACGCTGGGTGACCGGCAACAGAGCAAACACGTCCGAGGCGATGAAGGCCTCGTCGAATCCTACGCCTACCACCAACGGACTGCCGTGGCGGGCGGCGATCAGACGATTCGGGTCCTGAATGTCGATTACGCCCAGGGCATAGGCGCCTTGGAGCTGAGCGACGGTATTGCGTACGGCCTCCAGCAGGTCGCAGCCTTGGTCGAGCTGATCGAAAATAGCGTGGACGATGACCTCGGTGTCGGTCTCGGAGGTGAACTGGTGGCCAGCAGCGGCCTGGGCGGCGCGCAGCGCTTCATGGTTCTCTATGATGCCATTGTGGACGATGGCGACCCGGCCACGGCAAATGTGGGGGTGGGCGTTGCGGGTGCTGGGCTCGCCGTGGGTCGCCCAGCGGGTGTGGGCGATACCGAGGTGGCCACGAGGCCAATCCTGACGAAGCAGTTGCTCCAGATCCTTGACCTTGCCTTGAGCGCGCTCGCGCTTGATTCCGCGCTCCCCGTTGATTACGGCGATGCCGGCCGAATCGTAGCCCCGGTATTCCAGGCGCCTGAGACCTTCCAACAGGATCTTCGCCACGTCCCTTTCCGCGATACCGCCGACAATTCCACACATTGCTGCCGTCCTTCAGTCCTGAGATTTGGGTTTCTTCACCGGCCGCTGCCAGGCATCGACGCTCATCTGGCGAGCCCGGCTCAGGGTCAGCTTGTCGGCGGGAGCGTTGCGGGTAATGGTGGAGCCGGCACCGATAGTGGCGCCGGCACCGACCTCGACCGGCGCCACCAGCTGGGTGTCGGAGCCAATGAAGGCGCCGTCGCCGATGACGGTGCGGTGCTTGTTGGCGCCGTCGTAGTTGCAGGTGATGGTACCGGCACCGATGTTGACGCCGCTGCCCACGCTGGTGTCGCCGATGTAGCTGAGGTGGTTGATCTTGCTGCCCATCCGGACCCGGGTCTTCTTGATCTCTACGAAGTTGCCGATGTGAACCTGCTCACCGAGATCACTGTCGGGACGGATGCGGGCAAAAGGCCCTATCCGGCAATCAGCGCCGATGCGGGCGTTTTCAATCACGCAGTTTTCCCGGATCTGCACCCCGGGGCCGATCTCGCTGTTTCGGATCACCGTATTGGCCCCGATCTGCACCCCATCGCCGAGGCTGACCGCGCCTTCGAGTACCACGTTGACGTCGATCACCAGGTCTTGTCCCGCCTGCAAGGTGCCGCGCAAGTCGAACCTGGCGGGGTCGAGCAGGGTGACTCCGGCCCGCATCAGGTGCTCGGCCCGGGCCTGCTGCAGGCCGCGCTCCAGGGCGGCGAGCTGGACCCGGTCGTTGACCCCGGTCACTTCCCGGGGATCGCGGGCGATCACCGCCGCCACCTCGGCCCCGTCGGCCACCGCCAGACCGACGATGTCGGTAAGGTAGAATTCGCCCTGGGCATTGTCGTCGCGGATTCGGTCGAGCCAGCCCCGAAGCTGCGCGGTATCGGCGCACAGGATCCCGGTATTGCATTCCTTCACCTCCAGCTCTTCGGGGCTGGCGTCTTTATGCTCGACGATGCGCTGCACCCGTCCGGCCGGGTCGCGCAGGATGCGCCCGTAGCCGCTGGGGTCATCCAGCTCCAGACTGAGCAGGGCCAGAGGCTCGGCGGCGGCCACGTCGATCAAGGTGTGCAGGGTCTCAGGGCGAATCAGGGGTACGTCTCCGTACAGCACCAGTGCGCGGTCAGTATCGGCGAGCGCCGGCATGGCCTGCATCACCGCATGCCCGGTGCCGCGCCGCTGGGCCTGCTCCACCCAGACCAGGGGCTGGCCCGCCAGGGCCTCGCGCACCTGCTCTCCGCCGTGCCCGTAGACCACCACGCAGGTCTCGGGCTCAAGCTGGCGCGCGGCATTAACCACATGCTGCAACAGCGGCAAACCGGCCAAGCGGTGCAGGACCTTGGGCATGCTGGAGCGCATACGCGTACCCTGGCCTGCGGCCAGTATCACGATACCGAGTTTCATGCTAAGACGAAGGAGCTCACTGCATTCATCTGATTGGAATCCCGCCAGTATAGTCAGCCGGCGGGTCTAAGTGGAAGGGCGGAGGCTCTGCCAAGGAGCGAGGGAAGGATCAAAGACGGCGTTGGGCGCGGCAACCCGGCAAAGCGCAAGGAACGATTTAGTGCATCGGGGGCGGACTGGCGGGGGTGAGGTGGAGTTGGTCGTCCTGGGTGGCGTCACGTACCTCCAGGATCTTCACCCGCACCTTCAGGTGCTTGCCCGCAAGGGGATGGTTGCCATCGACGGTGAGCTTGCCGCCTTCGATCTTGCTGACGTAGAAGCTCTTGACCTCGCCCGCCTCGTTTTGCATCTGCACTTCCGCGCCCAGGTGGCGGTACTGGGGCGGGACGTTCTCGATATCGTCGGTGAAGGCCAGGTCCGGGTCGTGGTCACCAAAGCCCTGCTCTGGGTTGACCTCGAACTCCACGCTGTCGCCAGCCTTCTTACCCTGCATGGCCTGGTCCATGCCGCCCAGCATCTCGGTCTCGCCGCCGAAGATGTAACTGACGGGCAGATCGCTCTGCTCCACCACCTTGCCGTCGTCATCGACCATGCTGTAGGTAAGCGAAACGAATTTTCCGGGCTTGACGACTTCTTCGGGCATGGGGGCCTCTTTGGCAATGGGAAACCCCCGTCGGCGGGCGGCGGGCGGGGGTGGCGCCTTTGGTCAGCGGGCAGTCCGCTTGCGCAGGTTTTCGATCGCGCGCAGCTTGGCCACGGCATCCGCCAACTCGGCCTGGGCCTTGGCGTACTCGAATTCGGCGGTCTTGCCTGCGATGACCGCCTCGGCCCGCTGCTTGGCTTCCAGGGCGGCGGCCTCGTCCAGGTCGCGCGCGCGGATGGCGGTGTCCGCCAGCACGGTGACCACATGGGGCTGGACCTCGAGGATGCCGCCGGAGACGTAGAAGTGCTCGATCTTTCCGGGCTTGGTTTGAACCCGGATATCGCCCGGCTTGAGGCGAGTGATCAGCGGGGCATGGCGCGGCGCTATGCCCAGTTCCCCCATCTCGCCCGGTGCATAGACCATTTCGGCGACGCCGGAATGGATCTCGCCCTCGGCGCTGACAATATCCACATGGACGGTCATGCTCATAGTTGAAGTCTCCCGGTTCCCGTTGGCGCTCAGGCCGCCTCGGCGCGACTGGCGGCTTCGGTAATATCGCCGACCATATAGAACGCCTGCTCCGGCAAATGATCATATTCGCCGTCAAGGATGGCCTTGAAACCGCTGATGGTGTCCTTGAGGCTGACATACTTGCCCGGCGAGCCGGTAAACACCTCGGCGACGAAGAAGGGCTGGGACAGGAAGCGCTGGATCTTGCGCGCCCGGGCGACGATCAGCTTATCGTCTTCCGACAGCTCGTCCATGCCGAGGATGGCGATGATGTCCTTCAGTTCCTTGTAGCGCTGCAGCACGCCCTGCACACCGCGGGCCACGTCGTAGTGCTCCTGGCCCACCACATGGGGGTCCAGGATACGGCTGGTGGAGTCCAGCGGGTCCACCGCCGGGTAGATGCCGAGTTCGGCGATCTGCCGCGACAACACCAGCGTGGCATCCAGGTGGGCAAAGGTGGTAGCGGGGGAGGGGTCCGTAAGATCGTCCGCCGGCACGTACACCGCCTGGAATGAGGTAATGGAGCCGGTCTTGGTGGAGGTGATGCGCTCCTGCAGCACGCCCATCTCCGCGGCTAGAGTGGGCTGGTA
>CBDUCL010000200.1:0-5721 GCA_965365625.1 uncultured Chromatiales bacterium | reverse complement strand
ACTATCAGCAACGGCACCAGCCAGCGCACCAGGCTGCCCAAGAGCTGGCCCGCCGGGCGGTAGCTGGGCCGCACCTGGCCCAAGGCGAGGATGCCCAGCACCGCCGCCGCCAGCACCGCCAGTTCCAACAGGGTGTCGTAGGCGCGGAAATTCAGCAGCACCGCGGTGACGGGATTACCGACCCCGCTGTTGGCGAGTTGCTCCGAAACCTGACCGGACAGGCGCACTGGGTCTGCGGCCTCCAGCGCCGACAACAGGGCCCAGGCATAGGCCGCCGCCAACCCAAGCGTCAGCAGCCCGATCAGGACCGCCAGCAGCAGCGGCGGCGGCGTCGGGGCCCCGCGAGGCGCGTCGCGCAGGGCGCTTAGCAGCAAGGCGCCAGACAGCCCGGCACCGATCGCCGCCTCCGCCAACGCCAGGTCCGGCGCCCCCAGCCGGGCCCAGGCCAGCGCCAACGTCAAGCCGAAGGCAATGAACAGCACCACGCCCTGTTTGAGGTCCGGGCTGGACACTGCAGCCCATCCCAGGCCCAGCACCAGGGTTGCCAGCAGCAAATCGAGAGCAAGCCAAAGCCCGAATTCCATCACCGCTGCCCCCGCCGGGCCTGCTGCCCGATGAGGTGCGCGGATACCGCACTCGCCGCCATCACCAGCAGCCAGATCAGCAGCAACTTGATGCTGTTGAACAGGCCGGGGTCGAGCAGCGCCAAGCCGAGCGCCAGCAGCCCCAGACCCAGGTTGTCGGCCTTGGTCAGGGCATGCAGGCGGGAATGCAAGTCGGGCAGGCGCAACAGGCCTACGCTGCCGGCGGCGAAGAAGACCAGCCCCAGCACGAGCAGACCGGATGCCAACCATTCAATCATCGCCCAGCTCCCTGCGGGTAAGGGCAGCAGCGGCTACCGCCGCCAGCAGCGCCAGCACCAGCGCCACTTCCAACAGGGCCGGGGTCTGCAGCAGGGCCGACAGCAACAGCAGCAGTGCGACACCTCCGGTTCCCAGCAATTGCACCGCCAGCATGCGGTCGGCCAGGGACGGTCCGCGCAGGGCACGCAACAACCCCGCCCCCAAGGTCAGCAGCAAGACCACCAAGGCCGGCAAGAGTATCGGGCTCAAATTCGACATGTTCACAGGGTCTCCAATCGGGGTTCTTCCCGATAGACGCGGGCGACCGCGCACTCCAGACGCCGCAACTCAGCGCTGGGGTCGCTCGCGCTGTCCAACAGGTGGAGTTCCAACCGCTCGTTGTCCAGGTCGACCGCCAGGGTTCCCGGCAGCAGGCAGACGCAGTTGGCAAAGAACACCCGTGCCTCGGGACGCCCCAGCCGGACGCGGTAGACGCTGAAACCCGGCGCGATGCGAAGTCGCGGTGCCAAGGTGCGCACCGCCACCTGCACTCCGCCGCGCAGCGACTCCCAGAAGAAGAAGGGGAGAAACCGCAACAATCCGAGCAGCGACAGACCTGCTCCCGCATCCCCCCCCAGGCGGCGACCGGCCCAGGCGGCCGCGGCTACCGCCGGTAGGCCAATCACCCAGGACGCGGGAGAGCCGCCCGTCAGCAGCCACCAGAGTCCTGCGAGCGGGCCGGCGAGCGCCAGGGTGCGCCAGTCGATCGGCACCGCGCTCGCCTCAGCCCCGCTGGCCCAGGGATTCCTGGGCCAGCGGCTTCCCCGAGGGGCATGCGACGCGGGCCGCCCATGCCACCGCCAGCACCAGCGCCCCCAGCTTGAACGCCGCGGCCGCGGCCGGAACAGACAGGATCAGCAATTCGCTTAGGACCATGACAGTCTCCTGATTGAGGGTCGAGATCTCGCTGGGAGCGGTAACCAAATGGCTCCCACAAGCAGATGATCGGGCCCGCGCAATATAAATAAAATTCGAATAAATATTGACATTACATCGTTTTTTTCGATCTTCCATAATGCCGGCACGTACGCCGCTGAGCCTGGAGGTTGGCGACAGCGGCGACCTGGCGGGAAAACAGGCTTCTCATTGCCGCAGCCCCTGGTCTCACTGGCCAGGTAGGGTAAGCAAAGGAACTCGGACAAGACGAAAAATTCGATGCTATGGGGCTCGATATTCGATGAGTACTGACCTTTTAGGGGCCGAGCCCCGGTCCCATTTATTGGTGGTATGAGAGATTGATCGAACGAAGGAGAAGTGAATGAAGTACCCGATCGCCAACATTGATCCCCGTGACTTGCACCACCTGATCGCACGCGGCGAGACGGCGCACCTGATCGATGTGCGAACGCCCGCTGAATATGCGGACGGCCACGCGGCGGGCGCCCGTTCCCTGCCCTTGGATCAGGTCGATGCCCACCGCATCAGGGGGGCGCTGGGTGCCGAAGCGGGGGTAAAAGCGCCGATTTATCTGATCTGCGCCAGCGGGGCGCGCGCCGAACAGGCATCCGCGCGGCTGCAGGCGCAGGGAATGAACCGGCTGGTGCTGGTAGCGGGCGGAACTGAGGCCTGGGCGCGGCAACGGCTGCCGCTGCATCGGGCATCCCGCCTCCCCTCCCTGGAACGCCAGACCCAGATCGCCCTGGGCGCTCTGATACTGGTGCTGCTGGCCAAGGCCAGCCTGCTCCACCCGGTGTTTTACGCGTTGGTCGGCCTGATGGGCGCCGGCCTCCTGGTGGCCGGCATAACCGGCCGCTGTGGAATCGCCGCCCTGATGGCCCGCATGCCCTGGAACCGCAGAGACTCAGGCCAGACCCCGGCCTCGGCATGACCCGGCCGCTGCACAACGACCTTGAACCATACTTTCGAAGGAGCCATACGATGATATTCCGGCAATTGTTCGACCCCGTTTCCTCCACCTATACCTACCTGCTCGCGGAGCGCCGCGGCGGCGAGGCGCTGATCATCGACCCGGTACTTGAACGGGTGGATCAATACCTGCAACTGGTGCGAGAACTCGACCTGCAGTTGGTCCTCGCAGTGGATACTCATATCCATGCGGACCACGTTACCGGCCTGGGCCGCCTGCGCGGTGCCACCCAATGCGCAACCGCCATGGGCGAGCAAAGCGCGGCCGAGTGCCTGAGCCTGCGCTTCCGTGAAGGGGAAACCCTGCGCGCGGACGGCGTGCGCCTGCAGGCGCTCTATACGCCAGGACACACCGATGATTCCTACAGCTTCTTGATGGGAGGCCGAGTGTTTACGGGCGATACCTTGTTGATCCGCGGTACCGGACGCACGGACTTCCAGAACGGTGACCCGGGGGCCCAGTACGACAGTCTGTTCGGCAAGCTGCTGACCCTGCCCGAAGAAACCCTGGTGTATCCGGCCCACGACTACGAGGGCCGCACCTGCAGCAGCATCGGTGAAGAGGTGAGACACAACCCCCGGCTGCAGGTCGGCTCGCGCCAGGAGTACATCGACCGTATGAACGCCCTGGACCTGGAGCCGCCGAAGCTGATCCAGGTAGCCGTGCCGGCCAACCGCCAGTGCGGCCTGATGACTGCAGCTTAGCAGGGGAATTGCACCGGGTCGGCTGGTGGCGAATGGCAACGACGGTTTTCAGACTCCTCCTCGAAAGCAAGCGGCTTCGAGACCGAACAGGAGGGGCGGCGATCGCCACCGGCCGGCTTAGCGGACAATCCGAATTTTCACTCCGAAACGGCGCGCCGTTCCGGGTGAGGCCGTTGCCGCCGAAACGTCCTCCCGTTTTCGCCATGGTGAAAGCGATGAAAGCTGCTAGTCTTTGGAGAAAACCGCTGCAACCAACAGCGCAGAGATCCGCAGCATCGATAATCAGGGGGGAATGAATGAAGTCCGTGAAGCAGATCCTGGAGCACAAGGGTTACCAAGTCTGGTCAATCGGACCGGACGCGACGGTGCTGGAGGCGTTGAAGCTGATGGCCGATAAGAACGTCGGGGCGCTGACGGTAATGGTAGAAGATCGATTGGTCGGCCTGGTAACGGAGCGGGACTACGCCCGCAAGGTGGCGTTGCTCGACCGCTCATCACTGGATACGCCGGTAGAGCTCATTATGACCTCTCGGGTCGTCTGCACCAGTCCCGACCGCACGGCCGAGGAATGCATGGCCGTCATGACAGACAAGCGCGTTCGCCACCTCCCGGTAATCGACTCCGACCGGGTCATTGGGCTGGTATCCATCGGTGACCTGGTTCAAGCGATCATCGACGACCAGCAATTCACTATCGAGCAGTTGGAGCAGTACATCGCCGGCTGAGGAGAGCGCTGGCTCAGCCGCTCCATTCACCCAATCGCACGAACAGGGGCGAATCTGCGGCCGGGTCCTGATCTTGTCACCAAAGATTAGTGTCCTTTACCGACCGTTGGCCAACTTGCAGTGCCCCAGAGAACGCCACGATGGCGGCACTGCTCCTGGGGTGAAAGTATCCGGAGGGATTGTGGTCGGTGTTGTTCGGAGCCCTTTCGGCGACAGCAATGCCGTGACCGGAAGTTAAAGTCCCGAACCGGGTAGTCGGCATGGTTCTGCCGCTCGCCTCACCAGCGATGGGCGAGTCAGGACTGCGGGGGCGGGCTTCAGGCCTTCTCAGAGGGTCGTTAGCCGCGAAAGCTGGAGCTTTGAAAGGGCGGCTTACACCACTAAGCGGCCACTCACCGCGCCCTCAGGACCGCTGTCTAACGCCCCGCGTCACCCGCGCGGCTCTGTGTCCAATGAAACCCCGCTGAACCACCAACAAGCCCGCGAAGCCAACCACGCCCGAACTGAAGGGGCGAGGCCCCTCAGTAAATCCCCGGAATCAACCGATAGCGCACGCGCCGCGCATAGTCTCGATAACCAGGCAACTCTTCCTGTAGAGTCTGGTCTTCCAGTGCGGTTCTGATCACCGCGATGATCAACGCCACCGCCGCCGGAATAAGTGTCCACACCGAGCCTAAGGCCAGCACAATGCCCAGCAGTGGCGGAATATTCCCGGCATAGCCCGGATGCCGCACAATCCGGTATGGGCCACTGTCACACACCACATGCCCTCGATCCGTCTGAATACGCACCACGCTGGAAAAAAAGCGGTTCTCTGCCAATGCCCACACAGCGAAAGCGTATCCGAGCGAGATCAAGATGAAGCCGAGCACGATGAGCCATAGCGGAAATTCGGGGGACCAGCCATAGCGGTGATCCAGCCCTGCCACAATGACCAGTGGGAACCCTATACTCAGCGCCATCAGCGGAGCAAGCACTTTGTCCCAAGCTTTCGCGCTTTGGATATTCTCAATATTTTGTCGTTCGGCCAACAAGCCCGGATGCCGCTGTTCCGCCCAAATGTGCCCCCCTATGCCGGCGGCAACGATCAGCAGGGAATAAATCCACGCCTGCCACCAACCGAAATCCCCTCCGCATACCAATAAAGCCAGTGGGATAAAGAGATACACCACAAGTATACCGATCCACTGGCGAGGGGACTCTGTTTGAACTGCCTTGTGACTAACCGTCTTCGATGACATGCCATTCCCCGAAATCACGCGACTTCTCATCAATAATCGGGGTCAGAGTAACAATTCCACCGCGCGCCAGCGTCCGCTCCTGGCCGGGAGCACCCGTAAGCCGTACCTGCTGTTTAAAACATCCTGACAGCTGCCGAAGCGGCGTCTGAATGTCTCTTCATGGCTGAAAACAGCCGTTACAGATTTGCTAACGATCACTCGGCGATCCGAGCTGCTGTGATGTCTCTGCTAAGGACGGCTTGCAGCCATGACCTGCCGTTCGCCAAGCACCCGGCGACCGGC
>CBDUCL010000199.1:0-5732 GCA_965365625.1 uncultured Chromatiales bacterium | reverse complement strand
TGATCGCCGCCCTGGGTCTGAACGGCCGCCCAGCCTGCATCGTGAGCGGCGATACCACGGCCCACGCCAAGCCCCACCCAGGCCCAATCCTGCATGCCTGCAAGCTGACCGCCAGCGACCCGGCCGCCTGCCTCTACGTCGGCGACGCGGAGCGCGACATCCAGGCCGGCCGTAGCGCCGGCACCGCCACCCTGGTGGCCCTGTTCGGCTATATCGGAGCCCAGGACCGGCCCCGGGAATGGGGCGCCGACGGTTGCGTCGAGCACCCCTTGCAAGTTCTCGACTGGCTGGCTGGCGATGCTTGAGCCATCGACGCCGCACAGCGGCGACCGGTCCTACCGCTTCCCCAATGACGCCACGCCCCCGGGCTCGGCGGCCTACTATTGCATCCGCTTCGGCACCCGCCAGGGCCATCCGGAGCTGGCCCTGCTCTTCGCCTGGCGGGCCGAGATCCGGCGCATCCAATACCAGAGCCGGGATCCCGGGGTGGCGCGGCTGAAGCTCGACTGGTGGCGACGCGAGATCGAAGCCAGCCTCCAAGGCCAGGCCCGGCACCCTTTGGCCAGGGCCATGAGCACGCCAATGGCGCTGCGCCAGCTGCCTTTGCAGCCCTTTTTGCAACTGCTGGACGCGACCGAGGCAGACGTGCTGGCCCAGCCGATTGCCGATGACGCGGAGCTCTGGGACCATTGCCGCCGGGCTGGCGGCGGTTTTTCCGAGCTGCTGACCCGAGTCGCCGGCGGCGCCGACCGTCGACTGCTGGACCAGGCCCAAGCCTTGGGTGGCTATACCCGCCTGGCGGAAATCGTCACCGAGCTCGGGGCCGACCTGAGGCGCGAGCGCTGCTATTTGCCCCAGCAGAGGCTGGCCCGTCACCGTCTTTCCGCCGAGCAACTGACTTCGGGCGAACATCCGGAAGCCCTGACCACGCTGCTGGCCGAGCTGGCTCGAGACGCCGTCCGGCTCCTGCCGAGTAACCAGCTGCGGTCCCGGGCCCTGGGCCCGGCGGCCGCCCTCGCGGCCCTCAGCCGGGCGACCCTGGAAGAGACCGCCCGGGCCGATTTCCCGGTGCTCGACAGCCGGGTCAGCCTGACCCCATTGCGCCGATTATGGATCGCTTGGCGCAGCAGCCGCCGCCATCGTGCCTGAGCCCCGGTGCGGCCCGTAGCGGCTACAATAGATTAATAAAATCCCATTCGGAGCGTGCTTCGCCCCCCGAACCAAATCCCAACCAAACAAGAAAATGACCGACTATCTTGCACCGAAAGACCTCCTCGCCGACCGCACTATACTGGTGACCGGCGCCGGCGACGGCATCGGCCGCGCCGCTGCCCTGGCATTCGCCGAGCACGGGGCTACCGTAATCCTGCTCGGGCGCACCATGGCCAAGCTGGAGCAAACCTACGATGCCATTGAAGCGGCCGGCGGCCCGCAACCGGCGATCTTCCCGATGAACCTGGACAGTGCCCACCAGCAGGAGTACCAAGGTCTGGCGGTGACTATGGAGCAGGAATTCGGCCACCTCGACGGTCTGCTGCATAACGCCGCCGAGCTGGCCCTGTTGAGCCGCATCGACGACTATGATCTGGAGATATGGAACAAGGTCCTGCGGGTCAACCTCACCGCGCCCTTTCTGCTTACCCAGGTCTGTCTGCCGTTGCTGCGCCGGTCGCCGGACGCCTCGATCCTATTTACCTCCGACCGGGTCGGGCGCCGCGGTCGTGCCTATTGGGGGGCCTACGGGGTCTCCAAGTTCGGCATCGAGGGGCTGATGCAGATCCTCTCCGACGAAACCCGGGACAGCAGCCGAGTCCGGGTCAACAGCATCGCCCCCGGCCCCACCCGCACCAACCTGCGGGCCCACGCCTATCCGGGGGAAGACCCAGGCCAGCTGCCGACCGCCGAGAGCTTCATGCACCTGTACCTCTACCTGATGGGCCCGGACAGCCAAGGCATCACCGGCCAGGCCTTCGACGTCGCCGATGGCCAGCTCTGTGCAGCGCCGATAGAGGATGCGGTGGGCAGCTGAGGAAAAGCCGGAAACGCCGTATTCTTCGGTCTTCGGTTGTTCAGCCCACCCTGACTGGCGAGGCTAGTGGCCAAGCAAGGCGTCGATGTGGGCGCTGGCGCTGCGGCCCAGGGCCGACAAGGCATAGCCCCCCTCGAGTGAGGAAACAATCCGGCCCTCGGCGTGGGTTTCGGCCGATTCCCGCAACTGGGCGGTGACCCAGGCATAATCTGGCTCGCGCAGGCGCAACTGGCCCATCTCATCTTCCGCATGGGCGTCGAAGCCGGCGGAGATAAGAATCATCTGTGGCGCAAACTCGTCCAGGGCCGGCAGCCAATGGCCCTCCACGGCGACCCGAAAGGCGCTGCCGTCGGCGCCCGCCGCCAGTGGCAGATTGACGATGTGGTCGCTGCCGCTGTCCTCACCGCTGAAGGGGTAGAAGGGATGCTGGAAGGTGGAGCAGAAGAGCACCCGGGGATCGTGCCGAAAGATGTCCTCGGTGCCATTGCCATGGTGGACGTCGAAGTCCACCACCGCAACCCGGTCCAGGCCGTGGGCTTCCAGGGCGTGGGCGGCGGCCACCGCCACGTTGTTGAAGATGCAAAAGCCCATGGCCCGATGGCGCTCGGCATGATGGCCGGGCGGACGAACGCTGCAGAACGCGGAGCCCACCTGCCCCGCCATCACCAGGTCGACTGCCAGGATGCCGGCGCCGGCTGCGCGCAGCGCCGCGTCCAGGGTCTTGGGCATCATCATGGTATCGGCGTCCAGACGCAGCAGGCCGTCGTCCGGGGCCTCGGTGAAGATGCCCGCCACGTAATCCGGGTCGTGGACCCGCTGCAATTGGGCCCGACTCGCCAGCGGGGCGTCGAACTGATGCACCGCCAGGTCCAGGCCGGAGCTGATGAGGCGGTCGTTGATGGCCCCCAGGCGGGCCGGACACTCCGGATGTCCAGCGCCCATATCGTGAAGGCTGCAGTCATGGTGGCTGATAAAGGCGATGGGCATGGGCCTGGGCTCCTGGCGGGAAGGCGTCATTATCATTGTAGAATGCTCGCGCAAGAGTTCGCAGCGAGTTACCCTCAATACTAACCCCCGGCAGGAAATTCCGCAGCATGGGCGCCCATTACCTCGATTGCCTATTCGCACCCCGCGGCATTGCCGTATTCGGCGCCAGCGAGCGCCGCGGAGCCCTGGGCACCCAGGTATTCCGCAACCTGCTGCGCTCCGGATTCGAGGGTAAGCTGTATCCGGTCAACCCCAAGCACCGCCGGCTGCGGGGGCGCACCTGCTACCCGGCGCTGGAGCAGGTGCCGGGACCGGTGGACCTGGCAGTGCTGGCCGTCCCGGCGGGCCAGGCCCCAGGAGTCGTCCAGCAATGCGGCGAGCAGGGGGTGAAGGTGGCCCTGATCCTGTCCCGCGGCGTTGGCGAACAAGGTCCGGACGACGTCGAGCTGCAGCGCGAGTTGGAACAGGCCGCAGCCCGGTACGAGTTGCGCCTGTTGGGACCCAACTGCCTCGGACTCATCCGCCCCCCGAGCGGCCTCAACGCCAGCTTCCTGCGCACCCCGGTGCAGGCCGGCAGCCTGGCCCTGGTCTCACAATCGGACGCCCTTTGCAGCGCCATCCTGGACTGGGCCGAACCACATCAGGTCGGCTTCTCGGCGGTGGTGTCGCTCGCCAGGGCGTCGGATTTGGACTTCGGCGACCTGCTCGACTATCTGGCATTGGACCCCCATACCCAGGCGATTCTGCTCTACGTGCACAACATCGGCCAGGCCCGCCGCTTCATGAGCGGATTGCGCCGCGCCTCCCGGATGAAGCCGGTAGTCGTCCTCAAGGCCGGCGGCACCCAAGCCGAGGCGGAGCCGGTATTTAGCGCTGCCCTTGACCGCGCGGGGGTGGTGCGAGTGCATAGCGCGGGCCAGTTGTTCGGCGCCGCCGAGCTGCTGGCCGGAGGCGCACGGGTCGCCGCCAGCCGGCTCGCCGTTCTCAGCAACGGCGCCGGACCCGCCGCCCTGGCCGCTGCCCACGCCCACGAACTGGGGTTGGAGATTGCAGCCCTTTCCGGCGACACCCTGGAGCAGCTTGACGCCCTGCTCCCGACCCGCGCTGCCCGCGCCCCGGAGGCCGTCCCGGTGGACCTGCAGGGCGATGCCTCGCCCGAGCGCTTCGGCGCCGCGACCGCACTCTGCCTGCGTGATCCCGCCAGCAGTGCCGTATTGGCTCTGTTGGCCCCCCAGTGCGGCACCGATCCCCTGGCCGCCGCCAAACAACTGATCGCGGCCGCGGAGGACTACCCCAACAAGCCGGTGCTCGCCTGCTGGATGGGCGAGACCTCGGTGCAAAAGGCGCGGGAGCTGTTTGCGGAACACCGCCTGCCGAGTTTCCAGACCCCGGAGCGGGCGGTGGAGGCGTTCGGCTACCTGGCCCACTATCGGCGCAATCAACAGCTGCTGCTGCAAACCCCGGGGCCCCTGAGCGATGCCCGCAAGCCGGATGTGGAAGGGGCGCGCCTGATCATCGAAGGGGTGCTGGCCGGCGGCCGCGGTCTGCTCACCGACACCGAATCCAAGGCCCTGCTCACCGCCTTCCATATCCCCACCGTCACCACCATCGAGGTACACAGCCCCACCGAGGCCCTGGTGGCCGCCGAATCCCTGGGTTTCCCGGTGGCGCTAAAGGTGAGTTGCCCAGAGCTCACCCACAAATCCGATGTCGGCGGCGTGCTGCTCAATCTCAACAGCGCCCAAGCGGTTCACGCCGGCTATCGCACCCTGCTGGAGCGAATGCAGACGCACCGGCCCGAAGCCCAGATTCGCGCCTTCACGGTGGAGACCATGGCCGGCTCCCCGGCCTCTCGGGAGTTGCTGCTGGGGGTGGCGCGAGACTCGGCCTTCGGCCCGGTAATCCGCTTCGGCGCCGGCGGCGCCGGGATCGAGCCGTTGCACGACGAGGCCGTCGGCCTGCCCCCACTGAACGGCGTACTGGCCCGGCGCTTGATCGCCCGCACCCGGGCCGCTGCCCTGCTGGAACCCTTCCGGCAGATGCCGGGGGTCGACCGGGCCAAGGTGGAACATGCTTTGCTGCGGGTCTCGGAGATGGCCTGCGAGCTGCCCCACATCCGCGAGCTGGAGATCAACCCCCTGCTGGCGGACGAACGCGAAGTGGTGGCGGTGGATTGCCGTATTCTGGTGGAACGCCCGAAGCCGGCCGCCGCTCCCTATGCCCATATGGCGATACACCCCTATCCGAGCCAGCTGGAGACCCACACCCAGCTGCCGGACGGCAGCGAGCTGGAGATCCGTCCGATACGCCCGGAAGATGCCGAAATCGAGCAGGAATTCGTGCGCAGCCTGAGCCCGGAGTCCCGTTACTTCCGCTTCATGCAGTCCATTACCGAACTTACCCCGGACATGCTGGTGCGCATCACCCAGCCCGACTATGACCGCGAATTGGCCCTGATCGCCCTGGTGCGCCAGGATGGTCAACGGCGCCAGATCGGGGTGGCACGCTATGCCATCGATGCGGACCGGGAGAGCTGCGAATTCGCCCTGGTGGTGAGCGACCAATGGCACAACCAGGGCATCGGCTCGCGCCTGATGAAGCAACTGTTCGAGGCCGCCCGCCACCGCGGCCTGAAGCGCATGCGGGGCGAGGTCCTGGTCGGCAACCGGCAGATGCTGGCCCTGACCCGGGAGCTGGGGTTCAGCCAGCGGCCGTC
>CBDUCL010000198.1:0-5749 GCA_965365625.1 uncultured Chromatiales bacterium | reverse complement strand
ACCGCAATATCGGCTTCTTCGACCGCTTCGTGCCCTTCGACGCCTCCCAGCGCGACCCCGGCGCGGCACGCCGGTCGTTCGACGACTTCGGGGTCCTGGTGCGGCGCTTCCCGGAGAGCAAGTACGCAGCCGACGCCCGCCAGCGCATGGTGTTTCTGCGCAACAACCTGGCCCAGCATGAGGTCAACGTCGGCGACTACTACCTGCGCCGGGGCGCCTATGTGGCGGCCGCCAACCGCGCCAAGTACGTGCTGGAGAACCATCCCCGGACCCCGGCGGTGCGCGAAGCCCTGCAAATACTGGTTGCCGCCTACGATGAGATGGGAATGGACAATCTGGCGGCGGACACGCGCCGGGTACTGGCCTACAACGAGGAACGGGGCACCTTTGCCGAGTTCGACGCCCAAGTGGTGGAAAAGACCTTCGGCCGCAAGGTCTGGGACTTCCTGGAGCTGGACAAGAACTGAGGGCGGTCTGGCGCCCTCTTCGGAGTCGCCGGGGGCATCTTAGCCGGGGCGATCGACTTGCGCCGACGCCCGCTGCAGTGGCAACCGGTTAACCCGGGGCGGGACCCCGGACTGCAGCGGCGGTCAAATGGCCGCGTCGTCCTCTTCACCGGTACGGATGCGGATCACCCGCTCCACCGCATTGACGAAGATCTTGCCGTCGCCGATCTTACCGGTGCGCGCGGCGCCGGTGATGGCCTCGATGCAGGGGTCGAGCTGATCGTCGCGCACCACCAGCTCGATCTTGACCTTGGGCAGGAAATCCACCACGTATTCGGCCCCGCGATAGAGCTCGGTGTGCCCCTTCTGCCGCCCGAAACCCTTGACTTCGGTTGCGGTCATGCCGGTAATGCCCACCTCCGACAGGGCCTCGCGCACGTCGTCCAGCTTGAAGGGCTTGATGATCGCTTCGACTTTCTTCATTTTCTGATCCGCTCCGGTGTTGATTCGGTTCAAAATCCGCTGGTAATAGGATAGCGCCGGTCGCGTCCAAAGGCACGCTGGGTGATGCGCACCCCTGGCGGGGCCTGGCGCCGCTTGTATTCGTTGCGGTCCACCAGGCGCGTGATCCGCCGCACCACGGCATCGTCAAACCCGGCGGCGATAATATCATCTATGCTTTGGTCCTGCTCGATATAGCGCTGCAGAATCGGGTCCAGCACCTCGTAGGGGGGCAGGCTGTCGGCATCCTTCTGGTCCGGGGCCAGCTCCGCCGACGGTGGGCGCTCCAGCACCCGCTCCGGGATCACCGGGGCGATACGGTTGCGGAAGCGGGACAAGCGGTACACCAGCAGCTTGGGCACGTCTTTGATCGGCGCATAGCCGCCGGCCATGTCGCCGTAGAGGGTGGAGTAGCCCACCGACATTTCGCTCTTGTTGCCGGTGGTGAGCAGAATCTTGCCCTTCTTATTGCTGATGGCCATCAGGATCACGCCGCGGCACCGGGCCTGGATGTTCTCCTCCGCCACCCCGGGGGGCAGCCCGGCGAACTCCTGCTCCAGCATGCCGAGAAAGGCCTTGAAGGCGGGTTCGATGGCGATGGTCCGGTGCATCACCCCCATCGCCTCGGCCTGCAGCAGAGCGTCCTGGTTACTCATGTCGCTGGTGTAGCGCGAGGGCATGAGCACCACCTCCACCTGCTCCGGACCCAGGGCGTCCACCGCGATGGCCAGGGTCAGGGCCGAGTCGATGCCGCCGGACAGGCCGAGCACGGCGCCGTGGAAACCGTTCTTCTTCACATAGTCGCGCGCCCCGAGCACCAAGGCCCCATAGACACCCTCCTCTTCCTCCGGGTGGGGGGCGACGGCGGCGGCCAGGGGCTCCAGCCCGGCGTCGAATTCGACCAGGGGCTGTTCCTCGGCGAAGAAGGCGGCGCGCTGACTGAGCCGGCCCCGGCGGTCGACCACGAACGAGCCGCCATCGAACACCAGCTCGTCCTGGCCACCCACCAGATTGAGGTAAACCACCGGTATGGCGTGCTCCCGGGCTCGCGCCTGCAGCAGGCTCTCGCGCTCCGGGGACTTGCCCGCATGGAAGGGCGAGGCGTTGATATTGAGCAGCAGGCGGGCCCCGGCGGCCACCGCCTGGGCCATGGGCGCGGGCTGCCAAATGTCCTCACACACATTGAGCCCCACCGGCACGCCCTGGATCTCCACCACGCAGGGCGCGGCGCCGGACTCGAAGTAGCGCTTTTCGTCGAACACCCCGTAGTTGGGCAACAGCTGCTTGTGGTACTCGGCGACGATTTCGCCGTCGCGCATCACCCCCGCCGCATTGAAGCGGCGGCCATCGCGCAGCACCGGGTAGCCCAGCACCAGGTCGATGCCGGAGACCAGGCGGCCGATGTGGGCCAGGGCCTTGTCGACCCGCCGAAACAGCTCCGGGCGCAGCAGCAGGTCCTCAGGCGGGTAACCGCACAAGGCCAGTTCCGGGAACACCACCGCGTGGGCGTTTTGCACGTCGCGGGCATGGCGAGCGGCGGCGATCACCCGCTCGGCATTGCCGGCGATGTCGCCGACCAACAGGTCGATCTGGGCCAGGGAGATTCTCAGGGACAACGCAGGCGCTTCCTTCTTCGGCAACGGCCGGGGCGGCCGAGATTTCAGTCGGCGAAGAACTCCGCCATGCGGGCCCCGATCTGCGCCGGGGAGCGCACGGTGGCGACCCCGGCGGCCTCCAGGGCCGCATATTTTCCGTCCGCGGTGCCCTTGCCGCCGCTGACGATGGCCCCGGCATGGCCCATGCGCTTGCCAGAGGGGGCAGTGACGCCGGCGATATAGGCCACCACTGGCTTGCTGACATGGGCCCGAATATATTCCGCGGCGTCCTCCTCGGCGCTGCCGCCGATCTCGCCCACCATGACGATGCCCTCGGTCTGGGGATCGGCCTGGAACAGCTCCAGGCAGTCGATGAAGTTCATCCCCTGGATCGGGTCGCCGCCGATGCCGACGCAGGTGCTCTGGCCGAGCCCGGCGCGGCTGGTCTGGAACACCGCCTCGTAGGTGAGGGTGCCGGAGCGGGAGACGATGCCGATGCGCCCGGGCTGGTGGATATTGCCCGGCATAATGCCGATCTTGCAGCCGCCGGGGGTGATCACGCCCGGACAGTTGGGACCGATCAGCCGGCTGTCGGAACCGGCCAGGGCGGCCTTGACCTTGATCATGTCGAGCACCGGGATGCCCTCGGTGATGCAGACGATCACCCGGATGCCGGCGTCCGCCGCCTCCAGCACCGCGTCTGCGGCAAAGGCCGCCGGCACGTAGATCATGGTCGCCTCGGCCCCGGTCGCCTGCACCGCATCGTGCACGCTATGAAACACCGGCAGGCCCAGGTGCTCCTGGCCGCCCTTGCCCGGGGTCACTCCGCCCACCATCCGGGTGCCGTAGGCCATTGCCTGCTCGCTGTGGAAACTGCCCTGCTTGCCGGTAAAGCCCTGGCAGATAACCTTGGTGTCTTTGTCGACCAGAATGCTCACTGGTTGCCCCCCTTGGCGGCGCGGACCGCCTGTTCGGCGGCGGCGGTGAGATCGGATGCGGTGTCGATGTGCAACCCGCTGTCGCGGAGCATGGCCAGGCCCTGCTCCGCATTGGTGCCTTCGAGGCGCACCACCACCGGCACCTCGATGCCGACCTCGCGCACGGCCTGGATGATGCCCTCGGCAATCAGGTCGCAGCGCACGATACCGCCGAAGATATTCACCAGCACCGCCCGCACCTTGGCATCCGACAGCAGCAGCTTAAACGCCTCGGCCACCCGTTCGGCGGTGGTGCCGCCACCTACATCGAGGAAGTTGGCGGGCTCCCCCCCCTGCAGCTTGACCAGGTCCATGGTGGCCATGGCCAGGCCGGCGCCGTTGACCATACAGCCGATATTGCCGTCCAAGGTGATGTAGTTGAGATCGTGCTCCCGGGCCGCAGCCTCGCGGGCGTCCTCCTGGGAGATGTCGCGCATAGCCGCCAGATCCTGGTGACGGTAGAGGGCGTTGTCGTCCAGGTTGATCTTGGCATCCAGGGCCAGCAGATGACCGTCCTGGGTGACGATCAGGGGGTTGATCTCCACCAGGCTGGCGTCGCATTCGGTGAACAGCCGATACAGACCGCCCATCAGTTGCTGTAGTTCGCGGATCTGGCCGCCCTCCAGCCCCAGGCCAAAGCCCAGCTTGCGGCATTGGTAGGGCTGCAGGCCGGCGGCGGGATCGACGTGGGTGGTGAGGATCTGCTCGGGGGTGTTGGCGGCCACCTCTTCGATGTCCATGCCGCCGGCCGCCGAGGCCATGAACAGCAGGCGCCGACGCCCACGGTCCACCAGCACACTGAGATAGAGTTCGCGCGCCGGCGGGGTCGGCGCTTCCACCAGCAGGTTGTGGATCGGCAGGCCTTCGGCCCCGCTCTGGCGGGTCACCAGGCGGGCGCCCAGCAGGCGGCGGGCCTCGGCCTCCAGGCGCTCGGCGCTGTCCACCAGCACCACGCCTCCCGCCTTGCCGCGGCCGCCGGCGTGCACCTGGGCCTTCACCACCCAGGATTCGCCCCCCAACGCCTGAGCAGCGGCCCTAGCCTCCGCCACCGACACCGCGGGCCGACCCTCCGGCACCGGGATGTTATAGCGGGCGAACAGCTGCTTCGATTGGTATTCGTGCAAATTCATATCGCTGGGCTCCCCCCGACCCCAGGTCGTCTCGGTTTGGTATGCTATTCTGGTTCAATTTCCGGCATTTCGCAAAAGCCCGTGACCGCCGACAACCGAGCCGGCGGGAAGGGCGCCAAAGGTTATCGAGATCATGGGGCTTCGCTACCTGCTGCTATTGCTCGCCGTTGTTGGCGTGGCGCTGATTGGGCGGCACCTGCTGGGAAGGGCTCGGCACCGCCCCGCCGCGCCGCCGGCCGAGGTCACGCGGATGGTGCGCTGCGCGTGCTGCGGAGTGCACGTTCCGGAGTCCGAGGCGCTGCGCCAGGGCGACGACTTTTTCTGCAGCCGCAAACACCTGGAGGCAGGGCGGGACGATGCGCACTGAGCCAACCGGCATCCTGCGCTCAGGTGGAGTGCCGCCGGCGAGCCGGATACAGCCCCCCAAGGGACCGATCGAACCGGCGCTGGTCTTGTTTCAGATCTACCGGCTAATCATGGCAAGCCTGCTGGCCGGCCTATTCCTCTTCGGCCTCGGCCCGCGTTTCCTCGGCCAGACGGACCCCCAAATCTACGCCTGGACCAGCCTGTCCTACCTCGCTCTGGTGCTCGCCAGCCTGGTGTTGATGCGCAACCGCCTAACCGGTCAAGGGGCGCTGACTCATTTTATTGTCTATTCCGACGTCATCGCCTTCAGCCTGATGATGTACGCCAGCGGCGGTGTCGCCAGCGGCCTAGGTATGCTTTCGGCGGTATCAGTGGCCGCGGGGAGCTTGCTGAGCGGCGGACGAACGGCTCTGGTTTTCGCCGCCACCGCCACGCTGGGGGTGCTCGGCGTGCAGATATACGCTGCAGCGACACTCGACCAGTTCGATCCCGTATACTCCCAAGCCGGCATGCTCGGCGGCCTGATGTTCGCCACGGCCCTGTTGGCCCACACCCTGGGCACCCGGGCCAGCCGCAGCGCCGAACTGGCCAGCCGGCGCGGCGCCGACCTGGCTAATCTGGAGCGGCTCAACGAGTACATTATTCAGCATGCAGAGACCGGCATCTTGGTGGTGGACCATTACAGCCGGGTGCGCCTCACCAACGAAGCGGCGCTGAGATTACTTGAACAACCC
>CBDUCL010000197.1:0-5782 GCA_965365625.1 uncultured Chromatiales bacterium | reverse complement strand
GTCCCCATCATGGGCCCGCCCATGAGCACCTCTCGGGTCTCGTCCTTGAGCCCGCCGCAGAAGCGCAGTATCTCGCGCACCGGGGTGCCGATGGGCACGGTCAGGTTGGCCGGGTACTCGATGCCCGGCCCGGACACCGTGACCCGGCGGTCGATGTAGGGCATGCCGGTGCGGAAGTATTCCGCGATGGCGGCGATGGTGCTGACGTTGTTCATAATGATCCCGAGGTCCGCCGCGTGCAGCTTGGCCGGCACCTCGATGTCGAGCAGCGACTTGATCAGCATCTTGGAGTCGCCTTGGGGGTATTTGACCCGCAGCCCTTCCACCCGCACCGGCGCTCCGGCCGGGATGCGGCTGCGCAGGGTCTCGATCGCATCCGGCTTGTTCAGCTCGACGCCGATAATGGTCTGCTCGGCCCCGAGCAGTCCGGCCAGGATCTCCAGCCCCTCGAGCAGCAGCTCCGGCTGCTCGACCATCACCCGGTGGTCGTTGGTCAGGTAGGGTTCGCACTCGGCGCCGTTGGCGATCAGGTATTGGATCTTCATCCCTTCGCGCAGGGAATACTTTACATGGGCCGGCAGGGCCGCCCCGCCCAAACCGACGATGCCGCTCGCTTGCACCTGCTCCACGAATTGGTCCAGCGTCAGCGTGCGCCAGTCCGGCGGCGGTTCCGCGTCCAGGCGCTGGCTGGCGTAAGGGTCGGCCTCGACCTCGATCGCCTGGGCGAAGCGGCCGCCGGGAAACCGGCGCTGGCCGATGGCCCGCACCCAGCCGGTGACCGGGCTGTGCAGGGCGCTGGAGACGAAGGCTGCGGGCGCGGCGATCTGCTGACCCCGGCGCACCCGCTGCCCCGGTTCCACGGTCGGCGTGGCCGGTGCCCCCAGGTGCTGATTGAGCGGCAGCACGTAGCGTCCGACGAAGGGCATGCGCTGGCTCGGCAGCCCGGCGGTGCGGGACTTGTGCTCCTCGGGATGCACCCCGTGGGAGAAGCTGTGGCGGAACAGGGCGGGGAAGGCGATCATGCCGCACTCATTGGGTGGTTTCGGTCTGATAGCCAGCCAGCTGCAACAGTCGCTCGCGCATCGCCTGGCGGGTCTGTTCCAGCTGCTGGTCTTGCTGCTCGGCCAGCCTTTGCTCGTAGTCGCGGCGCAAGGCGGCCAGTTCTGCGGCGCGCTCGGCGGCCACCGTGGCCTCGGCCTCCTGGCGCACCCGTTCGGTAAAGGGGGTCACCAGACCTGCCAGCTCCTGCAAGGTGCGCCAGGCCTGCTGGCGCTGCAGGCAAACCCGGGCCAAGTCCGGGGTAAGAGCCAATCGTTGCTCCGTACCTCCGTTCCCGGCGCGGGTCAGATAGGGGCGTTTGCCGGCCTGATCCGCGGCTGGCAGTTGCAGCCATTCGGCCAGGGGCAGGGCGTCGGCGGCATCCTCCGCCAGGGGCTCGAAGCAGGCGGCGAAGCGGGTCTCCCCCAGGGCCCAATGGGCGGGAGTCAGTGGTTCCTCCTCGCCGGTCTGGGCCCAGGGCGCCAGGGGCTCGGGGTTGTCCGCCAACTGGATGCGCGAGCCGAATACCCCTTCGCCCAGCGGATCGTAACGGAACAGGGGAAGCAACCGGCTGGCCACCGCCTGTTGGCTGCGCTCCAGGGTCAGGGCTGGGGCGAATCCATGTTGGCTTGGGCTGGGTGCGTAGAGGTGCACCAGGGCCGGTCCGGGGTGGGAAAAGGCCTCATCTAGGCTGGCCAGCAGGTGGTCGGGGGCCCCCAGGGCACTCTGCGCGATGTAGGCCCCGCGCTGGGACAGGGCGAGCAGGGGCAGCTCGAGGCTCGGGTCGGGCAGGCTGGCCGGCCGCATGGGCAGGCCGGCAGGGCCGGCGAGACCCAGGTCCAGGTCCGCCAGCAGCAGCAGGCGCAGGGGCAGCTCCGAGCCCAGGGCCCAGATTGTCTGGGCCAGGCCGCTGCTGGCCAGGCTGGCGCTATCCCCTACCACCAACAGGCCCGGGCACTGGGCCTGTTCTTCGGGACTGAGATCGCGCCAGGTCAGGGCATCGAGTTCGGCGCCGAGGCGCTCCGCCTCGTCCGGCCGCTCGAGCTCCAGGTGTGCCTTGCGCAACAGCACGAAGCCCTTGACCGCCTGGCGCAACTGGCCCTCGAGCAGGCCGGCGGCCAGCTGCACGCCGTTGCCGGTCGGCTCCAGGGTCACCGGCCCCGGAAACGGGTTGCTGGGAAACACGCCGGTCCAGCACAGGGCGGCGCCGGGGCTGACCACCGTGCCCAGCCGCGCCCGGCCCAGGCCCTGGCGGCCCTCGGCCAGGCGCCAGGCCAGGTCCCCCAGGCCCCGGGCCAGATCCACCAGGCGCTCCAGGCGGTCGCGGTCGATGCGTTCTTCCAGGCCGCCGCTGCCCGCCAGCAGTTCCCCCAGGTGGGTCTCGCGTCGGTCCAGGGTGCCGAGGCGCTCGGCGAGCCGGTCCAGTTCGTCCGCCGGCAGCGCGGCGGCCAGTAGGCCGCGGATCTGGCTGCCGATCTGGTCGCGGGTGGAGCGCACGCGCTCCAGCAGTTGGTCGAACCGGGGCTTGCGCTGGCGCTCTGCCGCCGCCAGGGCGAGGCGCAGGGCCAGGCGCGCCCCGGACCCGGGCTCGGCGCCGTCGCCGCCGGCCATGGAACCGGCGGCCCCGCGATCCAGCAGGGCCGCCGCCAGGGGACCGGGTTCGGGCAGAGCCGCAGCCCGCTCCCGGGTCTCGGCCGGGGTGTCGGGAAGCTGTTCCCAGGCTCGCCAGCGGCGCTGGGCCTGGTCGAGTACCGCGCCGCTATGAGGGCCCTCGCTCAGGGCCTCGGCGGCGCAGGCCTGAATGCAGATGCCGCAGCCCTTGCAGGCGTCCGGGTCCACCGCCAGCAGCAACAGGGCGCCGCTGTCCTTTTGTTCGCTCTCGGCGCTGTGGAACAGGGGCTCGGTGACCGCTGCGCCCAAGCCGTCGAAGCCGGCCTTGATCTGCTCCAGCTCGGCCTCGATCGCCTCCCTTCGCGCCTCGGGGAGGGGGGCCTGGGCCTGCAGCCGGGCCAGGGCCTCGTCCAGCAACTGATCGATCTCCCGCGGCGCCTCTGCGGGTTCGCGACACAGGCGCCCGATGCGCCCCGCCAAGCGCTTGGCGAGGGGACGCAGGGCGCTGGCGCCGCTGGCCTGGATGCCGGCGGCTAGGAGTTCGGCCGGAGTCAGCGCCACGGCCCCGATCGCGGCGTCCGGGCAGCGGCTCCAGCAGTGGCCGCAACCGGTGCAGGCGAGCGGGTCGAACAACGGCAGGCTGCGCCGCGCAGGGCTCAGGTCGTGCAGCTCGGAGGCCAGCGGCGGCACAGTGCCCAGGGCCAGGTAGGGGTCGGGGCCCAGCTCGGCGGCGGCGCCGTCCCGGTACAGGCTGCCGACCTGGTCCCAGAAGCGGGGCAGGCTGTCGTAGGCCGAGTCTCCATGGGCTAGGCGCCGCACCGAGGGCGGAGCACCGTCGCTGCGCCGCCAGGCGCGGGCCGCGGCGGCTGCCGGCTTGCTCAGGTGCTGCGGTGCCTTCAGCCCGGCCTGGAAGGCGGTTAGGCGCTGGCCGCGTTCCGGCTCCATGGTATGCGCGAGCAGTTCCTCGCGCAGGGTCAGCAGGCGGCGCTCGCGCTGCTGCAGCCGGCCGGCGTCCAGCAGGACGCCGCAGAGGGCGCCCAACAGGTATTCCTGGGGTTGCTCCGAGTCCGCCTCGGGCAGCCGATAGACGCGGGGGGGCGTTTTCTGCTCGCCCAGCAGGTACAGGGGCGGGGCCTGATCCGCGGCGGGGCCGGCCAGCAGCAGCAGACCGCCGGGTGCCAGCTCTCCCAAGGCGCCAGCTGGGGCCAGGGCCGGGTCGGCGCTCAGTAGCACCAGATCCGCCGGGGGGGTTGCCCCGGGGTCGCGCAGGTCGGCCTCGGCCAGGGTCAAACGGTCGATGCAGTATTCGCCCCAGGGGGCGCCGAACAGGCCCGGGTGGCTGCGTAGCTGGCCGCCGAGCAACTGCTGCAGATAGGCCCCGGTCTCTGCCATCAGGCCCTGGTCCGACCCGCCGCTGACCCGCTGCAGGCTCAGACTCAGGGCGCCGGCCGGACGCAGGTCCGGCTCCGGGCCGGGGCCCCGCAGGCCCAGCCCGGCCAGCTCCGGGTAGCTGCGGCGCAGCTGATCCAGGAGCACCTGGCGCTTGGGGTAGGGGCTGGGCCCCTGATCGAAGTCGAGCCCGAGCCAGACCCGGGACTGCTCCAGCCCTTCGGCGCGGCGTCCCAGCTCCATCAAGTCGGCTCCGCGCAGGGCCTGGCCGCCCAGGCCATAGAAGACGGGCAGCAGGCGGGGTAGTTGCTCGGGCTTGGGCGGGGACCGGCCGGCCTCGTTGCTTTCCGAGGCGGCGCCGAGGGCGGAGCGCAGTTCCCGGGTCAGGGGCGGGTCGGTGTCCAGGGGCTGGGGGCTGCGCTCGAGCACGCACACCAAGGAGCGCCCCTTGAGCCGCTCTACAAGTGCTGCGCCGGGGAAGGGGCGCAGGCAGCGCAATCCCAACACACCGACCTTGAGGTGGTGGCGTTTGCGCAGGGCATCGGCGGCGGCCTCGGCGGTCTCCACCGCCGCGCCCTGGGCCAGCAGCACCAGGCGGGCGTCGTCCATGCGGTGGGCGCTCAGAGGCTGGTGGAGACGGCCGGTGAGCTTGGAGAAATCGCGCAGGGCCTGGCCCAGGCAGTCGTCGATCCAGCCATCCAGAAAGGCGGGGCCGGAGGCAGCAGCCCGGGCCCAGGCATCACCGTCCTGCAGGGCCCCGAGCAGGGTCGGGTGGTCGGGGTCATGCCAGCGCGGCAGGCGTCGGCGTCGGTCGCCGAACAGCAAGCGCTGGGCCGGTGTAGGTACCGGGATTTCGTCTTCCGGGGCCCCCAGGAATCGCTCCACCAGCCCGGCGCCGGGCAGGCGCACTTCCTGCATGGCGAGAGCGGTCTCGCCGCCGTCCTGGGCCACCAGGACCGGCAGCAGGGCCTGTTCCGCCACCCGTCGGGCAATCAGGGAAAAGTCCACTGCCTCCTGAACATTGGCTGCGGTCAGCACCAGCCCACCGTAGTCGCTGCTCAGGTGCAGGGCCTCGTGGCCGCTGCCCAAGGTCGGGGCATGGCCGGCCAGGCCGCGGCAGCCGAGTTGGACCACCAGCGGCAGGCGGCGCCCGGCGGCCAGGCGCAGCAGATCCTGGGCTCCGGCCAGGTCCGGGCCGGAGCAGAAAGCCGCCGCCCGGGTGCCGCTCAGGGCCAGGCCGATAGCGGCGGCCAGGGTGCCGCGGGGGCCTTCGCCGCCGAGGTTGCTAAGGGGGGCGCCAAGCAGATTGGCGGCGTAGCGGACCTGTTCGGCACGCCAGGCCAGGGTTGCGGTGTCGGCGGGAAAGCTGGCGCCGAGGGCGGCGCTCTCGGCCAGGGCGGCTTCGGTCATGGCCACCGCGCTGTTGCCGTCGAGCACCCGCAATTCGCCGGCCTCCGCCGGGGCCGGGGGGCGGGCGCCGACCAAGCGGCCGAGGAGGCGCAGGGCGCTGTTGGAGAAGCTAGGCATGATGTCGTCGCTCCAGGCGGGCCGGGCGCGGCCGGTGCTCGGGGAATTGCTCGCCCTCCAGCCACTGGATGGCGCCGGTGGGGCAGCGGAAGGTGGCGTCCGGCTTGGCGGGGCCGCCAGCGGCGTAGTCCACCAGGGGCAGATTGTCCTGCATCTGGATCAGTCCGGGGGCGGCGTCGGCCGCGCACTTGCCGCAGGCGTCGCAGGCGGTGGCGCA
>CBDUCL010000196.1:0-5803 GCA_965365625.1 uncultured Chromatiales bacterium | reverse complement strand
GGGCCTGGATACTGCCGATGATCCCTACCAGGGGCGCCAGCACGCCGTTTTCCGAGCAGCTCTCCTCTACCGACCCCGACTCTGGATAGAGGCAGCGGTAGCAGGGACCACCCGGCGTGCCGGGGAAGACGGTCACCTGGCCCTCCATGCGGATGGCGGCGCCGGATACCAGGGGCTTGCCGGCGGCGGCACAGGCCGCGTTGAGGGCGAAGCGGGTGGGGAAGTTGTCGCTGGCGTCCACCACCAGGTCCGCGGCCATCACCTGTTCGGTCAGCTCTCGGCCCTGCAGCTGGTGGCCGATCAATTGCAGCCGGGTTTCCGGGTTGAGGGCGCGCAGGGTTGCGGCAGCGGACTCGACCTTGGGCTGGCCGATTCGCTCGCTGGTGTGCAGGGGCTGGCGCTGCAGGTTGGTGAGCTCGACCCGGTCGAAGTCCACCAGTACCAACTCGCCGATTCCGGCGCTGGCTAGGTAGATGGCCACCGGCGAGCCCAAGCCGCCGAGACCGATCAACAATACCCGCGCCGCCTGCAGCCGCTCCTGCCCCTGGATGCCGATCTGGGGCAGCATGATCTGGCGGCTATAGCGCAGAAGCTGGTCGTCGTCCAAAGCGGGAAACGGGGTATCAGAGGTACTTGCGCCAGTGCTCGGGCCGGTGATCCCGGCAGCCGTGGGCGTGGCGTCCGTAATGGCTGATGAAGATGCGCTGGGTGCAGCTGCTGTCGCCGCGGGGGCAGCCGTTGTTGGCGCGCTCGGTCTCTTCGGTGTAGTAGTAGAGGGCGCGCTTGAGCTTGTAGAGCAGGCGGCTGGAGAGGTGGTACCCGGCCTCGGTTAGGGCCGCTTCGATCTGCTCCAAAGTGACCTGCACGAGATCGTAGCTGATCCCCAAGAGCACCGGCGACAGGGGTTCGGTCCGCACTACCCCGGGGGCGTCCGCCAGGGCGGCAGCGGCGGTGTGGGCCTGCTGGCGGTCCGGGTGCAGCTCGGCGAAGGCGATCTCCCGGTGCTTGATCATTGCGGCTTCGGCAGAGTCCATGATTTTCATGCTAATGCAGGGCGGGAAATAATCAAGCGAAACTTGGCGCCGTGCTCGATGCCTGTTAGGGCCCCGGCGCGCGACCCAGGCTGACCCGTTCGAGACCCGCCAGGTCGCGCTCGCTGGCCACCTGGCATAGGCCGGCGCCGCCCAGCAGCCTGCGCACCGCCGGGCCCTGGTCGCAGCCGTGCTCCAACAGCAGCCAGCCCCCCGGGACCAGGTGCGCCAGGGCTCCGGCGGCGATAATGCGGATAGCGTCCAGGCCGTCGGCCCCGGCCACCAGGGCGTCGCGGGGCTCCCAGGGCAGGTCGCCCTGTTGCAGATGGGGGTCGCCCTGGGCCACATAGGGGGGGTTGCTGAGGATCAAATCGAAGCGCTCGCCGGGAGCCAGTGCGGCGTACCAGTCGCTGTGCAGGGGCTGGACATTGACCAAAGCCAGGCGCCTGAAGTTGCGCTCGGCCAGGGCCAGGGCGGCGAGGGAGGCATCGCTGGCCGTGATGCGCCAGTTGCGGCGCTCGCTCGCCAGGGCAGCGGCAATGGCGCCGCTGCCGGTGCCCAGTTCGAGCACCCGGGCCGCGGCGACGGGGAGCTCGCGTTCCAGGGCCAATTCCACCAGCAGTTCGGTCTCGGGGCGGGGGATCAGGGTGTCCGGGCCGACTTGCAACTGCAACGACCAAAATTCCCGCTCGCCCAGCACATAGGCCAGGGGTTCGCCGCTCAGACGCCGCCGCAGCAGGGCCTGGAAGGCCTGCCACTGGTCGGCGCTCAGGACTCGCTCCGGCCAGGCGAAGAGGTAACTGCGGGGGCGTTCCAGGCAGGCGGCGAGCAGGGCCTCGGCCTCCAGCCGTGGGCTGGCCTCGGGCCGGACCGCCAGTTGCGCGGCGGCTCGGGCCAGGGCCTCGCCAATGCTCGGCGCCGCGCCCAGGCTCAGGCCTCGGCCAGGGTGGCCAGGAGTTCGGTTTGGTGCTCCCGCTTCAGCGGCTCGACTACCTGCTCCAGGGCCCCTTGCATGATCTCGTCCAGCTTATAGATCGTAAGATTGATGCGGTGGTCGGTGAGCCGATTCTGCGGGAAGTTATAGGTGCGGATGCGCTCGGAGCGGTCGCCGCTGCCGACTTGGATGCGCCGCTCCTGGGCCTGCTCGCTGATCTGCGCCTCCTGGGCCTGGTTCATCAACCGGGCCTGCAACAGGGCCAGGGCGCGGGCCTTGTTCTTATGTTGGGAGCGTTCGTCCTGGCACTCCACCACGATGCCGGAGGGTAGGTGCGTGATGCGCACCGCCGAATCGGTCTTGTTGACGTGCTGGCCGCCGGCTCCCGAGGCGCGGTAGGTGTCGATGCGCAGCTCGCTGTTGTTGATCTCGACCTCGTCGATGGCTTCGGCCTCCGGCAGCACGGCCACGGTGCAGGCGGAGGTGTGGATGCGGCCCTGGGATTCGGTCTCCGGGACCCGCTGCACCCGGTGTGTGCCGGATTCGAACTTAAGTCGGGAGTAGACGTCGCGTCCGCTGATGCGGCAAACCACCTCTTTGTAGCCCCCCAGTTCTCCCGGGCTCTCGCTGATGGTCTCGGCCTGCCAGCCCAGCAGTTCCGCGTAGCGCAGGTACATGCGCAGCAGGTCGGCGGCGAACAGGGCGGCCTCGGCGCCGCCGGTGCCGGCCCGCACCTCGAGGAAGATGTTGCGGTGGTCGTTGGGGTCCGCCGGCAGCAGCAGGCGCTCCAGTTCCGGCTCCAGCGTTTGGCGCTGGCGCTCCACCTCCTGCAGTTCCTCGCGTGCCAGCTCGGCCATTTCCGGGTCTTCCAGCATGGCTTGTGCGCTGGCGCCGCTGGACTCCAGCTCGCGATAGCGCTGGTAGCAGCCGACCACCGGTTCCAGCTGGGCGTATTCCTGACTCAGGCGGCGAAACTGCTGCTGGTCGCCCTGGACCTCGGGTTCCGCTAACAGGGCGGTGATTTCTTGAAAGCGTTCAGCAACCTGGTCGAGCTTGCTTCGGATGCTGGGCTTCATCTAGCGTCCGGTCTCTTTCTCAGTTCCAGCAGGGTATTGGCCGCCTCCAGCAGCTGGTTCTCGCCCGCCGCGCCGGCCTGGCGGATGCGGGTGCTGGGCACGTGAATCAACTTATTGGTGAGAGTGTGCGCCAGGTACCGCAGGGCCTCGTCCGCCGGTTTGCCGTTGGCCAGTTGGCGCAGGGCCCGCTGCAGCACCTCGTCGCGCATCGCTTCGGCCTGACCGCGGTAGCCTTGCACCAGGGCCACTGCGTCTAGAGAGCGCAGCCAGGCCATGAATTCCTCGGCATTGAGTTCGACGATTTCCTCGGCCTGTTTTGCCGCCTCCCGGCGCGAGCGCATATTGGTCTGCACCACCTCTTGCAGGTCGTCCACGGTGTAGAGGTAGGCGTCCTCGAGTTCCCCCACTTCCGCTTCGATATCGCGCGGCACCGCGATGTCGACCAGGAACACCGGGCGGTGCTTGCGTTTCTTTAGCGCGCTCTCCACCGCCCCCTTGCCGAGCACGGGGAGCGGGCTGGCGGTGGACGAGATGACGATGTCGGCCTCCGCCAGATGGTGGCCGAGTTCGGTCAGGGCGATGGCGTAAGCGTCGAACTGGCCCGCCAGGCCCTGGGCCCGCTCTACCGTCCGGTTGGCGACCACCATGCGGCCGATGCCGTGCTGGTGCAGGTGCCGGGCCGCTAGTTCAATGGTCTCACCAGCGCCGATCAGTAGCGCACACTGGTTGGAGAGATCGCTGAAGATCTGCCGCGCCAGGCTGACTGCGGCAAAGGCCACGGACACCGGACTATTGCCGATCGAGGTGTCGGTGCGCACCTGCTTGGCCACCGCAAAGGCATGTTGGAACAGTCTTCCCAGCAACTTGCCGGTGGCGCCGGCCTGGCTGGCGGTCTTGAAGGCGGCTTTGACCTGACCCAGGATCTGGGGCTCACCCAGGACCATGGAATCGAGTCCACTCGACACCCGCAGCAGGTGTTGCACCCCGGCCAGATCCTGGTGGTCATACAGATAGGGGGTTACGCTGTTCCGCGGCAGGCCGTGGAAATCGCTCAGCCATTGCCGCACTCGGGACTGGGCCTCGGCATTCAGGGCTGCATAGATCTCGGTGCGGTTGCAGGTGGACAGAATCACCGCTTCCTCGACTCCCGGCTGCTGGCCCAGACTCCGCAAGGCCCCGGCGATGACGTCCGGCCCGAACGTCAGTCGCTCGCGGATCTCTACCGGCGCGGTCTTGTGGTTGAGCCCGAGGGTGAATAGTGTCATGCGCGATCGCTTTCCGCGGCGAGGGAACCCTGTATTTTCAATAATGTCAGACCAGAATTCAAGACCGGACGGATTGGGTGGCGTAGCCCCAGGATCCCCGCGCAGCGTTCGGAGACAACGGGCTCGGACAACGGCGGATTGGGCGCGGGCCGAGCAGGCGTTTATACTGCCTGGGATGCGCGTGGGAGCAGGACCAAACCAAGCGCGGGCAAAAAGCGACAGGCGAGGCGTCGAATTGTATAGATATCGAAGCATTACAGCGGGGCTAGGCATTACAGCGGGGCGGGTAGAGCGTCTGCGGGGGTGGCTCGGCGCCGGCCTGGGCCTGCTGCTGGCTGGCTGTGCTGGGGTACAGACCGGATCCTATCCCGAGCCCGAGCCTCTGCCGAGCAGCCGCAGCGACGGCGCCAATCAGTCGGCTTCGGCCGCCGCCGCGACGCGCAAGCACACCGCCGATGCCGTATTCGAGGTCCTGGCCGGCGAGATTGCCGTGCAGCGGGGCGAGCTCGACGCGGCCTACGACCATTACCTGGAAGCCGCGCGCGGGGCCCGCGACGCCGGGGCGGCGGAGCGAGCTACCCGCATTGCTATGTACCAGAAGCAGGACGAGAAGGCCGAGCAGGCGGTCGGCTACTGGGTCGAGCTGGCGCCGCAGGATGCAGCGGCCCGCCAGGTTGCCGGCGTGCTTTATGCCCGCAGGGGGCAGCAGGAACTCGCCTTCGAGCAGTTCCAGGAGTTGGCGCGGCTGGAGCAGGCCGAGGGCAGTGACGGCTTTTTGCGAGTGGCGGCGGTGCTCGGCACAATGCCCGACATCGCCCTGAGGCTGCAGCTGATAGAAAGACTGACCGCGGCCAACGCCGGCGAGCCCCGGGCCCACTACGCCTATGCGGTGGTGGCGGTGGGGGCCGACCATCTCGACTTGGCCGAGCTGGAAGTGCGCAAGGCCCTGGCCTTGCGCCCGGATTGGCCAAAGGCTCAGATCCTACTCAGCCGCGTATTGCTCGCCAAGGGGGACAGCGCCGGCGCAAGACGCGTGCTCGAGGACGCCTTAGCCGGCGCCTCCGACAGTCTCGATCTGCGTTCGGCCTATGCCCGGTTGCTGGTGGATGCGCGCGAGCTCAAGGCCGCCTACCGCCAGTTTCAGCGCCTGCACCAGCTGCAGCCGGAGGAAGAGGACGTGCTGTTTTCCCTCGGCGTGCTGGCCCTGCAGTTGGAAGATATGCAAGCGGCGCGGAACCATTTCGGGGACCTCTACGAATTGGGCCTGCGGCGCGACGAGTCGGCCTACTTCATCGGCCAGATCGAAGAAGAGCGCGAGCGTTACGATGTCGCCATGGAATGGTATGAGCGGGTCGGTGGCAGCCTGGAGCTGGAGGCCCGGGTTCGCACCGCGCGAATTCTGGCCGAGCAGGGGCAGTTGGTCCAGGCCCGGGACCTGCTGCAGCGAATGCGGGTACAGCAGCCGGAGAAAGCGGTGAACCTGTATCTGATCGAGGG
>CBDUCL010000195.1:0-5812 GCA_965365625.1 uncultured Chromatiales bacterium | reverse complement strand
CACCCCAAGGTACTGATTCTGGACGAGCCGACCAATGGGCTGGACCCGACCCAGGTGCAGCAGATGCGCAGCCTGATCCGAGCGTTGGCGGAGCAGGCGACGGTGATCCTTTCCACCCACATCCTGCAGGAGGTGCAGGCGGTGTGCGACCGGGTGCTGATTCTGCGCCATGGTCGGCTTGCCCTGGACGCGGGGATGGCGGAGTTGCGCGCCGGCAAGCGGTTGCTGGTGGCGGTCGACGCCGAGCCGGAACGGGCCTTGCCCCTGTTCGGCTCCGTCGCGGGCGTCCGCTCGGTCGAGCCGCTGGATGCCCAAGGGGCAGGGCAGCGTTATGCCCTGGAACTGACCGGTGACCATCACCTGACCGATACCGCTCCCGCGGTTGCCGGCCGGGTGGCCGCGGAGGGCATCAAGCTCTACGCCCTGCAGCCCGAGAGCCGGGATCTGGAGAGCGTGTTCGGTGAGATCTCGGCGCGCTGAGGGGGGAATGGCAATGTCCAATATCCTGCGAATCGCCCGCAAGGAGTTTGCGGGCTTCTTCTCGTCGCCCATCGCCTTCATCTTCCTGGGGGCCTTCCTGGCGGTGAGCCTGTTCGTGTTCTTTTGGGTCGAGACCTTCTTCGCCCGCAATATCGCCGACGTGCGGCCCCTGTTCGAGTGGCTGCCGCTGCTGCTGATCTTTCTGGTGGCGGCCATCACCATGCGCATGTGGTCGGAGGAGCGGCGCGCCGGCACCCTGGAGTTCCTGCTCACCACCCCGGTCCCGGCGTATCAGCTGGTGCTCGGCAAGTTCCTGGCCTGCCTGGCCTTGGTGGCGGTGGCCCTGGCCCTGACGCTGCCGCTGCCGCTCACGGTGTCCTTTCTCGGGTCCCTGGATTGGGGCCCGGTGTTCGGTGGCTACCTGGCCACGCTGTTCCTGGCAGCCGCCTATGCCGCCATCGGCCTGTTCGTAAGCGCACGCTCGGCCAACCAGATCGTCAGCCTGATTCTCAGCGCGCTGGTCTGCGGCGGCTTCTACCTGTTGGGCTCGGAGGCCCTGACCGCGCTGTTCGGCACCCGGGCCGGAGAGCTGCTCCAGATGCTGGGCACCGGCTCGCGCTTCGAGTCCATCGCCCGCGGGGTGATCGACCTGAGGGATCTCTACTACTATCTGAGCCTGGTCGGGGTGTTCCTGGCGCTCAACGTATTCACCCTGGAATGGCTGCGCTGGTCCGGCAACCGGACCAATGCCAACCACCGGCGTTGGGCCTACGCCACCGGCCTGCTGGCAGCCAATTTCCTGGCCGCAAACCTATGGCTGGCGCCCCTGAGCTCGGCGCGAGCGGACCTCACGGCCGGCCAGGTATACTCGATCTCGGACGCCACCCGCAGCTACCTGGCTCAGATTCGCGAGCCCTTGCTGCTGCGCGGTTACTTCAGCGCTCAGACCCACCCGCTGCTGGCGCCCCTGGTGCCCCGCCTGCGTGATCTGCTGCAGGAGTATGCCCTGGCCGGAGAGGGCCGGGTGCGGGTGGAGTTGATCGACCCGCAGGAGCACCCGGAGCTGGAGCGGGAGGCGAACGAGAAGTTCGGGATCAGGCCGGTGCCCTTCCAGTTCGCCAGCAAGTACCAGGCCTCGGTGGTCAACTCCTACTTCAATATCCTGGTGCAGTACGGGGACCAGTATCAGACCCTCGGCTTCGAGGACCTGATCGACATCAAGGTGCAGGGCGAGACCGACCTGGAGGTAGACCTGCGCAACCCCGAGTATGACCTGACCCAGGCGGTGAAGAAGGTCCTCTACGCCTACCAGGGGGCCGGCGAATGGTTCGAAAACATCCCGCACCCGGTGCGGTTCAGCGGCTACATTTCGGCCGCCGAGCGGCTGCCGGAGCTGCTGCAGCCGTTGCGCGAGGACCTGGACGAAGTGCTGGCCGAATTGCAGACGGGCTCCGGCGGCAAGCTGAGCCTGGAGATACGCGACCCCGATGCCGACGGCGGTGTCCTGGCCCGGCAGCTGGAGGCGGATTTCGGCTTCCAGCCAATGGCGGTGAGCCTATTCGACACCCAGGGCTTCTGGTTCTACATGATCCTGGAAGGGGACGGGCGGCTGGTGCAGGTGCCCCTACCCGAGGACCTGGATCGGTCGGGCCTGGAGCGCGCCCTGGAGGCGGGTCTCAAACGCTTCTCCAAGGGCTTTCTCAAGACCATCGCCCTGCATGCCCCGGCCCCGGAGCCGGCCATGACCCAGTTCGGCCTGGCCGCGGGCGGTGAGCGCTTCCGCTGGCTGCGGGAGACTCTGAGCGAGGACCACAACCTCACCGACACCGACCTGGCCGGCGGCCAGGTGCCGAGCCAGGCCGATCTGTTGATGTTGCTGGCCCCGCAGGCGCTGGACGACAAGCAGTTGTTCGCGGTCGACCAATTTCTGATGCGCGGCGGCACGGTGGTGCTGGCCAGCTCGCCCTTTGCCATCGACACCCAGGGCAGCCTGGCGGCCCGCCGTCAGGGCTCCGGGTTGGAAGATTGGCTGGCCCATCATGGCATCACCCTGGAGCAGGAGATGGTGCTCGACCCGCAGAACGCCGCCTTCCCGATCCCGGTGGATCGGCAGATCGGCGGCTTCGTGGTGCGCGAGACCCAGCTGGTGGACTACCCCTACTTCGTCGACGTGCGCGGCGACGGCATCGAGCAGGAATCCGGGCTGGCCGCGGGGGTTGCCCAGGTGACCCTGACTTGGCCCTCGCCGATCACCCTGGATGCGGACAAGAATCAGCAGCGCCAGCTGATTCGTCTCCTGGAGAGCTCCGACCGGGCCTGGACCTCCGACAGCCTCAACATCCAGCCCGACTATGCCGCCCACGGGGCCCTGGGCTTCCTGCCCGGCGAGCAGACCGGCCGCCAGTTGCTGGCCCTGGCCCTGGAGGGGCGTTTCGATTCCTTCTTCAAGGGCAAAGCCTCGCCCCTGGCGGCCCCGGCCGAGCCACCGGCTGCCGAAGCCGAGGTCGAGGCGAGCGACGCCGAAGCGGAATCGGCGCCTGAACCGGAGCCGATGGTCACCCGGGTCATCGAGCGCTCCCCGGAGTCGGCGCGCATTATCCTGGTCGGCTCCAACAGCTTCCTCAGCGACGAAATGCTGGACCTGGCCGCCGCCGGCTTGGGCACCCGCTACCTGGCTCCGGTCGATCTGCTGGCGAATGCCATCGATTGGTCCCTGGAGGACCGGGGCCTGCTAGCCATCCGCGGCCGGGCCCAGTTCTCTCGCACCCTGGCGCCGCTGGACCGCAACGGGCAGGTGTTCTGGGAATACCTCAACTATGCATTGGCGCTGCTCGGTCTGCTGGCGGTCTGGCTGCTGCGCCAGCAGGTGCGTCAACGGGCAGCATTGCGCTACGCGGCGCTGCTCGACGGCTGAATCGACGGGAGGTAACGAACGATGAAGCGATGGATACCCATTCTCAGCGGCCTGCTGCTGGCCCAGTTGGTGCTGGCGCTGGGCCTGAGCCTGTACGGCGACGACTACAGCGCCTTCGAGCCCCAGGAAACCTTGCTCGCCTTCGACCCGACTGCAGTGGACCGTCTGGTGCTCGCCGATGACGAAGCCAGCCTCACCCTGAGTAAACAGGGCACGGACTGGAAGTTGCCGGAGGCCGGTGGCTTCCCGGCCGACGCAGGGAGCGTGGAACGGCTGCTGGAGCGGCTCGCCGCATTGGAGAAGGGCTGGCCGGTGGCCATCAGCGGCAGTGCTGCGCGCCGTTTCGAGGTGGCGGACGACAGCTTCCAGCGCAAGATCGCGCTGTACGCGGGCGACCGGCCTCTGGGCGAACTCTATTTGGGAAGTTCGCCGGGCTTTCGCAAGGTCCACGCCCGCCCGGGGGATGAGGAGCGGGTGTTTGCGGTGGCGTTGAACAACTGGGAGGTCAGCCCCCGGACCGACGATTGGATCGACAAGGGCATCTTGGCGCTCGACGCGGCCGAGCTGATTCGGGTCCGGATGCCCGGCTTCACCCTGCAGCGGGACGGCGATGCCTGGGCATTGGAGGACTTGAGCGAAGGGGAGAACCTCAACCGGGAGGCGGTGGATCGCCTGGTGCGTCAGATTGCCGGGCTGCGCATCGAGTCCTTGGCCGGCACCGAGCCAGGTGCCGATCAGGCCGAGAGCCAGCCGGTGCTGGAGATCGAGGTCGGCCTCCGGGACGGCGAGACGCTGCGGTACCGTTTCTCCCGAGCCGAAGAGGGGGCGCCGTTCGTGCTCAAGCGCTCGGACCAAGAACACTTTGTAGAGCTCCCGGGCTATGCGGTCGAACCCTTGCTCGAGACGAAGCGGGATGGGTTGGTCGAAAAGCCCTCGGAGCCGGCGTCGGAGGCGCAATCCTGACGCATTGAGTCAGGGCCGGGGCGCGGCGCCGATCGCAGAGGTGCCGCTGCCCTGACTGGACGCGGCGGGCCCATTCCCTGAGAATGGGCCCGCCTCGATCGAATGGTCCCGGCTGTCCCGGAGCTTTCTCCGGATCTGCGGCCGGTAGGCGTAACCGACTGGAAAATTAACGGTTCTTTTATCCTGCGAGGGTTCCATGAGAATACCGGAGTCGCGGCTGCTGCATCGAGCGTTATGCCTGCTTGGCCTCCTGATTGCCTCCGGTTCGGGGTGGGCGGCGCAGAACCATCGCGTCGATACCGAGACCGGGGCCGAGACCTGGGAGACTCAGAACGCGGGCGTGACCCTGGCGATTACCCAGATCCTGCCCGATCAGGTCAGGGCCTTCTATATCAACCGCGGCTTCCCCGCTGAGGCGATCGAACCCTACGCCCGGTCCTGTGTCTATATGACCGTGTTGCGTAACGACGCCGCACCCGGAGTGGTGCATTTCCGGCTGGCGGAATGGACCCTGGATTCAGACACCGAGCGCAGGCCGCCTGTCGGCGTCGATACCTGGCTCGAACGGCTGCAGCCGCATGGGCTCGGCAAGGCGGCGCTGATCGCCTTTCGCTGGGCGCAGTTTCCGCCCGAGCAAGCCTATGAACCGGGCGGCGATTGGAACCAGGGCATGCTGGCGATGGGCCTGTCGGCCGGCGCGGAGTTCGACCTGATCGCGCGCTGGGAGGTAGACGGCGAAAACTATGAGGGGATGATCGAAAATGCTCGTTGTGCACCCTAAACCGGTTGGCCTGGCGGCGCTGCTGCTGTGTCTGCTGTCGCTTTCGGCGCCGGCTGCGGAGTTGCCGCCGCTTACTCAGGGCCTGACCCCTATACCGCCGGGCACCGAGGCGCCTCCCTTGCGCTTGCTCGATCTGGACGCCGAGACGATCGATATCGCGGATTTCCGCGGGCAGGTGGTGCTGGTCAACTTCTGGGCCACCTGGTGTCCGCCCTGCAGGCGTGAGATGCCGTCGCTGGAACGGCTGAGCCTGGCGACGGCCGGCGAGGGCGTGGCGGTGCTGGCCGTCAACATCGGCGAGGACGAGGATACGGTGTTTCCCTTTATCGGCATGGTGGAACCGTCGCCGACCTTCCCCCTGTTGTTCGACAAGGACGCCGCCACCCTGGAAGCCTGGGGGGTGAGGGGCCTGCCGACGACCATTGTGGTCGCCCCGGACGGCAGCCTCGCCTACCGCGCCGTCGGCGGCCGCGAATTCGACCACCCGGAGATCATTCGGCAGCTTCTGGAACTGAAGGTGTCACGGCCTCAACCCTAGCGGCTGGCTCCCGTCTTCTCCTATGGAGGACTGGAGAAAACGCCCCGGCCTCTCCCAGGGCTAGCGAACGCAACCTGGGACCGGGTGCTTTACGAAGTCGTCTCGACGCCTGCCGGCGAGGACGAGTCGTCCCGCC
>CBDUCL010000194.1:0-5832 GCA_965365625.1 uncultured Chromatiales bacterium | reverse complement strand
CTCCGCCGCTTCCCGCCAGCATCAGCACCAAAGAAGCCGCGCATTATACCCGCTCACCTCAAACCGTCAACGGCTTTCTTGGGGGCGCCGTAGCTGCTCAAAGAAGCGCCGGCGATGGCTCCTCAGGCGCTGGCTCAGCTCTTCCTGCTGGAGACCGGAGTGGGCGCCGCTCGACTCCGCCAGCAGCTGCTCGCAGGCTTGGTAGAAGACCTGGAACGCCGCCTCGACCCGGTCTACCGGCAGGCTTTCTCCGGGCGCTATTTCCGGCGCCTGCCCCGCTTCGGGAGTATCCGGATTGACGTTGGCCGAGCGCATCATGAGCTGCTGGGCGCCGCCGGCCTCCCTGGTGGCCACCAGCGGGCCCGACTTGCGGTAAACCTCGCCCCGATACTCGAACCGGGCGCCAACGGGGAGTTGAAAGAATTTCATGCGGTTCTCGTTTTCCTATATCTGATATCAGTCACGCTCCTGCCAAACTCGGATCCGCCTTGCCTCACGCCCTCGGCCCATGCCGCTTGGCCCTGGAGGCACGGCGGCCAGGGGTGCGAGTCACCCCCGGCCGCCGCTTCGATTTTCCCCCTTTGCCCGCCGGTCTGTTATCTGGCGCCCGAAGCGGGGCGTTGAAGCGCTCGCGGCCGATGGTTGGCAGCAGGCGCCGAATCCAGTCGGCGGCCCGAGCTTCGAACACAGCCAACTCGCCGCTGCCTTCAGCGATAAGCGCGAGTTGCTGCTCCCACCAAGCGGTAATCGCCGGACTGGTGAGTTGCGCCGGAGCGCTGTCGACCAATGCGCCACCCAGGGGGGTCGCAAGTAACGAGCGCCCCCGCACCGAGATGAAGCCCCGCCGCTTCAGCGTCTCGATAATGCCGGCACGGGTAGCCTCGGTGCCGATGCCCTGGTTCTCACGCAGGGTGCGGCGTATGCGCTCGTCCTCCACCAGCCGAGCAATATTCGCCATGGCGCGAATCAGTGTGCCTTCGGTGTAATGGGCTGGGGGCCGGGTTTGGCGCGCCAGCACCTCGGGCTGCCGGCAGATCACCTCGCCCTCGACGAGCTCCGGCAGTGTCTGCTCCGATGTCTCTCCTTGCTCCGCCGCCGACTTGGGAGCTGGAAACAAGGCCTTCCAGCCGATCTCCAGCGCCCGGCGGCCGGTGCTTCGGAATCGCTCGCCGACACATTCGGTGATCACCGTCGTGGCCTGGTAGCGGTGCTCGGGATAGAACTGCGCCAAGTAGGTGCGTGCCACCATGTCGTAAAGGGCGCGCTCCTGGTCGCTCAGGCCGTGCGTCGGCGCTGCCTTGGCGGTGGGCACGATGGCGGTATGGGCGCTGATGCGCTTATCGTCGAAGGCCCGGCTGCGCCGGCCCGGGTCCGCTGCCGCTACCGCCTCGCGGTAGCCGCCCCGTTCCAGGGCAGCCAGCACCGCCGGCGCATCGGCGTGCTGGTTCGCCGCCAGGTAGCGGCAATCGGTGCGGGGATAGGTGAGCAGCTTGTGGCGTTCGTACAGGGCCTGCGCCAGCTCCAGGGTGCGCTGGGCCGAAAGCCCAAGACGCCGAGACGCCGCCTGTTGCAGTTCGTTGAGCGAGAAAGGTAGCGGCGGTGCTTCCCGCCGCTCCTTTACCTCCAGCCGAACGATGCTCCCGGGCTGGCCGTGCACCCGATCCCGAACCGCCTCCGCCCGGGCGCGGTCCAGACAGCGTCCCTCCTCGTCGGCATACTCCTCCGGTGGTTGCCAGTCGCCCAGGTAGCTGACCTCGCCTTGGGCGAAGCGGGCCCGCAGCATGAAATAGTCCTTGGGCACGAAATGCTCGATTTCCCGGTCCCGGTCCACCACCAGTTTCAGGGTCGGAGTCTGCACCCGACCGATCGAGATCAGGGCGTCGCCGCCAGCGCAGCGGTTGGCCAAGGTCATGGCCCGGCTCAGGTTCATACCCACCAGCCAATCGGCGCGGGCGCGGCCGCGAGCGGCGTCGCGCAGCCCTCGGTAATCGCCGTTGGACCGCAGCGCCGGGGGCTCAAGGGCTCGGCGCAAGGCGCGCTCGCTGAGGTCCGGCAGCCAGGCGCGCAAGGTGCGCCCGCGCCAGCGCAGGTGCTCCAGTACCTCGTCCACCAGCAACTGGCCCTCACGATCCGGATCGCCGCAGTTGATTACCAGATCCGCCTCCTTGAGCAGGCCGCGGATAATCTGTAGCTGGTCGCGGGTGGCAGCCTTGGGCAACAGCTTCCACTGCTCGGGCAGAATCGGTAAGTCCTCGCGCCGCCACTGGCTCAGGCGCTTGTCGTAGTCTTCCGGCATCGCTTGTTCGAGCAGATGGCCGACACACCAGCTGACCACCCAGCCGGGGCCTCGGATCGCCTTGGGCTCGCGCCGCCCACCGCCCAGGGCCTCACCGATGGTGCGCCCCAGGGAGGGCTTTTCCGCTAGATAGAAGTGCAGCATGGGAGCCCCGAGAGAGGGATCGGAAGAATCGTCCAAGGCTAGCCCGAGGGGCCAGCAAAAGCCAGTCCTTCCTAGCCCCACCCTTGCGCCGAAGGCGGGTATCGCATAGCCTTTTCGAGCGCAGGGAAAACCGCGAAATGACCACCGGGGGAAAGACTGTGCAGCGGGGCAAAACGACCGGACTCTATTGTTGGCTGTTGCTGGCCGTGACCGCAGCAGCGGCAGCCGACGGGCTGGATTGGGTCCCTGCCCCGGCTGAGGCCACCCGAATTTATGAGCGGGTATCGCAACGCGACGACTACACCTTGATAACCGGCCCGGTAGAGGTCCGCGACTATATCGAGCACGGCGAGGAGTTGTACGGCAAGGTCACCCGCAGCGTGTACAAGGGCGGCATGGGAAAGCCCCTGCCAAGCGTGTTCAAGGCGTACCAAGAATCCCTGGAGCAAGCCGGATTCGAGATCCTCTTCGCCTGCGCTACCAACGAGTGCGGCGGTATCCGCTTCTTTCAATCTCTGCAACCGGTGCGCCGCATGCGCACCGACCCCTGGGATTTTCATTACCTGGCCGCCCGCCATGGACCGGCGGAGCGGCGCACCTTTCTGGGCTTCCTGCTGAGTTCGATGCGCGACGAGCTTTACGCCGCCCGCTTGGTGATCGAGCGACCCAGCGCGCAACCGATCGAAGGGGAGCAGACAGCCGAGGCTGCGGCGGCGGATACCGGAGTTCGGGTTTCGGCGGAGTCGGAGACGGAAGACCCGGAAGCCGAAGCGGCCGCCTTGACCGATGTCGAAGGCGCTGAAGATACGGCCGAGATGGCTGGCGAGGCCCTGGATGCCGAGGCGATGGCGGAGCGCATCGCCGCCAACGGCAGCGTGGCGTTGTATAGCATCTTCTTCGAAGTCAACAGCGCCGCTATCCGCGACGAGTCGGCCCCGACCTTGGAACAAGTCACGCGCCTGCTGGCGGAAGATCCGGAGCTGAACCTGATCGTGGTCGGCCACACCGACAACGTCGGTCGCCTGCATTACAACTTGCAGCTCTCCGAACGCAGGGCCGCGGCCATGGTAAAGCAGTTGGTGAAGCGCTACGGAGTAGCGAAGCAGCGCCTGCGCTCCGCCGGCGTCGGTTTTCTCGCCCCGGTAGCGAGCAATAACAGCGAAGAGGGCCGAGCGAAGAATCGCCGGGTCGAGCTGGTGGCGGATTAACTGCGGGGATCTTGGGAGACCTGTTTCTGTTTCTCGACCGCCGGCGGATCCTCCTGCTCCGGCCGCTTGCGGGACTCGGGCGGTACCAACTCGTGCAGCTCGTAGCCATGCCTCTCAGCGGCGCGATGGGCCGCCTCCAGCGCTTTTAATCGGGACTCCGAGGTCTGCTCACGCTGCGCCCGGCCCTCGATGACACGGCCGTCCTGCCCCGGAGCCCGCGAAAAATGGTCGCGCAGCTCCCGGTAGAAATCACCGAACAGGCTCAGCAATTCCTTGAACGCCGCAACCAGATACTCGAACATGGCGGCCGGCTGGTCGGAGACTTCCAGACCGCGGCGCATGCGGTCGAGCCGGTACCCGGCGATGGCACCGATGGCGAGGCCGAAGGGGATGGCGATGGGGGCCAGGAACACCCCGATCAGGGGCAGCCAGCCCACGGGCATTGCCACCAGCAGACCTAGCGCCATGCCGGTGGAGAGAAAGGGGTTGTCGCGGAAGAACGCCAGCAGCACCCGCCCAAGAATGCGGAAGATCACCAGGATCTGCAGGGCGACAAAGCTCATCTGATCGAACAGGAGACGCATGATCACTCCGGGCGGCGGGGCTGGAGCTGGCAACCGGTTGGACCCAAAGATAGCAACTCGGGCGGCCAAAGCAAAGTGCGCGCCCTGCTGAGCGATGCTGGAGTGGTCGCGCTTCCTCCGGGTGGTGGTATGCGGCGGCAGCTTTGATCACCCCAAGGGTCTAAAAAGCACGTAATTAGACAATCGCGCTTTTCGAATTCCATACCGAATATCGTCATCGGCACCAACCTCGAGCTTCTCCCTTAGCCCGGCCTAAATCGGGTAAAATGATAAAGGTGGCCGGCGAGGCCGCGCTTATCGACTGGGGCACTTGGCGATGGATGATTCACTGCAGAGGCTGTTGGATGCGGAGGCCCGCGCCGAGAAGATCGTCCAGCAGGCCGACATCGAGCGGGAGAACACCATTCAGAGCGCGCTGATGGAGGCGCGCGCTGAGGAGGACCGCTTCGAGGCCCGCATCCCAGAGCTGCACGCCTCTTTCGTAGAAAAAGCAGAGGCGCGGGCCGAACAAACCATCCATGAGATCAAGCGCCGGTTTGACGAGCGCCACGCCGAGCTGCGCGACTTTGCTGAGCTGCGCGAGGAAGAGGCGCTGGAGGCCGCCTTTAGCCTGCTGGTGGACCCGGAGAACTGAAGCCAGCGGCCCCCTCATGGCCAGCAGCCCCGCCCAGATCTATCTCCAGACCCGGGTCCAGATCCTGGCCAGCCGGCTGCGCAGCGACGCCGAGCTGGCGGACCTACTGGACCTGGGCAACGACGAACTGGCGCGCAACCTGAGTCTCGGCGCCCTGCTCGACGAAGTGCTGCCCGGGGAACGCAAGAACCGCCTGCTGGAACAGACCCTGCTCCACCGGGTGCTAGACGAGACCGGCATCTTGCTGCGACCGCTGGGTGGCGCCCCGCGCGCGGTGCTCAAGCACTGGTTTCAGAAATTCGAACTGTTCAACCTCAAGGCCCTGATCCGCGGAAAAATCAACGGTCTGGAGGCACGCGAGATCCAGGACCACCTGCACGACCTGCCGGCGTCCATCAGCCTGCCCCATACCGAGCTTTTGCGAACTGAGAGTGTCAGCGAGCTGCTGCGCACCCTGGAACAAGGCCCCTACCGCGACGTGGCGGTACAGGCCCGGCGCAGCTACGAGGAGAATCAGGAGCCGTTCCTGCTCGACGCCACCATCGATCAGCGCTTCTTTACCGCCCTGGCCGAGCACGCCCGCAACTGCGACAACCCCGATCGCCAGCCGCTGCAGGCGTTGGCCGGCACCCTGATCGACCGCCAAAACCTACTTCTGCTGCTGCGTTACCGCTTCTGCTACGAGCTGACCCCCAGTGAGACCTACTATCTGCTTTCGCCCCATGGTCTGGTGCTGAACCGCCAGCGCCTGCTGCAGCTGGTCAACCTGGGCAGCTTGGAAAAGGTCGTCGAGGCCCTGCCCGGGGCGCTTGGCGCCGGGCTGCGCGACAGCCGCCACCCGATGGATGTGGACTCAGCGCTGCGCCGGCTTACCCGCAACGCCTTGCAGCAACACCTGCGCGCCAGCCCCTCGGTGGCGGCCCGAAGCCTGGCCTATCTGGAACTGCGCGAGGACGAGTTGCGGCG
>CBDUCL010000193.1:0-5847 GCA_965365625.1 uncultured Chromatiales bacterium | reverse complement strand
TTGGCCGGGTCTGACAAGCCTTCCGCCAGGGCGTTGCTAAGGCGACGTTTTCCCCGTTAGGAGCCGTCCCTGCCGCCGAGCAGGCGCTGGGCGCCAACCCGCACCCCGTCCCGTAGCTCCGTTGCTAGATTGGGGCTGGCGAACCAACCGTCCGCCGGCAATAGGCGCTGGCGCACCTGATGATAGACCGCGGGATCCGAGGCCAACTGCAGGAACGGCTCTGCCGACGGAGCGGCCAGCCAGGCCAGCGGCAGCAGCAGGTACAGCAGCAGGGTGGCCGGCAACTGGTCGAGCCGGCCGAGCTTGAAGGCGGTACCGAGGGAGCGGCGCGGGCGGGCGCCGAAAAGGTTGACGCTGTAGACCTCGTCGAGCAGCAGGTGCACCAGGTAGCCGAAGCAGACGAACACCCCGCCCAACCAAGACTCTAGGGCTGACAGTCCCAGTCCGTGGAAGCTGGCCGTCACCCCCAGTAGCCCGGCCAGCAGGGCCGCCGGCAGGGAGTGAAATAGCCCCCGGTGCACGGTGAAGGTCTCCAACAGCCAGAACACCGACCAGCGAAAGAAAAGAAAAGCCGCCAGCCAGATCAGTATCAACTCGCCGACGCTGGGAAACTGTTCGGCAAAGCGGAACATGGCGACAAAGGCGAGCAGGATAGAGGCCAGGGTAAAGGCGAAGCGCACCGGCAGGGACCTCTCGGAATCCATGTCCGGCAACAGGCTGCCGAGGGTACCGAGCACGAAATACAGAATCACCTGCGGCCCGGTCGCCATCCCCGCCAGCATCACGCTGGTGGCCGCCACCCCGCTGGCGCAAAGCCCAACCGCCAGATGTACATTGAAAGAGGCCAGTGCGGCGTCTCCCGGTCGGCAAAAAATCTTATGCTACCCAATATATTGGGGTTCCTTGTTAAAGTTAGCACAAGATAGCCCTGATGCGACAGAGCGGCCCTCATTTTCACATCTTGCCAGTAAATTCTTGGCGACCGGCGCGCGAAGGTAGGAGCGCCGCCCTCGGCGCGATTCGGCGATGGGAGCATCACCGACCGCCGAATCGGCGCGAGGGCGCGCCTCCTACATCGAATCGCTGCTTTCAATTGTGGGTGGGGGTACAGCGCTGCCGCGCTTAGTCCTCAGCCCTCGGCTCTAACCAACGCCGCCTGCCGTACCTGATCCCGAATCAAACTCAGGTGCAGGCGCAGGTTGTAGAGTTCGTCCGAGTAGGAGAGGGGTACCGAGACCTGGCGCAGGTCCAATTCGATGTGGTCGAGCTCCGCCAGCAGCTCGGCGCGCTCGGCCTCGCCGGCGATTTGGTCCAGTTGGCGTTCCACCGCTTGCAGCCTTTCGTACCAGCGGTAGATGCGCGAGCGCATGCGCCAGCGGTAGGTGGGGGGGAACAGCTTGATCAGCGGCAGCACCAGGGCAACCAGGGGCAGCAGCATGACCTTGAGTCGGTCCAGCAGGGAGGCGGCCCAGAAAGGCAGGTAGCGTTGCAGGAACGGGGGGCCCGATTTGTAATAGCGCTTGGCCTCTTTGTGCAGGGGGAAGTCCAGGTAGCGGGGCGAGGGAAATTCTCCGGGCTCCTCGAACAGGCCGCCGCCGGCGTGCACCTGGTCGGCGGTCTGCAGCAGGAGGTCGATCAGGGCCGGGTGCAGGTCCGGGCGCACCACCAGGTTGGCGCTCACCGCCAACATCTCGACGTCGGCAGGCGGGAGGTCCAGGTCCAGGTCGATCACCCCCCGCGGCAGGCTGACGCTCGATAGGTAGCGGTGGCGGCGGGTATAGGCCTCGGCGCGCTCGAAATTCATCAGGCTGACACCGGGGCTGCGCAGCAGCCGCTGCACGCTCGGGGATTCGGCAGAGGCGATCATAAATACCGCGTCCAACTCGCCCTTCAGCAGCGCCTCGCCGGCGCTTTCGCCCCCCAGGGGCAGCAGGCGGGCGGAGCGATCGTCGATCCCGTTTTCGGCCAGCAGTTCGAGCGCTACCCTGCGGGTGCCGCTGCCGGGCGGCCCCACCGCCAGGGCGCCGCCGTCGAGGTCGGCCAGCTTGTCCCGGGCCCGATCACTGCGCTGAAACACCCAAATTGGCTCGAAGTAGACGCTGGCGATCGCCAGCGCCAGTTCCCTATTCTGTTCGTCGGCGGTACCGCCCTGGACCAGTGCCAGGTCCACCGCCTCTGGGCTTACGGGGGCCGCACCGAGGCGTTGGATATTCTCCAGGGAGCCGGCACTGGTCTCGACCACGAGATCTATTTTTTGCTTGCGCAGCAACTCCCGGTAGCGCTGGGCGAACAGGTAGTAAGCGCCGTCCGGCTGGCCGCTGGCGATGCGGATCTGGCTCGGCGGTGCCGGGTTCATCCACAGGTAGGCGGCGGTGAACGCAATCAGGACCAGCACCACTGCCGGGGTAAGGATCTTGAGCATGTCGTTGCGTTGCCCGCCGTTACTGTTCGCCGCCAAAGCCCCGCTCCCAATGGTAAGCGCCGCGCCCGTCGCGGCCTTTGCTCGAGATTGTAACGCGAGCGGCAGGCCCTTGCCCGTGGGTCGAGACCGGTCGGGAAGTTGGACTCATCAGGGGTGACGGGCTGCGGCGATTAGGCCGGGTGGCGGGCGTAGGCGGAACCGATTCCGGTCGGTGGCCACTTGCCAGGGATCGCCGCCGGTGTCATCGTTGCCACGGTGGTTTCAGCGGGAGCTTTTCAATGCCGGAACTCGGACACGTGGTCTTCTACGTGCGCGATCTGCAACGGTCGCTGCGCTTCTACCAGGAACTGCTGGGGCTGGAGCTCAGCGGCATGGCGTTCGGTGGCCGTGCGGCCCTGCTTACCGGCGGGCGTACCCACCACGAACTGCTGCTGATCCAGGTCGGCCCCGCCGAGGGCCCGCCCCAGGGCCGGCGCATCGGGCTGTACCACGTCGGCTGGAAGATCGGCGACCGTCTCGAACAGTTGAAAGACGCCAAGCAGCGCGCCGAGGCCCTGGGCTTCCCGATCCAGGGCCTGGCCGACCACACCATCAGCCGCAGCCTCTACCTGCGCGACCCGGATGGCAACGAGGTGGAACTCTATGTGGACGATCCCGACTACGATTGGCGCAACGACCGCACCTGGCTCGACCACCCGACCCGGCCGCTCGAACTCTGACCTGGCCCGCGCGACAGCCGCGTCACAGTCATGACTACCCGCATCCTCTGGTTTCGCAACGACCTGCGTCTGGCCGATAACCCAGCCCTGCTGGATGCGATCGAGGGCAGCGAGCGGCTGCTGCCGGTCTATATCGACGACGAGCCCGCGGAGCAGCCCTGGCGCGAGGGCGGGGCCAGCCGCTGGTGGCGCCACCACAGCCTGGCCGCGCTGGATCGTTCGCTGCGGGATCTGGGTTCCCGGCTAGTGATCCTGCAGGGCGATGCCGAGGGCGAGCTGAAGCAACTGATCGCCGTCACCGGCGCCCAGCGGGTGTGCTGGAACCGCCGCTACGAGCCCGCTCTGATCGAGCGCGACCGGGCCCTCAAGGTCGAGCTCAAAGGGCAGGGCATCGATTGCGCCAGCCACAACGGTCAGCTGTTGCGCGAGCCCTGGCAGTTGCTCAATAAGAGTGGCCAGCCATACCGGGTGTTCACCCCCTTCTGGCGCGCCGCCGGGTCCGAGGTCGGGGCTCAGGCCCCGCGTCCGGCGCCCGGGGCCCTGCCGCCACTGCCGCCGGACGCGCCCGATGGGCTAGCCCTGGAGCGGCTCGAGCTTTTGCCGCGCATCCCCTGGGATCCAGGCCTCGCCGAGACCTGGACCCCCGGCGAAGCCGGTGCCCAGGCCCGGCTGCGGGGCTTTCTCGACGACTACCCCGACTATCCGGAGCAGCGCGACCTGCCGGCCACTCCGGGCACCTCGATGCTGTCCCCGCACCTGCACTTCGGGGAACTCAGCCCGCGCCAGGTCGCGTTCGCTATCCTCGGCGCCGCGTCCGCCGCACCGGAGACCGAGGGCGGCGCCCAGTCCTACCTGCGACAGCTCGGCTGGCGCGAGTTCGCGCATCATTTGCTCTACCACTACCCCCACACCAGCGACCGTCCGCTGGACCGGCGCTTCGAGGGCTTTCCCTGGCGCGAAGATGAGCCGGCCCTGGCCGCCTGGCAGCGCGGCGAGACCGGCATCCCCATGGTGGACGCCGGCCAGCGCCAGCTCTGGCGGACCGGCTGGATGCACAATCGGGTGCGCATGCTGGTCGCCTCACTGTTGACCAAGAACCTGGGCTTGCACTGGTTGGACGGGGCGCGCTGGTTCTGGGATACCCTGGTGGACGCCGATCTGGCCAACAACAGCCTGGGCTGGCAGTGGACCGCTGGCTGCGGTGCCGACGCCGCGCCCTATTTTCGCATCTTCAACCCGGCCACCCAGGGTCAGCGCTTCGACCCCCAGGGCGAGTATGTGCGGCGCTGGGTCCCCGAGTTGGCGCAGATGCCCTCGAAGTGGATCCACCAGCCCTGGCAGGCCCCGGCCGACCAGCTGCGGGCCGCCGGCGTGCGTTTGGGCGAGAACTACCCCGAGCCCCTGGTGGATCTGCAGGCGACCCGCCGCCGAGCCCTGGCGGCCTGGGATCGAATCAAGAGGCAGAAGTAGGGTGGAACCAGCGCAGCGGTTCCACCGAACAAAGGCCAAGGACGGAAGACACCGATGAGCAACTATCGCCGAGCCCTCCGCCCAGCTGTGGGAGCGGCTTGCAGCCGCGACGTAGGCGTCGATCGAGAGCGTAGAATCGCGGTTGCAAGCCACATGACCGTGGTGATCTTTGTGGGAGCGGCTTGTAGCCGCGACAACCAGGCTCAGGCGGGAGGAGTCCCCCGCAGCATCCATCCGTTCTCAGACGTGAGGAAGGACTGCCTGCAGTGACTAGGCTGGACCCCCCACAGCCGCGCTCTCCGTCAAGGCCGGGTATCCGAGTCGGGCCGTGCCTACCACATACGCACCTCGACACACGAACGGGAGCCGGTGTTCTCCGACTATCGGCTCGGCAGGCTGGTAGTGGCCTCGCTGCGCTTCCTCCACGACCGGGGCGATGTGCAAAGCCTCGCCTTTGTGGTCATGCCCGACCACTTGCACTGGCTGTTCGTCCTGCAAGGCCCGCGGCCCCTGGATCGGGTGGTCGCTGCGCTGAAACGCGAAAGCGCCCGCGAGATCAACCGCCGCCTGGGGCGCAGCGGCCGCCGTCTGTGGCAGGCCGGCTACTTCGACCGCGCGATCCGCGACGACGAAGACCTCCAAGCCATTGCCCGCTATATTGTCGCCAATCCTCTCCGCGCCGGCCTCTGCGCCTCGGTCTGCGACTACCCCCTGTGGGATGCCGTATGGCTCTGAACCAACAACCGTCGCTCCATTTGTGGGAGCGGCTTGCAGCCGCGATTTTCCGGCCTCGATCGACACCTCCCGAATCGCGGCTGCAAGCCGCTCCCACAGGGCAATGGCGGCTCTGGCGTGGGAGCGGCGATGCGGACAATTCCAAAACGAAGATTACCGATGTGAAGACTCCTAGACGCGTGCGCTGGCCCTGGATCGGCCGCTTTTCCATGTGGCAGAGGCTCCTTTACCTGCTTGTGTTGCTGACTCTGTCGGCCTGCACCGTCCAGCCCCCGAAACCCGGGCTGGGCGAACCGCTGGCTTGGGCGGAACTGCCTGGCTGGCGGGCGGATCGCCAGGCCGAGGCATGGCCGGCCCTGCTTCAGGGCTGCCGCGTGATGCCCCGCAAACGGCCCGAGGAGTGGGCGGGCATCTGTGCTGCGGCCGAAGCCCTGGGGCCGGTGGATGATGCTGCTGCCCGCGCGTTCTTCGAGCGCTGGTTCGTGCCCCACCGCTTCAACG
>CBDUCL010000192.1:0-5860 GCA_965365625.1 uncultured Chromatiales bacterium | reverse complement strand
CAGCAGGGTCGACTTGCCGATGCCCGGATCACCCCCGATCAGCACCACCGAACCGTTGACCAGACCGCCGCCGAGCACCCGGTCCAGCTCGCCGCTGCCGCTGGGGCATTTCGCCTGCTCGGCGGATTCCACTTCGGAGAGCGGCAACACCCGGGCCTGGCGGGCATCGCCGGCATAGCCCCCAAAGCGGCCGCCCGCGGGCTCGGGAACCGCCACCGCCTCCTCCAGGGAATTCCAGGCCCCGCAGTCCGGGCACTGGCCGGACCACTTGGGGAAGCTGGCGCCGCAGGCGCTGCAACTGTAGACGCTCTTGGCGCCTTTGCCGCCACCCGGGCTCATGCCAATGTAGTCTCCCAGTTGATATGCTCGAAGCGCAGCCGCCGGGTAAGCCGGCACAACAACTCGTAACCGATGGTGCCCGCAACCGCCGCCACCTCCGCCACCGGCAGGTCCGGCCCCCAAAGGCGCACCGGATCGCCGGGCCTGGCCTGGGGCTGGCTGCGCAGATCGAGGGTGATCAGATCCATGGAAACGCGCCCGATCAAGGGCACCCGCCGGCCGTTGACCAGGACCGAGGTACCGCTGGGAGCATGCCGTGGGTAACCGTCGCCATAGCCGATCGCCACCGCCCCCACCGGCATCTCCTCGGGGCAGACATAGCTGCCGCCATAGCCCACGGGCGCCCCCCGGGGCACTCGTTTGACCGAGATCAGCCGTGCCTCCAAGCTCATCGCCGGGCGCAGACCCCGCTCCGGGCCCAGCTCGCCGATAAAGGGCGACACCCCGTACAGCATGATGCCCGGGCGCACCCAGTCGCCGTGACTCGCCGGCCAACCGAGGATGCCGGCGGAGTTGGCCATGCTGAGCACGGCATCGGGGCCGGCGAAGGGTTGCATCTGGGCCAGCTGGCGCTGGGTATAGGGGTCTTTCAGGTCGTCGCCGTTGGCCAGGTGGGTGAGCCAGCGTGGGGCCCCCAGGCAGTTGCGGCAGTCGCGCAACCGCGTTCCCAGGTCGGCGGCCGCTTCTGGCGCCAGACCCAAGCGATGCATACCGGTGTCCACCTTGAGCCAGACCGGCAACGGCCGCGGGAGCTTGGCGGCTTCCAGCAATTCCGCTTGAAACGGCTGGTGGACGACAATCTCCAGGCGCTGGCGGCTCGCCTGCTCCAGCTCCGCCGGGTCGTGGGGGCCTTCCAGCACCAGGACCGGGCCGCTCACCCCCGCGCGGCGCAGGGCCAGGGCCTCGTCGATGCGAGCCACCGCCAGGCCGTCAGCGGCGGGTGCGAGACCCACCGCCACCTCGGCGAGGCCGTGGCCGTAAGCGTTGGCCTTGACCACCGCCCAAATGCGCCGGCCCGGGGCGGCACTGCGAACCCGCGTCAGGTTATGCCTGAGGGCGGCGTGATCGATTAGGGCCCGAGGACGGAAGTCAATCGAGCGGGTGCTCAATAGCCCTCGTCCCCGTAGACGTCGTGGATGTAGTTCTCGAACTTGGTGTACTGACCCAGGAAGGTCATGCGCACCGTGCCGATCGGGCCGTTGCGCTGCTTGCCGATGATGATCTCGGCGCTGCCCTTGTCCTGGCTGTCCTCGTTGTAGACCTCGTCGCGGTAGATGAACACCACCAGGTCGGCGTCCTGCTCGATGGCGCCGGATTCTCGCAGGTCGGACATGATGGGGCGCTTGTTGGTGCGCTGCTCCAGGCTGCGATTGAGCTGGGACAGCGCGATCACCGGCACCTCCAGCTCCTTGGCCAGGGACTTGAGCCCGCGGGAGATGGCCGAGATCTCGTTGGTGCGGTTCTCGCCCTGGCCCGGGGCCTGCATCAGCTGCAGATAATCGATCACGATCAGGCCCAGACCGCCGTGCTCGCGCTTGAGGCGGCGCGCCCGGGCCCGCAACTCGATCGGGCTCAGGGCCGGGGTGTCGTCGATGAACAGGGGCGCCTCGGCCAGGATGCTGACCGCCGAGGTCAGGCGCGGCCATTCGTCGTCCTCCAGCTTTCCGGTACGCACCCGATGCTGATCGATGCGCCCCAGCGACGACATCATGCGCATGGCCAGGGACTCGCCGGGCATCTCCATGCTGAATACCGCCACCGGGACCTGGCTCTGTATCGCCACATTCTCGGCCACGTTCATGGCGAAGGTGGTCTTACCCATCGACGGGCGCCCGGCGACGATGATCAGATCGGCCGGCTGCAGTCCGGAGGTCATCTGGTCGAAGTCGGTGAAGCCACTGCCCAGGCCGGTGATCGGCTCGTCCTTTTGGAACAGGGTCTCGATTCGGTCCACCGCCTTGGTCAGCAGGCTCTTGATGGACTCGAAGCCCTCACCGCGGGTGTGCTGCTCGGCAATCCGGAACACCTTGGCCTCGGCCTCGTCGAGCAGGGCCTGGGAATCCCGACCCTCGGGCTGGAAGCCACTGTCGGCGATCTCGGTGCCGACCGAGATCAGTTGGCGCATCACCGAGCGCTCGCGCACGATGTCCGCATAGGCGCGGATGTTGGCCGCACTCGGCGTGTCCTTGGCCAGGGTGCCCAGGTAGGAAAGGCCGCCGGCCTCGGTCAGGGCGTCGTAGCGCTCCAGTTCCTCGGACAGGGTCACCACATCGAACGGCTGGCCCCGTTCGGCCAGAGCGGCAACCGCCTTGAAGATCAGTTGATGCTCGCGGCGGTAAAAGTCGCGCTCGGCGACCCGATCCGCCACCTGGTCCCAGGCCCGGTTGTCGAGCATCAGCCCGCCGAGCACGGACTGCTCGCCCTGAATCGAGTGAGGCGGCACCCGGAGCGCCTCGGCGGCCTGATCCGGGTAATCGGGGGTCGGTTCGTAGTCGGAAGGGAACGCGGGCTCGGACATGGGAGATTCGGCGCAGCGGCAAAAGACTAGAATAATTCAGACGCCGGCGGGAAAAAAGCCGCCGAGCGGATACCGCGCCAAAAACGCAAACGCGGAGTGCCCTGCTTCTGGAGGGCACTCCGCGTCGCGGTTCGGCTCAGCAGGCCGCGCGCGGCGGCCCGGCAGGGCCTTATTCGGGCACCACCTCCAGCTTGAGGGCGGCGTCGACGCCGGTGTGCAAGTGCACATCGATCTCGTATTCGCCGACCACGCGCAGCGGGCCCTGGGGCAACCGCACCTCTTTCTTGTCGACCGGCGCGCCGCCGGCTGTGGCGGCATCGGCGATATCGGCAGCGCCCACGGAGCCGAACAGCCGCCCTTCTTCACCCGACTTGACCGGGATCACGATACTCAGCGCCTCGATAGCGGTCTTGCGGGTCTCGGCCTGGGAGACGGCCTCGGCGGCCTCTTTCTCCAGTTCGGCCCGGCGCTCCTCGAAGGCGGCCTGATTGGCCGCCGTCGCCGGCACGGCACTGCCGGTCGGGATCAGGAAGTTGCGGCCATAGCCGCCCTTGACGCTGACCTTATCACCCAGGCTGCCGAGATTTTCGACGTTCTTCAACAGGATTACTTCCATCTTGCCCACCCCTATAGATTCAAGCTCTTCAATCTTGATTACGCCCGGAGGTCTTGATCCGGGCCCGATAATTGAACCAGGCGTCGGTCAGCCCGACCGCCGCCAGCGCCATGACCGCATGCGCCATGGCCAGAAACAGCAGCAGATACAGCGCCACCAGCCAACCGGGATGTGCCCCGGCCCGCGCCGCTGCCCCGTGCGCCACCGCCAACCCTTGCAGAAAATAGGCGGCGAGCAGCAGCACACCCAGATAGCGCAGCAGTTCCCAATCGCCGCTCAACCCGGTGAGGGTCAGCGCCAGCACCGGCAGGGCCAGCCAAGCCAGGGCCGGATGCAGCCGGAGCTGATGAAACTCGCTGCGGAAACCGCCCGGGTTGTACAACAGCGCCTGCCACCAGCGCGCGAGCAGCAACCCGAACGCCAACTGCAGAAACAGGCCCGCTGCCAACACGCCGGTCATCCAACCGGCCAGCACCTCGACCAGCTGATCGGCCTGCGCCGCATCCAGGACCTCGCTCTCCTGCAGGACTTCCCCGAACGGCTGCAGCAGGCGCTGCCATTCGGTCTCCGGCTGGCGCAACTGGACATAGGCCAAGGCAATCACCAACAGCCCTATCGCCAGCCCCGCCTGCAGGCTCAGGGCCAGGGAACGGCTGGCCCGCAGCAGCTCGGCCAGCAGCCAGATGGGTAACCACAACAGCAGGCTGTAGGCCAGCAGAGTCCAGGCGTCACCGAATACCAACAGGCCGAACAGGCTGCATGCGACGGCCGCCAGGGCCATCACCAGCGCCCCGCTCCGGACCCCGTTGCGCAGCGTAACCAGCGCCACACTGGCCGAACTGAAAAGGCTCACCGGCGGAAACTGCAACGCCAGCATGGCAAACACCGCGGCCACCATGGCGGCCTGGGTGCTGCTCCGCATGATAAATGACGCCAGTACCCGCATGGCCTGGTGCGCAGCCGCTCGCCGCCCGGCGGGCCGCAGCCACGCCGGGAAGCGGCAAGGCTCCCGTTAGTGGCGGTCGGTGTAAGGCAGCAGTGCCAGGTAGCGGGCCCGCTTCACGGCGGTGGCCAACTGGCGCTGGTACTTGGCCTTGGTGCCGGTGATGCGGCTCGGGACGATCTTACCGCTCTCGCTGACATAGGCCTTGAGCAGGTTGAGGTCCTTGTAATCGGCCTCGGTAATGCCCTCGGCGGTAAAGCGGCAGTACTTTTTGCGGCGAAAATAACGCGACATCTTCGATTCTCCTATTCCAGCGGCATCAGTTTTCGGACGATTCGCTCGGCTCCGAGGAGCCGGAATCCTCCCGCTCGTCCTGGCCCTTGGCCAGCGGCGAGGCCTCAGTTCTGGCGCTGTCGCGCTTGACCACGAGATTACGGATCACTGCGTCGTTGAATCGAAAGGCGCTTTCGAGCTCGGCCAAGGCCTCGCCGTCGCACTCGATGTTCATCAGCACGTAGTGCGCCTTGTGGATCTTGTTGATGGGGTAGGCGAGCTGCCGTCGGCCCCAGTTCTCGAGGCGATGGATGGCACCGCCCCGGCCCTCGATGCCGGCGCGGTAACGCTCGATCATCGCCGGCACCTGCTCGCTCTGGTCCGGGTGGACCAGAAACACGATTTCGTAATGTCGCATGATGGCTCCTTACGGATTGACAGCCTCCCGACCCAGAGCCTGTGCCCGGGGCGGTGAAGCAAGGAGTCGACGCAGCCGGTTGCCCCCGCCGCGACGGTAAAGAGCGGAAATATACCACTCGCCAGGGCATTGAGGCAAGCCCGGGTCAGTCGCGGGTGTTGTCGGGGCCCGGGCCGGAGAGACTCGGCCAGGCGGCGCGCAGGTAGACCAACATCGACCAGAGGGTAAGTGCGGCCGCCAGGTAGAGCAGCGCATAGCCGATTTCACGCATCGGCAGGCCGAACAGGGGCTGGCGAAAGATCAGCAACAGAATCGCCACCATCTGGGCGGCAGTCTTGAATTTCCCGACCAGCGATACGGCCACCGCCGCTCTTGCGCCCAACTCCGCCATCCATTCCCGCAGGGCCGAGATGGTGATCTCGCGGCCGATGATGATGGCGGCCGGCAAAGCCAGCTCGGGAACCGGCTCGGCCTGCACCAGCAGGATCAAGGCCACCGCCACCATCAGCTTGTCGGCCACCGGGTCGAGGAAGGCACCCAGCGGCGAGACCTGGCCCCAGCGCCGGGCCAGGTAGCCGTCGAACCAGTCGGTGACCGCAGCCAGCGCAAATACCAGGGCGCAGGCGATATTCGACCATTCCACCGGCAGGTAGAACACGGCCACGAACACCGGTATCAGGACGATTCGCAGCAGAGTCAGGAGGTTGGGAATATTCCACATGGTCATGTCTCGCCGTGAAAGGCGTCGTAGAT
>CBDUCL010000191.1:0-5871 GCA_965365625.1 uncultured Chromatiales bacterium | reverse complement strand
CGTTGATCGAGTCTACCCCGAGCAGCAAGAGGGCTCGGCAAAGCCTGTCCAGCTCTGTGGGAGCGGCTTGCAGCCGCGAACGGCGTAGTTCAGTTTTCATTGCGCCCAATCGCGGCTGCAAGCCGCTCCCACAAAGGCTCTACTCGGCCCCGCGGAATATATCCAGGCGACATTCCTTTTCAGACCGGCGCAGGATGTAGACCGGGCTTTGACAGCGGGGTAATGCAGGTCGAAGTAGGTCGCCAAGAGTTTCAATTGATAGTATCATTTATACTAAATGGCTATATTGCAGGGGTTCCATGACCGCGCAACTGAGGTTGTTCAAACCAAAACAGTCATCGCAGCAGCCGGCGGCTGATCATGAGGCGTCGGGCGGAAGGGGCTTGTTTCTCCGGTTGGGGCTGGCCGAGGATCGAGCCGAACTGGTGAGGCAGGTCCACCAGGGATTCCCGGTGGATATCGTTGAGAGGCTGGCCGGCGAGCTTGAATTGCCGCAGCAGGCCCTGTTGAAGGTGGTCCGGATTGCGCCAGCCACCCTGGGCCGGCGCCGTAAGAGCCTGTCCGGGCGCCTCTCGGCGGAGGAAAGCGATCGGGTATACCGCGTCGCGGAGGCGTACCGCAATTCGTTGCAGTTGTTCGAATGGGATATCGAATCGGCGCGGCGTTGGTTGTTGGAACCAGCCAAGGCGCTGGCCGGAGTCACCCCGTTTCAGCATTTGGATACCGAGGCGGGCGCGGGCCAGGTTAGGGATCTGATTGGGCGCTTGGAGCACGGCGTCTATTCCTGATGCGGGCCTATCGCCTGGCAAAGGCGCGCTATGCCGATACCGCGCTCGATGGTTCCGGGGCAAAGGCCCACGGCGGACGCTGGAACAGCAAAGGCGTGCCGATGGTGTACGCCTCGGACAGCATCGCCCTCGCGGCATTGGAACTGCTGGTGCACCTGCACCGCGGCGATATCCTGAATCAATACCGCCTCTACAGCCTGGAACTACCCGATGATAGCGTCCTGTCGCTGGACGTGAGGGCATTGCCCCCCGATTGGCGACGCGACCCGGCCCCCATGTCGACCGCGAAGATCGGAGACGAGTGGGCCGCCAGCCTGCAATCGCCGGCGCTGGCAGTCCCGAGCACCGTCGTGCCGTCGCAACAAAATATCCTGCTAAACCCGGCACACGAGGATTTCCACAAGCTGATTGCCGACGCAACCAACGCTGCCTTCGATTTCGACCCTAGACTCATCATTTGATTATCCCTCCTCAGTCTGTGGCAATCAGCGTGCGAATGTAGGAGCGCCGCCCTCGGCGCGATCCGGCCTTGGCGGCGCTGCCGGCGCCCAATCGGCGCGAGGGCGCGCCTCCTACGTCCGCTGCGGGCCGCAGGGAGCTAAGCGAAGGCGCGTAGTTCCCGAAAGGTGGGGGAGGGGACGCACCGTGCCACAATGGTTAAAATGGGCTTTTGACTGCCCGAATCCGGGCCGCATTGGGGGAGTTGCTGGTAACACGATGAACCATGTAGCGCACGACAAGTTTCGCCTGCCGGTGCAGCAGTGGGAGGTGGCATCTGCTTGGCGCGAGCGCGGGTACGGCTGCGACCTATTCGTCGACCCGCCGGGGCGGGAGTGGAAGGATTTCGTGCACGCCAGCAACGAGCTGGTGACCGTGGTCGAGGGCCGGCTGTTGATCACCATCGACGGCGAGGCGCTGATTGCCGAGCCTGGCGACGAGGTGTTCATTCCCCAGGGGACGTTGCATTCGGTCAAGAACGTTCACGACGCCACCACCCGCTGGCTCTACGGCTACGACTGAGCGCAGCCAACCCGGGCGTCGCGGTCGTCCCGCACCTCAGCCTTCACTCCTCACTCCTCACCCCTCACTCCTCAGTCCTCAGTCCTCAGTCCTACTTTTTTCCTAAATCCCCCCAAGTTCCCGTATAATCCCGCTATTTTGGCGAAGGGTTTTTCGGGCGGCCTGCTATGCGGGTTATTCGCGGTTTGCACAATCTTCGGCCGGAGCACCGGGGCTGCGTGGCTACCATCGGCAATTTCGATGGGGTGCACCTCGGCCACCAGGCGGTGTTCGCGCACCTGCGCGAGCAGGCGCGCGCCATGGACCTGCCGACCACGGTGATCACCTTCGAGCCCCAGCCCCTCGAGTACTTCGCCCCGGATCGGGCGCCGGCCCGTCTGACCCGCCTGCGGGAGAAACTGCGGGCGCTGCGGGCGGCGGAGATCGATCAGGTGGTGCTACTGGAGTTCGGGCCGCGGCTCGCTGCCATGGAGGCCCAGCGCTTTATCCAGGAACTGCTGGTGGACGGGCTCAATGTGGCCTATCTGTTCGTGGGCGACGACTTCCGCTTCGGCCAGGGTCGGGCCGGGGACATCGCCATGCTGCGCTGGGCCGGAGTGGAAAACGGCTTTGCGGTGGAGGACATGAACACTTACATGCTCGATGCCGAGCGGGTGAGCAGCACCCGTATCCGCGAGGCGCTGAGCGCCGGCGACTTCGAGGCGGCCGAGCGTTATTTGGGCCGCCCCTACCGCATCTGTGGGCGTATCGCCCACGGCGACCAGCGCGGGCGCACCATCGGTTTTCCCACCGCCAATATCGACCTGCACCGCAAGGTCAGCCCCCTGCGCGGGGTCTATGCGGTGCAGATGCTCGGGTTGGCGGAGGGGCCGCGGCCGGGTGTGGCCAATATCGGCACCCGGCCGACGGTGACCGGTGACACCCGCTATCTGCTGGAGGTGCACCTGTTCGACTTCACCCGGCGCATCTACGGCGAGCACGTGCAGGTGGAATTTTACTGCCGGCTGCGTGAAGAGCGCCGCTTCGAGTCGTTCGAGGCCCTGCGCGAGCAGATTCTGGTCGACGCCCGCCAGGCCCGGGAATATTTTGACCTGCAGTTACCCGGGGGCGCCTCCGCCTGAGGCGAGGCCCCATTTGACAGCATCTGGAAAGTGAGCCGTCTGTGAGCGACTACAAACACACCCTGAATCTCCCCAATACCGCCTTCCCGATGAAGGCCAACCTGGCCAACCGCGAGCCGCAGGTGCTGGAGCACTGGCAGCAAATGGACCTCTATGCGCGCCAGCGCGAGCAGGCCGCGGGCCGGCCCAAGTTCGTGCTGCACGACGGCCCCCCCTACGCCAATGGCGAGATCCACATCGGCCACGCGGTGAACAAGGTGCTCAAGGACATCATCGTCAAGAGCAAGGGGCTGGACGGCTTCGACGCCCCCTATGTGCCGGGTTGGGACTGCCACGGCCTGCCGATCGAACTGCAGGTGGAGAAGAAGGTGGGCCGGGTCGGGCGCAAGGTGGATGCCAAGGGCTTCCGCGACGCCTGCCGCAAGTATGCCGCCAGCCAAGTCGACAAGCAGCGCGCTGACTTCGTGCGCCTGGGGGTGTTGGGCGACTGGGAGCGGCCCTACCTGACCATGGATCATCGCTTCGAGGCCGACATCATCCGAGCCCTGGGCCGGATCGTGGCCAACGGCCACGTGGTCAAGGGCTACAAACCGGTGCACTGGTGCACCGACTGCGGCTCGGCGCTGGCCGAGGCCGAGGTGGAATACGCCGACAAGAGCTCGTTCGCCATTGACGTGCGCTTCCGGGTGCTGGACCCGGCGGCCCTGTTCGAGCGCTGCCAGCGGGTGCCGGACTCTCGGGGCGAGGGACCGCTGTCGGTGGTGATCTGGACCACCACTCCTTGGACCCTCCCCGCCAACCAGGCAGTGGCCCTGAATCCCGGGCTGGAATATGCAGTGGTGGCCTGCGACGGTCCCCGCGGCCCGGAGCGGCTGCTGGTCGCCGAGGCCATGCTCAAGGACGTGATGCACCGCTACGACATCGAGAGCTACCGGGTAGTGGGCTACGCCCAAGGCCAGGACCTGGAGGGGCTAAAGCTGCAGCATCCCTTCTACGATCGCGAGGTGCCGGTGATCGTCGGCGAGCACGTCACCCTGGAGGCCGGCACCGGCGCCGTGCACACCGCCCCCGGCCACGGCCAGGAGGACTACGTGGTGGGGGCCCGCTACGACCTGCCGGTGGACAACCCGGTGGGCAGCGACGGCCGCTTTCTGGAAGGCACCGAGCTGTTCGCCGGCGAGCACGTGTTCCAGGCCAACGAGCAGGTGGTCGAGGTGCTCAAGGCCAAGGGCGCCCTGATGCACCAGGAGCGCCTGAGCCACAGCTACCCGCACTGCTGGCGCCACAAGACGCCGATCATCTTCCGCGCCACCCCCCAGTGGTTCATCGACATGGACCAGCAGGGGCTGCGTAAGACCGCCCTGGCGGAGATCGACAAGGTCGAGTGGGTGCCAAACTGGGGCCAGGCCCGCATCGCCGGCATGGTGGAGAACCGCCCGGACTGGTGCATCTCGCGCCAGCGCACCTGGGGCGTGCCCATCGCCCTGTTCCTGCACCGCCAGAGCGGAGAGCTGCACCCGGAAACGCCTCGCCTGATCGAAGAAGTGGCGCAGCTAGTGGAGCAGGGCGGGGTGGACGCCTGGTTCTCCCTCGACCCCGCCGAGCTGCTGGGGGACGAGGCCGCCGACTACGAAAAGGTCAACGACACCCTGGACGTCTGGTTCGACTCCGGGGTCACCCACAGCTGCGTGCTGGAGCGGCGCGAGGAGCTGCAGTTCCCCGCCGACCTGTATCTGGAGGGCTCGGACCAGCACCGGGGCTGGTTCCAGTCGTCGCTGCTCAGTTCGGTGGCGATGAGCGGGCGCGCACCCTACCGCGAGGTGCTTACCCACGGCTTCACGGTGGACGAAAAGGGCATGAAGATGTCCAAGTCCAAGGGCAACGTCGTGGCGCCGCAGAAAGTGATCAAGACCCTGGGGGCCGATATCCTGCGCCTGTGGGTGGCCTCCACCGACTACCGGGGCGAGATCAGCGTCTCCGACCAGATCCTCAAACGCATGGCCGATGCCTATCGCCGCATCCGCAATACCGCCCGCTTCTTGCTGTCGAACCTCAACGGTTTCGACCCGGCGGCGAATCGGGTTGCGCCGGCCGAATTGATCGAACTCGACCGCTGGGCGGTGGACCGGGCCCTGCGCCTGCAGGAGGAGGTGATCGCGGCCTACCGCGACTACCAGTTCCACCTGATCTACCAAAAGATCCACAACTTCTGCGCGGTGGAACTGGGCGGCTTCTACCTGGACGTGATCAAGGACCGCCAGTACACCACCCAGGCCGACAGCTTGGCGCGGCGTTCCGCCCAGACCGCCATGTACCACATCCTGGAGGCCCTGGCGCGCTGGCTGGCGCCCATCCTCAGCTTCACCGCTGACGAGATCTGGGCGCACATCCCGGGCGAGCGCGGCGACAGCGTGTTCCTGGAGGGCTGGTACCAGGGGCTGTTCCCGCTGGACGCCGACGACCCCTTCGGCCGCGCCTTCTGGGATCGGGTGATCGCCGTGCGAACCGCGGTGGGCAAGGAGCTGGAGCGGCTGCGCGCCGACGGGGCCATCGGCTCCAACCTGGCCGCCGAGGTGGAACTCTATTGCGGTCCCGAGCTGCACGCCGACCTGGAACGCCTGGGTGCCGAGCTGCGCTTCGTCATGATCACCTCCGACGTGCACCTGCACCCGGCCGAGCCTCGGCCCGAGGCGGCGGTGGCGGCGGGCGACGGACTATGGATCCTGGTGCGGCCGTCGGAGCATGCCAAGTGCGTGCGCTGCTGGCACCATCGCCCCGACGTGGGCGGCAATCCGGAGCACCCGGAGCTGTGCGGCCGATGTGTCGAGAACGTGGAAGGCCCGGGCGAGACCCGGCGCTTCGCCTGAGGCCGGCCCGATGCTGCGCTGGCTCTGGCTGTCCGCCCTGGTGGTGGTGCTGGATCAGGTCACCAAGCTCTGGGC
>CBDUCL010000190.1:0-5872 GCA_965365625.1 uncultured Chromatiales bacterium | reverse complement strand
CCACCCGGCCGGGCTGGGCCAGGGTGAGCAGGATCATCTGGATCAGCTCGTCGGAGCCGTTGCCGAGCAGCAGTTCGGCATCGGCGGGGATGCCCATGCAGTGGCGCAGGCGCTGCTTGAGCTCGCGGGCCCCCGGGTCCGGGTAGCGGTTGACGTCCACCCGCAGCAGCATCTCCAGCCATTCCCGGCGCAATGCCTCGGGCCAAGTGTAGGGGTTCTCCATGGCATCGAGTTTAATCAACCCGCTTGAATCCGGCACGTGATAAGCGGCCAGGGCGCGGATCTCCGGGCGCACCCAGTGGGCGGCCAGGGCGGCGGCGTCCCGGCCCTCAGTCATCCCGGCGGTACTCGGCGGAGCGGGCATGGGCCGTCAGGCCTTCGCCGCGAGCCAGCACCGAGGCCACCTGGCCCAGGCTCTTGGAGCCGGCGGCAGAGGCCATGATCAGGCTGGAGCGCTTCTGAAAGTCGTAGACCCCGAGCGGCGAGGAGAAGCGGGCGGTGCGCGAGGTGGGCAGCACGTGGTTGGGCCCGGCGCAGTAGTCGCCCAGGGCCTCGGCAGTGTAGCGGCCCATGAAGATGGCGCCGGCGTGGCGGATGCGCGGGGCCACCGCTTCCGGCTCGGCCAGGGACAGCTCCAGGTGCTCGGGGGCAATGGTGTTGGCCACCTCCACCGCCTGGTCGAGGTCGCGCACCTGGATCAGGGCACCGCGCCCGCCGAGCGCAGCGGCGATGATCTCGCGGCGCTCCATTTCCGGCAGCAGGCGTTCGACACTGGCCTGCACCCGGTCCAGGAAATCGCCGTCCCAGCTCAGAAGTATGGCCTGGGCGTCTTCGTCGTGCTCGGCCTGGGAGAACAGGTCCATGGCGATCCAGTCCGGGTCGGTGGCGCCGTCGCAAACCACCAGGATCTCGGACGGACCGGCCACCATGTCGATGCCGACCTGGCCGAATACCGCGCGCTTGGCGGTGGCCACATAGATATTGCCGGGTCCGACGATCTTGTCCACTCCGGGCACCGTCTCGGTGCCATAGGCCAGGGCCGCTACCGCCTGGGCGCCGCCGATAGCAAACACCCGGTCCACCCCGGACACCTGGGCCGCGGCCAGCACCAGCTGGTTGGTCTCGCCGGCCGGTGTCGGCACCACCATGATCAGCTCCTCGACCCCCGCCACCTTGGCCGGGATGGCATTCATCAGCACCGAAGACGGATAGGCCGCCTTGCCGCCGGGCACATACAGGCCGACCCGGTCCAGCGGGCTCACCTGCTGTCCGAGCAGGGTGCCGTCGGCCTCGGTGTAGGACCAGGAGTCCAGCTTCTGGTGCTCGGCATAGGCGCGGATGCGCTCGGCCGCCTGCTCCAGGGCCTGGCGCTGCTGCGCCGGCAGCCCGTCCCAGGCCGTCTGCAGGCGCACCGGGGCGATCTCCAGAGCGCCGGCATCCGCCGGGCTCCAGCGGTCGAAACGGGCGGTATATTCCATCAGGGCGGCGTCGCCGCGGCGGCGGATGGCGTCGATTACATCGGCCACCGTCTGCTGTACCCCGGCGTCGGACACCGATTCCCAGGCCAGCAGCTCTTCGAGTTCCCGGCCGAAACCCGCGGCCTCGGCGTTCAGGCGTCTGATCCCGCTCATTGGACTGCCCCCTCTTCGGCTTCGGATTGACGTACCGCCCCGCGCAGGGCCTCCAGCAGGCCCAGGACCTCGGGGTGCTTCATCTTCCAGGAGGCCTTGTTGACCACCAGGCGCGAACTGATGTCGCGGATGTGCTCGAGCGGCACCAGGCCGTTGGCCTTGAGGGTGCCGCCGCTCTCGACCAGGTCAACGATCAGGTCGGACAGCCCGACCAGGGGCGCCAGCTCCATGGAACCATAGAGCTTGATGATCTCCACCTGCTGGCCGCGCCCGGCGAAGAACTCCCGGGCCGAGTTGACGTATTTGGTGGCAATGCGCAACCGATTGCCGGCCAGGCTGGCCCCGGGCACCCCGGCCACCATCAGGCGGCAGCGGGCGATACGCAGGTCCAGCGGCTCGTACAGCCCGGCCCCCCCATGCTCCAGCAGCACGTCCTTGCCGGCCACGCCGACATCGGCGGCGCCGTACTGCACATAGGTGGGCACGTCGGTGGCGCGGATGATCACCAGTTTGACCTGGGGCCGGTTGGTGTCGAGGATCAGCTTGCGGCTGGTCTCGGGGTCGTCCAACGGCTCGATGCCGGCGGCGGCCAGCAGCGGCAGGCTCTGGTTGAAGATGCGGCCCTTGGACAGGGCGATGGTCATCGGGGTGTTAAAGTTCACGCTCGCTTACCCTTGAATTTCGGTGGGCCGCTGGGTTCAGCCCGGCAGGCGCTGGATCTGCGCCCCCATGCCGGCCAGCTTCTCCTCGATGCAGTCGTAGCCGCGGTCGATGTGGTAGATGCGGTCGACCACGGTCCGCCCGTCGGCCACCAGTCCCACCAGCACCAGGCTCGCGGAGGCCCGCAGGTCCGTGGCCATTACGGGAGCCGCGGTCAGTTGGGGCACCCCGGTACAGATGGCGGTATTGCCTTCGAGACGAATGCTGGCGCCCATGCGCCGCATCTCGTGCACGTGCATGAAGCGGTTCTCGAACACCGTCTCGGTGATGGTGCCCACGCCTTCGGCGACGCTGTTCAGCGCCGTAAACTGGGCCTGCATGTCGGTTGGAAAGGCCGGATAGGGGGCGGTGTGGACGTCCACTGCCCGCGGCCGCCGGCCCTTCATGTCGAGGCTGATCCAGTCCTCACCGATCTCGATCTCGGCGCCGGCGTCGCGCAGCTTGAGCAGTACCGCGTCGAGCAGGTCCGGGCGGGTGTCTCGGGCCCGGATGCGGCCGCCGGTGATGGCCGCCGCCGCCAGGTAGGTGCCGGTCTCGATGCGGTCGGGCATCACCCGATAGTCGGTGCCGAACAGCCGCTCCACCCCCTCGATGCGGATGGTGTCGGTGCCGGCGCCGGAGATCTTGGCCCCCATCTTGTTCAGGCAATCGGCCAGGTCCACCACCTCTGGCTCGCGGGCAGCGTTTTCGATCAAGGTCTCGCCGTCCGCCAGGGCTGCCGCCATCATCAGGTTCTCGGTGCCAGTGACGGTGACGATGTCGAGCATCAGCCGGGCCCCGCGCAGCCGCTTGGCGCGGGCCCGTATGTAGCCGTTTTCCACTCGTATATCGGCGCCCATGGCGCGCAGGCCGTCGATGTGCAGATTGACCGGCCGCGAGCCGATGGCACAGCCCCCGGGCAGGGACACGTCGGCGCGGCCAAAGCGGGCCAGCAAAGGCCCCAGCACCAGGATAGAAGCGCGCATGGTCTTGACCAGCTCGTACGGGGCGGAGAAATCGTGGATAGTGGCGGTGTCTACCTCGACCTGCATGCGCTCGTCCACCACCAGCTTGACTCCCATGCGCCCGAGCAGCTCCATGGTGGTGGTGATGTCCTGCAGGTGCGGCACATTGGCCACCACCATCGGCCCCTCGGCCAGCAGGGTGGCAGCCAGGATCGGCAGCGCAGCATTCTTCGCCCCGCTGATGCGCACCTCGCCATCGAGGCGGGCGCCGCCCGTAATAATGAGTTTATCCATGACCGAACTCGCGAAGCTCCGGGCCTGCCCGGATGGTTGAAGAATGTGCTGCGTCGAGCCATCCAGGCTCGATCTCCCTGGGGAACGCCGATGCGCGACGCTCCAGGGCGGGCCAGGACGCCTCCTGCCGGGGAGTCCCCTGGAAGGACCGCATATAATAGCGAAACCGGGCCCAAAACGGGAGTTCTTTGGCGCTAGGCGTTGGCCGCTGCAGCCGTCAGCTCCGCCCGCCACGCGCGCCCGGCTGGCGCTCACCCGGATATTGGACTACTTTCTGAAGGCGGAGGCCATGTTTCTGCGTCAACGGCATAGCATAAGGATCGCGACGCCCGACGAGACCGGCAGCCGCCCTGAAGAATCCGTAGCGGTTTGACTTACGTCATTGGCTTACCCGCCCGAAAGCCTGAACCTGTTAGCCGTTTTTGGAAACCCCCTCCGCAGTGGATGCGGGAAGGGAAACAACGGGTGTTCATGCCCCGAGCATGGCCCCAACAAGCACGACATAAAAAACTTACTTTGCGATCGGAGATTGGTATATGAAGATGAAACGCAGATCCTTCCTTATCGCCGGCGCCGCGGCGGCCACCCTGCTGCTGGCCGGCGCCCCGGCCCATGCCGCCAAGCGCATCGTGTTCAGCGGCGGACCCGCGGGCGGCACCTTCCAGGTGGTGGCCAATGCGATCCAGGTCTACGACCCGGTCAAGAACTCCGACAAGTTCAGGGTCAAGGCCCAATCCTCCGCCGGCTCGGTGGAAAACCTGCGCAAGGTGAACAAGGGAAGGGCCGATTTCGGGGTGGTCTACTCGGGCCATGTCTACTTGGGCCGCGAAGGCCGGCTGAAGAACGACACCAACAAATACAACGACGTACTCGCGGTCTCCTACCTGTACGGCGCCCCGGCCCAGCTGATCGTGCGCAAGGGTTCCGGCATCACCAGCACCAAGGATCTGGAGGGTAAGAAAGTAGGCGTAGGCAACGCCGGCTCCGGCGCCTTCGCCAACTGCGAGCTGTTCTTCACCCACATGGGGATCTGGGACAAGATCGAGCGCAACGCGATGGGCTACAACGATGCCGCCGCGGCCTTCGGCAACAACCAGCTCGACGCCTTCTGGCTGTTTACCGCCTTCCCCAGCGGGGCCGTGATCATGGCCGCCCAGACCAATGACATCGACCTGGTCAACCTCGAGAAAGACGCCAACGAGAGCGGCTTCTTCGAGCAATACCCCTATTTCTCCAAGCTCGCGGTGCCCGCGGGCACCTACCGCGGGGTCGACCAGGATACGCCGTCGTTCCAGGATTCCGCCCTCTGGGTCGCCAATTCCAAGGTGCCGGACGACGTGGTCTATGACCTGCTGTCGATGATCTATACCGATGAGGGCTTGGCCCACATGCGCCAGCAGAAGAAAACCTTCAAGGAGATGGCCATCGAGACCGGCGTCAACGGTATCGTCACGCCGCTGCATCCGGGGGCCGAAAAGTTCTGGAAGGAAAAGGGCCTGCTCTAAACCCTGCTACTTGGGCCCCGAGCCGGGGGCCCCGTCAACCCTAGCCGGTGGGGTCCCGTTGCGATCCCACCGGCGCTAGCCGCCGCACCAGGGGGAGATCCGACACTATGTTCGAAAAGCTGAACAAGGTTGAACAGGTGGTTTTCGACGCCCTGGCGCTGTTCCTGGTGCTCTTCTACTCCTATTCGGCGGTCCTCGAGCCAGTTGCCACCCAGTATCATCGCGGCATCTACGTCATCATCACCTATGCCTTGGTGTTTATGCTCTACAAATCCAAGACGCCCTGGGGCCGCGCCCTGGACTATCTGTTGTTGGTGCTGTCGCTGATCACCATCGGCTATTGGATGTTCAACTTCGAGGTCATCAGCTACCGGGCCGGAGCCGAGACCGAACTCGACAAGTGGATCGCCATGATCGGCGTGCTGATCGGCGTCGAACTGGCGCGCCGGGTGGTGGGCACGGTATTCGTGGTGGTCGGCTCGGTGATGTTGCTCTACGGCGTCTATGGCGACTATGCCCCGGAGCTGATTTCCCATGCCGGCGACACCTTCCCCGATCTATGCACCAGCATCTTCTTTAAGAGCGACGGGGTGTTCGGCATTATGGCCAATGTGCTGGCCACCTATATCCTGCTGTTCGTGATCTTCGGCGCCTTCCTCGAAAAGAGCGGCGCCCAGCGTTTCTTTATCGATTTTCCCCTGGCCGCGGTGGGCCACAAGATCGGCGGTCCGGGCAAGGCCGCCGTGGTCGCCTCGGGACTGTTCGGCTCCATCTCCGG
>CBDUCL010000189.1:0-5930 GCA_965365625.1 uncultured Chromatiales bacterium | reverse complement strand
TCGAGCACCATGATCTTGACCGGGATGCCCGACATCAGGGCCCGCGACAGATTCTGAAAGCCGATGTCGTACATGGCCCCGTCGCCGCCTACCGCCACTACCGGCGGGCACAGCAGCCATTCGTCGTCGCTGAACTTCTTCCAGTCGAAGTAGGTAAAGAACTCGTCGTGTTCACCCGGCTTGTAGTTGCCGGCCAGCTCCAGTTCCGCCTGGCGGACGGCTTTGAAGCCCTCCGCCATCTTCGCCATATGGCCCTGGAACACGCCCAGGGCAATGGACGGGGAGTCCTGGAACAGATGGTTGGCCCAGGGGAAGGGATAGGGGTTGTAGGGGAAGGTGGAGCCCCATACCGAGCTGCAGCCGGTGGCGTTGATGAAGCCCATATTGGCCCGGCCCTGATTGGTCTGGCCCTCGGTGTACTGCCAGCGCAGATGGCGCAGTTTTTCCAACAACTGGGTGACCCAGCGCAGCCATTCCGGATCCACCGGCTGGGCGGTGTGCTCCGGATCCAGGCTAGCGGACAACTCGCTGAGGCTGAGGTCGCTGTCGCGGTGGCTGTCTAGGGCTTGGCTAAGGCCGGCCGTATTGCTGAGGTCCATACTCTCGGCCAGCTTGAGCCGGATATGCCCCTCCAGGTCCTTGATCAGGCCGTCGAGGCGCGCCACCTGGCGCCGGACCCGCGGCTGCATCAGCGCGGTAACCGAGGCGGTGAACAGGTGGATCACGGTCTTTTCGCCGCAACCCATGCAGGAGCCGTCCCCGCTGACCAGGGACTGGTAGTTGCCCTTGTCGAGCAACAGGGTCTCCAGGGCGCCGATGCCTTCTTCCAGATCGTCGATGCGAATAAAGTCGGGCTGGGTGCTGGGCAGATCGAGCCAGAAGGCCCACTTGCGGCGCAGCTCGGCGATGGTCTCGGGGGTCTGGGGCTCGGACACCAGGGCCTCGTCTCCGCAGACCTCGACGCATTCCATGCAGCCCTTGCAGGTGTAGGGGTTGATGGTGATCGAGAACAGGCCGCCGCTGCCCTTGGCCTTCTTCTCCCGGTTCTTGTAATAGGGCTTGGTGATGGCGAACTGGAAATCGCCGATAGCCTCCATCAGCCAGCCGAACTCCTGCTCCAGACCGGCCTTGGCATCGCCCTCGAGCTCGGACTCGGCCAGGGTCTCCAACACCGCCTGGTCCAGTAGTTTGGAGACCTCGGCGGCCTCGCCCACTGGCTCGATCAGGGCGCGCAGCCGCTTTTCCACCTTGCGGGTTTCGCGCCGCAGGTGCTGGGTGGGCCGACCCTCGCGCTCGACGCGCTGGATCGCGCTCTCGAACACCTCGCCGAAACTGTTTACCAGCCCGGGGATGGCGCTGTCGGGGCAGACGCTGAAGCAGTCGCCGCAGGCAGTACAGTTCTCCGGGATGTACTTGGGATAGTTGAAGCGCACCTGGGTCATGTCGCGGAACACGCCGGTCGAGGCGGGGATCAGGGACAGCCCCATGTAGGGATCCACCAGGTTGTCCTCGGCATGACCACTGGCATAGAAGTAACCGGTCTGTTCCCAGAAGCGGTGCACGTCGGAGATGCGGCCATCGCCCTCGGGCAGCTGCTTTAGCATCACCGGCATGCGAGCGCCGGCAACGATCGCCTCGACCCCGCCGGAAAGCTGCAACGGCTTGTCGGTAATCTCCTGGATCTCGTCGAAGCCGCGCCGCACTACCCGCAGGTTGTCCTGGATCACCCGCTCGCCCTTGGCCCCGAACTTGTGGCGCAGCTGAACCTCGATGGCGTCGAACAGGCCCTGCTCGTCGAGCCCGGCCCGTTCCATCAGCGGCGAGGCGGCGAAGAACGAGCCCTGGAAGGCGTTGCCCTGCATGCGGAACTGCAGTTCCGGGTCGGTGGCCTCCTCGCGGGCGATGCGGAAGCCATCGACGAAGAACACCTTGACCTCATGCTCGACGACAAACTTGCGTGCCGCGTAGGGGAAGGTGGCCCAGACCGCAGCCGGATCGTCCAGGCTCGACTGGATCACGAACACCCCGCCCCGGTCCAACCCGTTGAGCGGATTGGAGTGGCCGAACACATTGGGGTCCGGGGACATTACCACATCAACGTAGTGGTATTCGCTGTTGAGCCGGATCGGCTCCGGTGCCGCCGATAGGTAATAGGTGGTGGGCTGGCCCTTTTTCTCCGATCCGTACTTGGGATTGGCCTTGATGTCGTAGCCCAACAGCTCGAACAGGGTCATGGCCAGGTTCTTGCCCGTAGTCACCATGCCCCAGCCCCCCACCGAGTGCATGCGCAGAGTGATCGAGCCCTTGGGCATCAGATTCGGGTTCTCACTGCCCCGTAGTGCCAGCTCCTTGATGCGCGGATAATCCTCCACCAACTGCTGCTGGTGCAGCTCGTCCTTCGGCGTAATCGGATCGCGCACGAAATCCACCGAAAGATAGTAGAACTTGCGCTGCGGGCCGTCCGGGAGCATGTTCTCGAACGCCGCGATCAGCCCCTCCGGCTGCAGGTCGCGGCTGCCCAGGCCATAGCAACCGGAATACAGGTGCGGTAGGTCGGCGGCCTGGTAGCTTGCGTAACCCGGGTAGGGCAGTTTCTCGCGGCCCCGAGCCTGACCGTTCTCCAGGCATTTGGCCAGGGCGGCCCGGGTCTCGCGAATCAGCGGCAGATCCTCGGCCAATGGCTGGTCCGTGCGCTCGAGCACCGCCACCCCCTTTTTGCCCTTGAGCAGGGGCCCCAGCAGGTCCCCGGGGAAGGGGCGGAACAGGGTCAGATTGACCACCCCGACTTTGAGATTGCGGGTGCGCCTCAGGTAGTCCGCCACCGCCTCGGCCTGCACGATCATCGAGCCCTGGCCGAGGATCAGGTAGTCCGCGTCTTCGGTCAGGTAGCCACTGACCCGCCGGTAACGGCGACCGGTTAGCTGGTAATACTCCTCCATGCACTGCTCGGTGAGGTCCCGGATGTGGTCGAAGAAGTAGGGCCGCTGTCCCGCCACCGACTGCATGTAGGCGTCCTGGTTCTGCACCGGGCCGGCCAGCGCCGGGTTGTCCACGTCCCAGACCTCGGGCACGCGCCGCCGCTTGGGTCCGTATACCATGCGCTGGGCCGGCGTCGGGCAGTCGATAATGTCGTCCGGCCGGCCCAGGAACTCTGCGATCAGCTCCCGTTCGGGCACCTGCAGGGGCTCGATCAGGTGGGTGGTCAGGAAGCCATCCTGGGCCGCCACCGCAGGGGTCAGCGACAGCTCGGCCACCTTGCGGGCAATCAGGTTGAGGTCCGCCGCTTCCTGGGCGCTGTTGGCCATCAGTTGGATGAAGCCGGTGTCGTCCACGCAATGGTAGTCGTCGTGGCCGCAGTGCACGTTGAGGCTGGACTTGGTGATGGCCCGGCAGCCCATGTTGAGCACATAGGGCAGGCGCTTGCCGACCGCTGCGTAGAGGGACTCGTGCATAAAGGCGATGCCCTGGGCGGACGAGAAATTGACCGCCCGTAGTCCGGACATGGACATGCCGGCGGTGACCGCCGCCGCCGCGTGCTCGGATTCCGGCTCGACGAAGATCAAAGGCCGCCCGCCCACATTGACATGCCCCTTGGCGGTCTCCTCCGCCCAGTACTCGCCCATCTGAGTCGAGGGCGTGATCGGGTAGGCCCCGGCGGCATCGGAGGCCTCGCGTTCGCACATGATGACGGCGGTATTGCCGTCCATGGCCATGCGCACGCCCGGGTACTTGAACTCTTTCTGCGATTTCTTTCCGATCATTGACCTTCTCTCGACTATTTGGTCTGGATTCGTCGTTAGGTTAGGGGACCGCGTAGGTTGGGATCAGAGATCGATCCCGACGAACCCGGTGCAAGCGAGCCAGCGAGCTTTACACCGCCTGCGCTATCCCCAACCTACGAAGCTCCGTATGTTTTGGTATGCAAAAATTCGGCCTTGCGCCTGGCTCTAACCCAACGGCAGCGGCTCACGCCGCACCACCCGCTTGGCATCGCGCCCTTTGAGCGCCCCCTGGCGATCGTCCAGCCAGACAATGGCCCCGGTGGGGCAGCGCTCGATGGCAACCCGAGAGGCCAAGGCGTTCCTGCGGTAATCCACCACCGCCAGGTTGTCGCGGATCTCGATCAACCCTTCTGGTGCATCCTGGGCGCAACGCCCACAGGCGGTGCATACCACCTGGCACTCGGCCTCGGCCTCATCCCCTTGCTCCTGATTCTTGCAGGCCACCCAGAGCCGGTGGCTCACCTCGTGGATGGAGAATAGCCGCTTAGGGCAAACGTCGACGCAATCGCCGCAGGCCGTGCAAGCGGTCGCATCCACCAGCGGCAGACCCTGGGCGCTCATCTGGATGGCATTGAAGTCGCACACCACCTCGCAGTCTCCAAGGCCGAGACAGCCCCAGGTGCAGCCCTTGCCGCCGCCGGACACCAGGGCCGCGGCTCGACAGGTGTTGAGCCCCTGGTACTCCGCCCGGCTGCGGGCGACGTGGGTGCCGCCGGCACAGGCCAGGCGCGCCACCCGCTTCTCACGCTTGCCCAGGGACACCCCGAGGAAATCTGCGATCAACTGGTTCATTCCCTTGGCGTTGACCGTGCACTGACCCGGCTCCACCTCGCCGGCCACCAGCTGCTCCGCGAACTGACGACAGCCGGCAGTGCCGCAGGCGCCGCAGTTGGCGTGCGGCAGCAGGTCTTCCACCTGATCGATGCGCGGGTCCTCGAACACCGCCAGGCGCTTGTTGGCCAGCACCAATACGGCGGCCAGGGTCAAACCCAGGGCAGCCATGAAGGCGGCCGCGAGCGCTATGCTGAGAATCGGGGTCATGAGCGAGCGGTCGTGGCGATATCAAAAGCACTCAAACAGGGTATGGCGAGCCAATGTATTTGACACCTCAATCGTTTCATTCCTAAATATTGGGAACACCGATACACTAAAGGATCGCCCTTGGCCAGCTCACAAGTCTACTACAAACAAAACCGCCTCAAGCAACTGCGGGCTTTCTGCCGTGCCGCCGAGCTGGGCAGCATCAGTCTGGCGGCGGATTCCCTGTTTCTGAGCCAGCCCACGGTATCGCTGCAGATCCAGGCCCTGGAGCGGGAACTGGAGATCACCCTGTTCGAGCGCAAGGGGCCCAGCATCCGCCTCACCCCCGAAGGAGCCACCCTGTACGAGTTGGCCCTGCCGCTGGTGGAGGGCATAGACAACCTGCACCAGAGCTTCTCCGCCCAATTCGGTCGCCTGGAGTCCGGGGAACTCAATATCGCCGCCGGCGAGTCCACCATCCTGTATATCCTGCCCGAGCCGCTGAAGCGCTTCGCCGAGTCCTATCCGGGTATCCGTCTCAAGCTCCACAATGTCACTGGCCGCGACGGCCTCGCCATGCTGCGGGCCAACGAGGTGGACCTGGCAGTGGGCTCGTTCCTGGAGGTACCGGCGGATATCGACTACCACCCCTTTGTCACCTACGATCCGACCCTGATCACCCCCCTGGACCACCCCCTGGCCAGACGCGAAAAGGTGCGACTGGAGGACATCAGCCCCTTCGGCCTGATCCTTCCGCCGCGCCACCTCAGCACCTGGCACATCGTCGACCTCGGATTTCGCCAGCACAACCTGGAATACCAGGTGGCCTTGGAGGCCGGCGGCTGGGAGGTGATCAAGAAGTACGTCGAGCTCGGCCTGGGCATTTCCATCGTCACCGACGTCTGCCTGACCGGCCGCGAGCGTCTCGGACGCATCCCCCTGAGCGACTACTTCCCCCGCCGCAGCTACGGCACCGTGGTGCGCCGAGGCAAGTTCCTGTCGCCCCAAGCGAAGCGATTCATTGAGATGATGGACCCGAGGTTGGCCGACCCCGCATCGCCGGATTCCAGCGCGTAATGTACCCAAGGTGGGTTAAGGAGGCACTGATTTAATCTCTGCCCTAATCGG
>CBDUCL010000188.1:0-5946 GCA_965365625.1 uncultured Chromatiales bacterium | reverse complement strand
TGGCTGCTGCCGGAGGTGCGCGACTGGTTCTTTATGCACCCGCCCGGCGAACACCCGGAGGAGGACCGCGCCAGCGCCGCGGTAGCGGCGAGCCTGCTACAGGTGGCGCGCCTGCTCGAAGCCCAACCCCAGCCCCAAGGCCCAGCCCCGCTGGCCGCAACTGAAGCCGCCGCCACCGCCACCGCTCGCAGCCGCGAGATACTCGATTACCCTTCGCCGGAGCCGGCCCCCGCGCTCGCCCTGCGCGACCTGGACGGCCAACTCAGACGCCTGGCGGACTACCGAGGCCGAGTCACCTTGGTCAACTTCTGGGCCACTTGGTGCCCGCCCTGCGTCGACGAGATTCCTTCCCTCAATCGGTTGGCCGAGCGCTATACTGACGACGCATTCGCCATCCTATCGGTCGACTATCGCGAGCCGCCGGAGGCGATCGCGAAGTTCGCCCAACGCGTCCCCGTGCACTTTCCGATCCTGTTGGACCGGGACGGGCGCAGCAGCCTGGAGTGGAAGGTTTTCAGCTTTCCCAGCTCGTTTCTGCTTGACCGCAAAGGCCAAATTCGCTATTCGGTCAACCGGGCCATCGACTGGGAAGGACCAGAGGTGATTGCCCGCATCCAGGCCCTGCTGGCCGAGCCCGAATAAACACCAAGGTATCAATCCAAACCGGGCCACTCTGACGTTGCCCGCGTCACGGAGCCTTGCAATCGAGGGAGCATCGTTATGGAAATCATCGAGCAACTGATGAGTCAACTCGGCGTCGACGAGGCCCAGGCGACGGGCGGCGCCGGCCTGCTGTTCAAGCTGGCCAAGGACCAACTGAGCGGAGATGACTTCAGCCAGCTGAGGGCAGCGATTCCCGAAGTCGATCAATTGATCGAGGCCGCCCCAGACACCGGCCGCCGCCTGCTCGGCGGCTTTGGCGGGCTGGCCGCCGCCTTCGGCGGCAAGGTCGGCGCTCTGGGCAATCTGGCCAGCCTGGCCGAGGGTTTCAGGGCTCTCGGGTTGGACAGCGGTATGGTCCCCAAATTCTTGCCCCTGGTGCTGTCGTTCGTAGAGTCTCAGGGCGGGGACGGGCTGCGCGACAGGCTGGTAGGGGTGCTGGGTGTGGGGGATCAGCCATAGCAGGACTGAGGACTGAGGACTGAGGACTGAGCGCGGGCATGCGGCGCCCGCACTCAATTTCGAACTAAACAACCATTCGGAGGCGCGTCCTCGAGCCGATTGGGCGCTGGAGACAAGGCCGAACGCGCCTGGACGTTGCTCTCCGATTCCCGCGTCGGCGGCTCCGAGCTCGGACCGGCGGCGGTTTCAGTCCGGCAGCACCAAGTCCGCGACCTCGCCCAGGGCCTCGCCCATCTCGTCCACCGAGGGCGGGCGGGCCAGCCAGGGATCGTCGAGGCCGCCGCGGCAGCTCAGATTTCGCACGTCGGGCTGTTGCTCGGAGGCGAGGCGCATGTGCACTTGGTGAATAATCATGGTGGAACCGCTGTCCGGGTTCTCCGCCAGCAGGGCGCCGGCCCGGCGCCCTGGTCCGTGCTGCACGAAATCTCCCTGTTGACCCCAGACCCGGACTACCTTGAAGCGTCCAGGCTCAATGACCTGAGGCTGCTCCGAGATCTTCTCCAGCTCGAAATTGCAGCTCGGGTGGTACTGGTTCAAACCACCAGAGAGCACCTCCCCGCGCTGAAGGAACAACCGCGCCGCCGGCGGCGGCACCGTCAACGCCCGATGCAGATCCACCACGGTCCCCACCGGCGGCAGCCAGAAGGGAGAACTCGGATCAGGGCGGTTGGCGCCGGCGCAACCCATCAGCACGCCGAGCACGGGCAGGCAGTACAAGATTCGCTTCATGATTTTTCCTCCTCCGCTCCAGACTCGGGACGGCCGCGCTCTACCGGCAGGCCCTGACGCCACCAGGCGATCATGCCTCCGCGCAACTGCCGAACATCGCTGAACCCAGCCTGGGTCAAAAGCCGCACCGCGGGAATACTGCGGTGGGCCGACAGGCAGATCGCCACGATCGGCCGGCGGCGGTCCCAGTCCAAGGCCGGCAGCCGGCGCCTGAGGCTGCGGACTCCGAGGTTGCGGGCACCCGGGATGCGGCTACCCTCCCACTCGCCGCGAGTGCGCACGTCCAGCAGCCGCGGCGGCTCGGTTGCCGCAAGAGCCCGCTCCAACTCGGTCGCATCGATCTCCGGCACTTTCCCGAACGGCAGCCACCATAGGAACTTTTGAACCCGTTTCAACATGGTCTGGCATCTCCCGTCCCAACGCTCAAACCTTAGTCCATTCTATCGCTTGGGGCCAGGCGCTGATGGCCACCTCCCGGCGAGGATCGATTGAAGCCCGCACACCGAAGTGGCATAATATTAGAATATTAGGGAACCGCTCCTCCAGCCCCCTATTGAGGCAAATCATGCCGCCCATCGCCAACTCGGCAATCTCGACCGCCCCCCCGGACGCGCGACCCGGCGGTTTGGGGCTTCTTCGCCGTAGTACTTGCAGCCACCCGCCGTGACGCAGCACCCAGGTCTGATCACCCGGCGATCCACCAACAGCATCCCGCAGGTACCCGAAATGTCGAATACGAACCTAGCCAACCGACTCTGGCAAGCGCCGCGCCTCTATCAGGCCTGGCTGTCCCTTTTAGCGGCGGCATTACTGTTACCGACAAGCGGTCTCGCGTCCGACGCCGCCTATGACTTCGAAGGGCTGATGACCACCGCCCTGATCGAAGACCAGGACAACTGGGCCGCCGACCCAGTCGGAGGCAGCGGTATCGTGGAACTCGGCGAGGATAAGGTCAACGACTCGCTGGTGCTGCGACCTTTCTCCACCAGTGCCCTCAGCCAGTGGATTTATCTGACCCGGGTCAACGACGAGTCTTTCGGTTTCAGCCCGTTTTTTGGCGACGAGACCCAGGCGGTTATTCAATTCGACACTACGGGCGCCGGCGCCAGCGCCTTCGCGCTGGGGCGGGACCTGAACGACAACGGTATCCTGGACGTCGGCAGCGGTGAACTCGGACCCCAGTTCGGCTTCCTGCGCGACCTGGCGACGGGTGCGCGCCAACTGCTGGTCTCGGGGGCCGACCTGGGCACCCTAAACCTGGCAGAGCTGGGAGGCACCGGCCAACCCGGCGACTGGTATCGGCTCCAGCTGCGTATGGATCTGAGCCGCGGAACCGGCAGCCTCTATTACCGAAACCTGACTTTGGGCGACGAGCTGATGATGCCGATGCCCGGTTTGCAGGACATTGACCTGCAGCTGGAGCGTCTAGCTCCGGAGGCGGGACCCACCGCCTGGAACGCCCTCTGGGTGACAATGCTGGAGGAAGGCAGCAACAACCGGCCCAGTGTAGACAATTTGGTACCCCATGTGCCGGCGGTAGTGGCCGCCAACCTGGACCTGTACTTCCAAGCAGTGGACGGCGACACCGATTTCGACACCAAATTCGATGCGGTACTGGAATTCTTCGACAACCCGGCGGACCCCAACAGGCTCTATTGGCGTCTGCAGCAGGTGCGCATCGCCGAGCCGGCCAACGGCGACAGCGCCGATATCGACGCAGCGCTGGATATCGCGATCGAGGCCATCGACGTGTTGGCGGTGCTGCCGGAGATTGGGGAACTTGAAGACTTGGTGCTCGAATACCAGGGTATGCAAGACACGCCGGACACCATGACCTGGAAGCTTCGGTAACTCCTCCTAGACTGCCGGCCCCGCTTCTCCCTCAGAGCGGGGCCGACTCACAGGCCAGCAACTCCAGATAGCGCTCCCGATCGGCGTCACCGCCGCGGGCCTGCAATAGAGCTTCGCGGCGCGCCAGCGCCAGCAGATGCTCGATGCGGTCGAACGCGGTTACTCCTCGCTCCGCCTCCAGGACCTGGTCCTCCAGCACCCAGTAGTGGTCCTGGGCCTGCACCAGGGCCGGGTAATTTCGCTGTTCGAGGATAAAGAACTGGGCCACTTCCAGCTCCTGTTCCAGAAAACTTCGAAACCCCAGGGTATAGGGGTATCCGGCCTCCGGCCAGCGTCGCAGCAATTCACGTTCCAGGGCCGGGCGAAGTTCCTCGATACGCTGGGTGACCCGCTCCTGCTCTCTGCGCAGGCCCCTTAGCTTGCGTTCGGCCCGGGCGCGGCCAGACCGAACTTGAGGCTCAATGGCTTGCCCCGGATCAAGCCCGCTGGCGGCCGCCAACTCCCGCGCCAGACCCTGATAACGACTGTCCTCCCCCGCATACAGCCGGATGACCAAGTCGAGAAACCAGGGATCCCAGGCGAGCAGAAAGGCCTCGCTGGTGGCGCGCGGAATATCCGAGCTGTCGGCATGCACCAGGGTGTAGAAATGGGCCTCAAGCGGACTCACTTGCCGGTCGCCGTTGCGGTCCGGAGAAGCCCGCAAGGGATCGCCAAAGCGGTCCCGGCCCGCCAGGGCGGCGAAGAAATAGCTGCTGTAGTCCTGAAAGTCCAACTGGTCCATGGCCGCCGAGCAACCCTCGGCCGGTTGGTCCGCTGCCTCGGCCAGGAATCCGCAGCGGTTCGAGCCGGGTTCGGCCAAGGCGGCGAAGGCACCGGCGTAGCACTGGGTGAACACGAAGCGTAGCGCGGTATCTGCCGGCGCCTGGTCGAGGATGCGCTTGATTTCACGCACGTTCAGCGCAGTGGAATCCCAAAGCAGGATGCGGTTGCCAAGCGGATCTTTCCGGTCCCAGACCCCATGTCCGTTGAATACCAGAAATACCCGGTCGTCGGCTTCCACGGCGCTCAGTTGCTCCGCCAAAGCCGCGCTGAGCAGGTCACTTCGGGTGCCCCCGTCGACCGCCCCCAGGGCATGATTGCGAAAGCGCTGGCCGTTGCTCCAGTAAGCATTTAGCACCCGCGCCAGGGGCTGCATGGCGGCTGCCTCTTCCGGCGGGCGCTGCCATTCGGTTACGTCCGGTGCCGGGTCGTCACCGTCGGTGAAGTACAGGCGCAGCCGGCGCTCCCCGGGCATTCCGGCCAGCACCTCACGCGCCCAGCGGGTGTTGGCCTCGATCTGGGCCTGGGAGTTGTCGGCCTGGTCCCCGCCTCCGATCAGGAATACCCAGTCCTGGGCCTGGCCAGGGTCCGCCGCGGCCAGGCCCAGCAGGGCGCTGAGAGTCCAGCGGCGCCAGGAACGCGGCAAGCGATGGGGGAATCGACGAAGCATGGCCCAGTATATCAGCCCGGGGCCAGGGGCCCGTTCCCTTAACCTCAGCTTACGGCCAGCCTAAGGCGCAGTTCAGCTTCGGCCAAATATCATGGATCTGGAGGCACAAGAAGTAGTAATAGCCTCTGGCGGTCGGGACCTAGGCAAGGAACCGCCCCGCTCCCGATCTTTAGCACCGCGATAACCGCAGCTGTTGTCGGTAAGGAAAGCCAAAGCCGCGGTACTTTGGGAGGTGGACGATGTTAAGCAAGAAATGGTTGCCATGCCTGGCCGCCGCACTGCTGGTGGCGGCCGGATCGAGTTACGTAGTGTCCGCCGGCGCGCGTCCAGGCGGAGGCGGCAGCGGCGAACTGGGCACGCTGTCTCCCGACGAGAAAGCGGGCCTGTTGTTCATGCGCGAAGAGGAGAAGCTGGCACGCGACAGCTATATGGAGCTGGGGAACCTGTGGGGTTTGCCCGTGTTCGCCAATATCGCCACGTCCGAGCAAAGCCACATGGACGGGGTTAAAAAGATGCTGGACAAATATCAGGACCAGGTCGAGGACCCGGTGAGCGACGAATCCGATGTCGGGAACTTTGTGAACCCAGAGCTGCAGGCGCTGTTCGACGCGCTGATGGCCGATGGTGAAAACTCGGTCATGGCGGCCCTCTACGTAGGGGGCACGATCGAAGAAACCGACATGGAGGACATCCAGCACTGGATCGATCTGACCGACCACGAGGACATCATCGGCGTCTACGAGAGCCTGTTGTGC
>CBDUCL010000187.1:0-5997 GCA_965365625.1 uncultured Chromatiales bacterium | reverse complement strand
GACCACCGAACAGCAGCAGGCCCTCCGCATCCGGGGCCTGGGCGAAGACATAGGCGGCGTCCTGCTCCACTCCCTGGGGGTCGGGAAAACTCTCGCCGATGCGACCGTTTTCGACCAGGGAGAACTGGCGGCCGGTGCGGCCCAGGGCCAGGTGCCCGTAACGGGTCTCCAGCGCGGTCTCAAGCTCCAAACCCGGCTGCAGGCTGGCGAAGCGCAGGACTTCAAGTTGGGCCCCGAACCAGCCGCCAGCTGGGCTAGCGGCCAGCAGCAGGCCGCACAGGGCCAACAGCGCTGCCCACCAGCGCCCGCCCCGGTCGGCCCCCAGCAGCAGGCTGCACAGGGCCAGCAGCAGCGCCGTCAGCCCCAGGCTGCGCCAAGGTCCCAGCCATTCCACCAGCACGAAGGTGAACACAAGGCCGCCGAACAGGGCCCCGAGGGCGTCGAACACGTACAGGTAGGAGACCCCGGCGACGCTGCCCTGCAGATCGGCATCGGACGCGGGCACAGGTCGCAAGGCGCGGCAGGCCAGGGGAAAGGCCAGCCCCAGAGCCAGGCCGCCGGGCAGGGTCGCCAGCAGCAGGACCAGGAACATCTGCCCTAGGGGGATAAACTCGCTGGGGGAGACATCCAGGAAAAGGCGGACCCCGCGCAGCAGCAGCATCTGCCCCAGCAGCAACAGCGGCAGGGCCAGCACCAGGGCGCGCAGTAGAGGCAGCGGCTGTGTCACCCAGGGCCGGGCCCGCCAGCGCACCGCCAGCAGCGAGCCCAGGGCCAGCCACCATAGCCATCCGCCGTAGAAGGCGCCGAGGCTGAGCTCGTTGCCGTAGAAGGCCACCAGGCCTTCGCGCGCCAGCAGGGCTTGGGCGATCTGGGCGTACACCCCAAGCAGGGCGATCAGCAGGTACAGGACATGGCGGGTTTGCGGCGGCTGCATGGCTGGGCGTATCCTCAGACCAAGTATGGCCGTCCATCCGCCCGCCGTCACCAGGCATCGCCGTCCACCCATGCCGAACCAAGAACCCGTCGCGCTCAAGCGCTGCATCTCCCTGCCCCTACTCACCTTCTACGGCCTGGGCAATATCCTGGGGGCAGGCATCTATGTGCTGGTCGGCAAGGTGGCAGGGGTGGCCGGGCTGTTCGCCCCGCTGGCGTTCCTGCTGGCGGCGTTGGTGGCAGGCTTTACCGCCCTGGCGTATGCCGAGCTGGCGGCCCGCTTCCCGGTGAGCGCGGGCGAAGCGGCGTACGTGCAACAGGGCTTTGGTTGGACGCCGCTGGCACGCCTGGTGGGGCTGCTGGTGCTGCTGGTGGGCGTTGTGTCCTCGGCGACGCTGGCCCGGGGTTTCGTCGCCTACCTGCAGGTCTTCGTCACGCTCCCGGAGTGGCTGGCGCTGTCGCTGCTGGCCACCGCTTTGGGCGGACTGGCGGCCTGGGGCGTGAGCGAATCCCTGCGCCTGGCGGCCCTGTTCACCCTGGTCGAGATCGGCGGCCTGCTGCTGGTACTCTGGGCGGCGGCCCCGGCGCTCGGCCAGAGCCCGGAGCGGCTGCCGGCCCTCAACCCTGGGCTGGACGGCAACGCCTGGAGCGGCATCCTGCTGGGGGCCTTTGTCGCCTTTTACGCCTTTATTGGGTTCGAGGACATGGTGAAGATGGGCGAGGAGGTGCAACGGCCCGAGCGCAATTTCCCCCTCGCCATCGGCATCTCCTTGGCGGTGGTCTGCCTGTTCTATCTAAGCGTTTCCCTCGCCGCGGTGCTGAGCCTGCCGAGCGACCGCTTGGCCGCCAGCGACGCCCCGCTGGCCCTGGTCTATCAGCAACACCGCCCCGGCGAGCCGCTGATGCTCAGCCTGATCGCCCTGTTCGCGGTCGTAAACGGCGCCCTGCTGCAGGTGGTGATGGGCTCTCGCATCCTCTATGGCATGGCCCGCCAGGGCTGGCTGCCGCGATCCCTGGCCCGGGTGCACGGGCGTACCCGCACCCCGCTGCCGGCCACCCTGGTGGTGAGCCTGCTGGTACTGGCCTTTGCGCTTTGGCTGCCGCTGCTGACCCTGGCCAAGCTCACCAGCTTTGTGGTGCTGAGCCTGTTCTGCGTGGTCAATCTGTCACTGCTGCGGGTGCGGCGACGCGAGCCGAGGCCTCAAGGAGTTAGGGTCTACCCCGGTTGGCTGCCGGGGCTGGGGCTCGCCTGCTGCCTGGGACTGCTGCTCGCCGAAATCGCGGGCCAGGTTGTTGCCTGATTCGGACGGCCCGCGCAATCGCGCCTCATCAACCCGGGTCAGCGCCCCGCTTCCACATCCACCCCCGGCGGGGTATCCAGCCAGGCGTAACCAGCCAGCGCCTGCGCTTCCGCGAGGTCGAACAGGGCCTTCATATACACCGGATCGAACGGCTCGCTGGGGGTCATATCGAATTCGCGAGGAATATGGGCCAGCCGGAATTCCATACCGTCGCGGCGGGCCTGCAGATAGATGCGGTTGAGATCGCCGATGCCCTGGGTGCGAATCAGCGCGGCCACCGAGCGGGCGGAAATGGCCAGGGCCCTGGGTTTGACCGGCTCGAACTCGGGGGCCAAGGCGGAGTTGCGGATCACATAGATACGAGCCGGCCGCGGGGGCTCGATGATTTCGGCCATTTGGCGCCAGTCGAACTGGGCCGGAAACAGGAAAACCTGGGCGGTAGCGCCGCCGTCTACGTGCATTTCATCATAGCGCCGGCCGTCGGCCTCGACCTCGAAATACGCCGGCTCGAATGCCCCCGGAATCGAGGCCGAGGCCACCAGAATGTGGTGGATCAACTGCAAGGCGTCCGGGCGGCCGCTGGCTGCGATGGCGCCGATGTTCCAGATCACCGGGCGCCCGGCATCCAGATGGGTAGTGCCGATGAAAAGGCGACGTCCCCGGCGGTGCTCGGCCGCGATGCGGCGCAGCTCTTCCGGCCCCAAGTGCCGGGCGAGCAACCGCTCCAACGGGACCAGGTTGGCCATGGAGTCGCGGAACAGAAAGGCCAACAGCCCGCGCCGGTTCATGATCTGGGCGCTGTCGGTACGGGTGTAAACCCACTCGAGGCTGGGGTCGTAATCGGGGCCAAGAAAGGCGAACGGGGCGATCAGCGCTCCGGTACTGACCCCGGTAACGATGTCGAATTCGGGGCGTCCGCCGGCCTGGGTCCAGCCCACCAGCAGTCCGGCCCCGAAGGCCCCACGAGCTCCGCCGCCGGAGAGCGCCAGGTAATTCGGCGCCCGGTTCGGACCGATCAGCTTTCCTGCCAATTGCTGCTCGCGCAAGTTCCTGAGCCGGAGTTCCATGTCCGCAGGCGGGGCATCGCCCCAGAACCGGGCATCGGGAATCCCCGGGATCTCCGCCAGCTCCGCTCGGTCCGGCGGCACCGGGTTGCGCAAATGGACGTTGCTGCAACCGGCGAGCAACAGCAGGGCCGTCAGCCACCAGAGCAGCCCGAACCCGGGGCGCGTGGCCGACGCGGGCGCAACCGTTATCGGTCTCATCGGCGCCACACCCGCTGCAAGTACCTCATCCCGTATCGACCACTCAACTTGCGGGAATGGTCACCAGCGGCAGGCCCTCCTTGGCACCGGTTTCGGTCAGCGAGAACAGGATCATCAAAAAGGCAAAGGTGCGCTTGGAGGCGAAATCCCTATCGTCGATCCAGAACCAATAGTCGCGGTATTTCACCGCGGTGAAGGCGCTTTCCGGCGGCTCCTTACTGTGACGGATCTCGATCAGCCGCGACAAACCGTCACCCTTCTCCAAAGAGGGCACCGTGCGCCCCTCCTGCACATGCTCAAGCGGCACCTCGATCTGGGTGGCGAAATCGATCATGATCTGCAGCATGGAGCGGGTGAGCATCGCCAACTCGGTGTCCGACTTGGGCAGTAACCCGTAAACGACCTGCGTCTCGCGGGTGCCGGGGCGCAGGCCCAGCAACCGGTCCAGTTCGGATACCGCCGCGTCTACTTCCGGCCCGACGTTATCGCGGTGGAAAAACAGCACGGTAGTCTCGCCGGCCTCTCCGGAGCGCAGGATCTGCATCCCCACCGCGCCGGATTTCTGAATCTCGCGCATCAGTTCTATGACGCGGTAGAAACCGCTGTCGCCGCCGCGCTGGTTGACCCCGGCGGCGATCCGGCTGCGCCGGCCGTTGATGGAGTCGACGGTGATCGGCAGGATCAGGTCTGCCGCCCAGCCCGACTGCATCAGGAACAACACCGCTCGCGGCGGGATCGGGGTCATGAAGCTCTTGTTGAACTGCTGACCCGTAATCGGCGCGTAGGTAATGGTGGGTCGGTCGGTGTACTTGCCGCCTGCACCCAGATTGAGCGCGTCACCGGTGACCGCAGAATCCGTAGCCAGGGTACCCGCCAATGACAGGGTGCTCTCCAGGGTGTAGCCGCTGACCACCGAGGCTACCTCCACGAACAGAGGCATGTCGGCGTAGCGCAGCTTGACGATATTCAGGAGCGTCTGCTCCTTCCAGGAATCGGAGATCGCAGTATTGTAGTCGAAACGGTCCCGCGGCACGCTCTGCGGGCCCAAAGTTGAGCAACCCGCAATCAGCCAAGCCCCCAGCAGCACCGGCAGCAGTTTCCTCACCGGCTCGACGAAGTAGGCGCGGATACCGGTCCAAGGGCTGAGGGGGCGGCTCATTTGAACATCAGGTAGCGGTCCGCGCGCAACTGTTTGCCCTTCCACATCTTGCCGTCGATCTTGTCGACCAGCACCCGGGCGCCGGCCTCGTCAACGTCGGCATCGATCAGGGCTAGGTAGCGGCTCGGATCGGGCGAGGCCTCGATGGTCACCTCGTTGACAGGAACGCCGAAATCTTCCAATGCCCGGCGGATCTCCTCGGCGTCGGTCTCCGGGGGGAAGCCCCCAACACCAATTTTCATCTCTACTATCCCCTTGTAAAGATGGGTGCGGCGATTGCCGCACCCATTTGGTGTGGAGATAGTAGCCCAGCTTGGCTGGGCGCTTCACCCCAAACCTAGACAGCCGGCTTGAGGCAATCCTCGCGCCAACAGCACCCACCCTGATCGCAGTCGCCATCGATCGCCGTGCCGAAGCAGGGAAAGTTTTGCTCTTCGGTCTGAATCGCGAGAATCAATTCGTCCTTGCGCAGCTTGCCGGTCTTGACCCCCAGGTTGCGCGCGATCTTGCGGATTTCGGTTACGGTCATGTTTGAGTCTCCTCCCAATCGGTTTTTCTATGCGGTTCAACCTAAAATTAAAGCAACATATTTGCCAGATGTCATCCGCCATGCGACAGCCCGTAAACTGCTCGCCTCGCGGGTACACAATAGTGGCTATACCCCGCTGGCGCGCACCCCGCCGGTGCAGCCGCCGCCCCGGATCAGGGCTCGGGAACAGGCTCCGGACGCAGGAAGTGCTCGCGATAGTAAAGCAGCTCGGCGATGGAATCGCGCACGTCGTCCAGGGCTAGGTGCTTGGAATCCTTTACGAAGCCGCGGGCCATCTCCGGGGCCCAGCGGAAGGCCAGTTCCTTGAGGCTCGACACGTCCAGGTTGCGGTAGTGAAAGAAGGCCTCCAGCTCCGGCATCAGGCGCGCCATGAAGCGCCGGTCCTGACAGATGCTGTTACCACACATGGGGGACTTGCCAGACGGCAGGTACTGCTGCAGAAAGGCCAGGGTCTCGCGCTCCGCCGCCGCGGTGTCCCGCCGGCTGGCGCGCACCCGCGACAGCAGGCCGGAGGCAGCGTGGTGCTCCTGATTCCAGTCGTCCATCGCCTGCAACCTCGCCTCCGGCTGGTGGATGGCGATCACCGGGCCCTCGGCCAGGACTTGCAGCTGTTGGTCGGTGACGATGGTGGCGATCTCCAGGATCTCGTCGCTGCTGGGGTCCAGCCCGGTCATTTCCAGGTCGATCCAGATCAGGTTGTTCGGGTCTTGTGGCATCTACCGCTCCAGCAGCGCTGAGATAGGGGCCGCCGCGACCGCCCCCCCCCGGCGGCCGCGGCGGGCTACAAGA